>JAPLQC010000073.1:0-51685 GCA_026399895.1 Burkholderiales bacterium
AGGCCGACACGGTGTGCTGCCTCGATGCCATCGAGTACATCCGACACCGGGAAGTCCACATCATTCATGCGCTTGAAGGTCGCATCGTCCAATGAGTCAAGTGAGACCGTGACACGTTGCAGACCAGCGTCTTTAAGTGATTGCGCTTTTTTAGTTAGCAGCGAGCCGTTGGTGGTCATGGTCAGATCAAGCAGCTTGCCGTTGTGGGTCGTAAGCCCGGCGAGCATTTCAATCAGCTTCTCGATATGCTTTCGCAGCAAAGGCTCACCACCGGTGAGACGAATTTTTTCAACACCATGCGCAACAAAGATTTTTGCGACACGCGTGATTTCTTCAAACGACAACAAAGAGCTTTGCGGCAGAAATTGGTAGTCCTTGTCGAACACCTCTTTCGGCATGCAGTACACGCAGCGGAAGTTGCAGCGGTCAGTGACCGAGATACGCAGATCACGCAGCGGGCGCGCGAGCTGGTCTGAAAGCAGCCCGGTCGCCGGGGTCAGCGTTTGTGGAATATGCGGCACCGCTTGCAAGTAGCGAAGATCGGCGACCGGAATAAAGCGTTCTGTCATCTGTTGCGGAGATGGCGGCGTCGCCATCGGAGAGTCTCGTTGCTATGGCGGTCAAAAAACCGGCCTGATGGGCGCGTAAGATATCACGAGGCCGGTGATCGCACAGGCAAGTATCAAGCGTACGGTGCTGACCTTGAAGCGCACTAGGGCGATGGTTGCTGCCGAGGCAATCAGGATGGCCAGCCAATCCCAGCGCGCGAGCGGCTGCTCAAGGTGGAATACGTGCGCTGCGAACAGCGCGCCTAGGCTGACAATGACGCCCACCACGGCAGCGCTGATTGCGCTAAGCACCGAACTCAGGCGCAAGTCACCCCGGGTGGCCTCTACCAGCGGTGCCCCCGCCAGGATAAAAACAAAGCTCGGTAAAAAGGTAAAGAACGTCGCTACCAGCGCGCCGGCACAACCCGACCAAAACAAGCCAAACGGTCCGAACACTTCTTGCGTCCAGCCACCGACAAAGCCGACAAAAGCCACGATCATTATCAGCGGACCGGGCGTGGTTTCGCCCAAAGCCAGGCCATCGATCATCTGACTTGCGCTTAGCCAGCCGAAGTTATCCACCGCACCTTGGTAGACATACGGCAGCACTGCATAAGCACCACCGAAACTGAGCAGCGCGGCTTTAGTGAAAAACCAGCCCATCTGCACCAGCGGGTTTCGCCAGCCAAGCAAAAGATTGAGGAGCAGTAGTATCAGCGCACCAAGTGCAACGCCAATCGCTGTCGTGCGTATTAATTTTCGCCACTCGAGAGCCGCATGCGCCGGTGGCGGTGTATGGTCATCAATCAGCGCCGTGGGCGTGGTTGACCCGCTGGTACTGTGATGCGATGACAGCGAAAAATAAGTTGGCCTATAGCGAGCACCAACGGCACCAATCAGTGCCGCGATACCGATCACCGCAGGGAAGGGCAGCTGAATCGCGCTGATCAGCACGCAGGCCAGCACCGCAACGGCCAGTAGCCAACGGTTGTGAAGGCTGCGCTGCCCGATACGCCACGCCGCAGCTAACACCAGCGCAACCACGGCCGGCTTGATGCCATACAGGATGCCAGCCACCACGGGTACATCACCAAATGCCAAATAAGCCCAAGAGAGCGTAATCAGTATCAAGAGTGACGGCAGCACGAACAGGCAACCAGCGATAATGCCACCAGCAGTACGGTGCATGAGCCAGCCGATATAGGTGGCAAGTTGCATCGCCTCGGGCCCGGGCAGCAGCATGCAGTAATTCAGCGCGTGAAGAAAACGCTGCTCAGAGATCCAGCGTTTTTTTTCGACCAGCTCATCATGCATCAAGGCGATCTGACCACTCGGCCCACCAAAGCTGATAAAGCCAAGGCGAAGCCAGTAGCGGAATGCTTCGGCTAAGGTCACTGAGGGCGGTGTGGTGCCACCGTCAGAATCATTCAGCATGTCAGATTACATGTTGGCGTAATTCGGCCCCCCACCACCCTCGGGCGTGACCCATACAATATTTTGCTTCGGATCTTTGATGTCACAAGTTTTACAGTGAACACAGATTTGCGCGTTGATCTGCAGCCGCGGCTGGCCACTTTCTTCCACATACTCATAGACACCCGCCGGACAATAGCGTTGCTCAGGGCCAGCATAGGTGCTTAGATTGACGGCGACCGGTACGCTGCTATCGGTCAGCGTAAGGTGCGCGGGCTGATGCTCATTGTGATTGGTGTTCGAGATGAACACGGATGACAAGCGATCAAAGGTCAGCACATTGTCGGGCTTGGGGTAAGCGATCGGTTGGCACTCTGCGGCGGGACGCAAGCCGAGATGATCGGGGTGCTCATGATGCAGCGTCCAAGGTGCTTTGCCACGGAACAGTACCTGATCAATACCGACGAGCAGCGTGCCGAGATACAAACCTTTACCCATCGCAGGTTTGAAGTTGCGCGCGACATGCAGTTCTTCGTGCAGCCAGGATTTTTCAAAGCTAGTGCTGTAGGCGCTCAACTCATCTTGAGCGCGTCCGGCGCCGATGGCATCGAATGCCGCCTCGGCAGCCAGCATGCCGGATTTCATCGCGGCATGGCTACCCTTGATCCGGCTGGCATTCAAGAAGCCAGCATCACAACCAATCAGTGCGCCGCCGGGGAAGGTGAGCTTGGGCAGTGATTGCAGCCCGCCCGCAGTAATCGCCCGTGCACCATAAGAGAGCCGTTTGCCGCCCTCGAAAAATCCGCGAATGGAAGGATGTGTTTTATAGCGCTGAAACTCTTCAAAGGGTGAGAGGTAAGGGTTCTCGTAGCCGAGGCCCACTACGTAGCCGACCGCGACCAGATTATTTTCAAGGTGGTAGAGGAAAGAACCGCCATATGTGCTGGCGTCCAGCGGCCAACCAGCAGTGTGTATGACCAGCCCGGGCTGATGCTTGGCCGGATCAATCTCCCACAATTCCTTCAGCCCGATACCGTAGGTTTGCGGATCCTTGCCGGCATCGAGATGATAATTTGCGATCAACTGCTTGCCCAAATGCCCGCGTGCGCCTTCGGCAAACAGCGTGTACTTCGCGTTCAAGGCCATACCGAGTTGGAAATCGCCAGTGGCTGTGCCGTCTTTGTCCACGCCCATATTTCCGGTAGCGACGCCGACGACCGCGCCCTGGTCATCGTATAAAACTTCGGCAGCGGCGAAGCCAGGAAAAATCTCCACACCCAGTGCCTCGGCTTGCTGCGCCAGCCAGCGCACCACGTTACCGAGCGATACGATGTAGTTACCGTGGTTTTGGAAGCAGCCGGGTAGCAGCCAGTTCGGCGTTGCGACTGCGCTGTTCTCGGTTAAGAACAGGAAGCGATCTTCTGAGACGGGCGTGTTGAGTGGTGCGCCGCGTTGCTGCCAATCCGGGAACAGTTCATTGATGGCGATTGGATCCATCACCGCACCCGACAGAATATGCGCGCCCGGTTCGCTACCCTTTTCGAGCACACACACACTCAGCTCGCGGCCTTGCTGTTCAGCGAGCTGCTTTAGCCGAATCGCCGCCGACAGCCCGGCCGGGCCGGCGCCAATGATGACGACGTCGTAGTCCATGGCCTCACGGGGGCCAAATTGATCGACGAAACTCGGGTTCTGGCTGGGACTGTTCATGGTGGGCTGGTATTTGCGCTAGGGCGTGATTTTCCAAGCTTTTGCTTGGCCGGGGTGCTTGTCAGATACGTCTTTGATGCACGGAATCATGTAATGATAACGGCTTCACCCAAATTAAAGACCAACAGGGAGCGCGCGTGGGTATCGAAGTGAATTTCAAGGGCAAGGTGGCGCTGGTGACCGGGGCCTCAAGCGGCTTGGGCGAGCGCTTTGCGCAGGTGCTGGCCGAGGCGGGTGCCACCGTGGTTTTAGCGGCGCGGCGTACAGAAAAACTCAAAGAACTACGCGCGCAGATCGAGGCCGAGGGCGGTGCTTCGCGCATCGTGCAGCTTGATGTGACCGATTTCGCCAGTATCAAGTCAGCGGTGGCGCATGCCGAAACCGAGGCCGGGCCGATCGATATTCTGGTCAATAACTCGGGCGTCTCGACCACGCAAAAGCTGGTGGATGTCTCGCCTGAGGACTACGACTATGTAATGGAGACGAATACCAAGGGCGCGTTCTTTGTGGCGCAAGAAGTAGCCAAGCGGATGATCCTGCGTTCCAAGGCTGAGCCGAATCGACACTTCCGGATCATCAATATCGCCTCGGTCGCCGCACTTCGAGTGCTGTCGCAGATTGGTGTGTACTGCATGAGTAAAGCAGCCGTCGTGCAGATGACCAAGGCGATGGCACTCGAGTGGGGACGCTACGGCATCAATGTCAACGCGATCTGCCCCGGCTATATCGAGACCGAGATCAACCGCGAATACTTCGCGAGTGAGAGCGGGCAGAAGCTGGTGAATATCTTGCCGCGCAAGCGGGTCGGGCAACCTTCTGATCTCGATGGTTTATTGCTTCTGCTGGCAGCGGATGAGTCGCGATTCATGAATGGCGCTGTGATCACCGCTGACGATGGTATGGCGGTGTTTTGATGCCGATACCGGAGGGGTTCCGACTGCTTCATCGGTCGCGCATGGTGATACGCTGGGGTGACATGGATGCCATGGGCCATGTCAACAACACGGTCTATTTCCGTTACCTTGAGCAGGCCCGAATCGAAACCTTCGAGGCTTCCGGTTTCCCGCCATCGCCCGATGGAATAGGCCCTGTCATCATCAATGCACATTGCACCTTTTTGAGGCAACTGCGTTACCCCGGCGAGATCGAGGTGTGCACATGGGCAGGCGCACTTGGTCGTTCCAGTTTCGAGATGCTGCATCAGATTCGTCGCATTGACGCGCCCGAGGTGCTGTACGCCGAGGGCGGTGCCAAGGTAGTCTGGGTTGATCAGCGCGTAGAAAAATCCATGCCCTTACCGCAGCAGGTGCGGGAGGCGCTGACCGGCACAGGCAACTGATGGCCTATCGTCATACTTTTACGGTATCGTTTCTGTTTTTGCCAACCAAGTCGCGATCGACAATGCAGTGCTTTGCAGCGTTGGGTTGATCGCTCCGGTATTTCATCGAGGAGAATCATGAACAAGCTTTACCCTGACGCCGCCAGCGCTTTGGCGGGTGTGGTGAAAGACGGGCAGACCATCGCTGTGGGTGGTTTTGGTCTGTGCGGTATCCCCGAGGCGCTGATTGCGGCATTGCGCGACACCGGCGTGAAGCATCTCACCGCAATTTCAAATAATGCGGGTGTGGATGGCTTTGGTCTTGGCTTGCTGCTGGCGACACGTCAAATCAAAAAAATGATTTCATCTTACGTCGGTGAGAACAAAGAGTTCGAGCGGCAGCATTTGGCGGGCGAACTGGAACTGGACTTCACACCGCAAGGCACACTCGCAGAAAAGCTGCGCGCCGGTGGTGCGGGTATTCCTGCATTTTTCACGCGCACCGGAGCCGGCACGATCGTCGCCGAGGGTAAGGAAGTGCGCCTATTCGATGGCGAGCAGTATGTAATGGAGCATGCACTCGTGGCCGATGTGTCATTGGTCAAGGCTTGGAAAGCCGATCCAGTGGGCAACCTCGTGTACCGCAAGACCGCGCGTAATTTCAATCCAAACGTGGCCATGGCAGGCAAGCTGACTATCGTTGAGGTAGAAGGGATGGTGGGCCTTGGCGATCTGGACCCCGACATGGTTCACACACCGGGTATTTTCGTTCACCGTATCGTGGTGAACGCGAACCCAGAGAAACGCATCGAACAACGCACCGTGCGTGCACAGTAAGGCGGAGACCACCATGGCATGGACACGTGAACAAATGGCGGCGCGCGCCGCGCAAGAGCTACAAGATGGTTTTTATGTGAACCTGGGTATCGGTCTGCCGACGCTAGTTGCGAACTATGTGCCGCAAGACATTACCGTCTGGCTGCAATCAGAGAATGGTTTGCTCGGCATCGGACCCTTTCCGACCGAAGACGCCATCGATGCTGATCTGATCAATGCGGGCAAACAAACAGTCACCGCTCTGAAAGGCGCCTCGTTTTTCAGCTCGGCAGATTCGTTTGCCATGATCCGAGGCGGCAAGATCAACATCGCAATTCTTGGTGCGATGCAGGTCTCCGAGCGCGGTGATCTTGCGAACTGGATGATCCCCGGCAAGATGGTCAAGGGTATGGGCGGTGCGATGGACTTGGTGGCCGGTGTTGGCCGCGTGGTGGTGCTGATGGAGCATGTCGCCAAGGCCAAAGACGGATCAACCTCGCACAAGCTGCTCGAACACTGCAACTTGCCACTCACTGGCGTCGGTGTCGTCGACCGTATCATCACTGATCTATGTGTGCTGGATGTCACCGAGCATGGATTGAAATTGGTTGAGATGGCTCCCGGCGTCACCAAAGAAGAACTGATTGCCAGTACGGGGTGCGAGATCAGGTTCTGAGCTGACGCACTACAGTTTCAATGTGAAGCCGGTCGGCACTTAGCCCGCCGGCTTTTTTTCTGAATTGATCGTTAATCGTTGATTGTGCTGCTGCACTCAACGCTCTATGTGGCGTGATATTTGTCGTCGCATTTGCCTCACAGACCTCATCGCCAATGTACTAAAGATGCACTAGGTACGCCTTCCCAAGCTTTGTACCGTTCCAAATTGTGTTCTGATAAAGACTCTCCAAGCCGCCGTTATCACCGGCATATCTTGTATCACTGGCACACCTTGTGTGAGGACGCATGCCATGCAAAGAACAAAAAATTTGACCCGAAACCACGGACAATCTGAATCCACGCCATTTTCAACCGGCAATGCTAACGCGCCGCTCTCTACCAGTAATGCAAGTACGCCACCCTCGACGAGCAATACAAACACCCCTGAAAAAACACGTGCCCCCGTATCTGTGAGAGCGCGAGAGGTGAAAGAAAATCAGCTACCTAAAAATACGACACGAATTCCAGCATCGGTCAGAGCGCGCGAAGAAAAGCTGCGCAAAGGTTTGCTCTCTGATTCATCTGTTGGCGATGACAGCGGCAAGCCGATAGGCAAATCAGGCTTGCTCACCGACTCGTTTGAATATGACGGAGAAATCATTGGTGCACCATCAAACATCGATTCGAGTTCAGATGAAGTAAACGACACAAAAAATTATTCGGAACCCAAGCTGTCCATTCGGAAGAATCATTCGCACACCGTAAAAACTGCCGTCAGCTCACCTGCAAAAACCGCTGTCGATCCAGCTATGCCAAGTGGCATAACCATGCTGGTAGGCACAATTTTGAAGGCGATCGACAAACAAGATTGGGGTAGGCTAGATAACCTAATCAATGGTATGCGGGAAGAAAAGCTTCGATTCGATGATCCAGCCCTCAAGGACCTGCCCGCTGCGCAACTGATCATTCAGTGGGCGCCGCTGACTTTGCTCACGTTAAACGATCATGCCGGTGATGCCGATCATGATGCTCATTGGCTACTAGCACTCGATCTTCTTGATTTGGGCTGCGACTGGAATGCCAAGGATAGCCAGGGAAATCGAGTCATCGATTTGCTACGTAAGCAAGCCGACCCTTCGCTTATTGAATTCGTTGTTGAGGGGTTTCCACATTTAAAACACTTGTTTTCGAAGGCATAGTACAGAGCAGGCGTGAGGCACGTTTCCGGTGGTGAGGAAAAACTTCAGGGGCGTACTGCCCCTGAAGTTTTTAATTGCCGTTACTCATGACCTTACTGCGCCACCCATCCCCCATCCATATTCCACGCAACACCACGTACCTGCGCGGCTGCATCGCTGCACATGAACACCGCCAGTGCACCCAACTGCTCGGGTGTGACGAATTCGCCAGACGGTTGTTTCTCGAGAAGTAGCTCACGCTTGGCCTGGTCGATCGAAATCTTGTTGGCTGCGGCGCGTGCGTCCACTTGTTTTTGCACCAACGGCGTGAGCACCCAGCCGGGACAAATGGCGTTACAGGTAATGCCAGTCTGCGCATTTTCCAAAGCAGTGACCTTGGTCAATCCGACGATGCCATGCTTGGAAGCGACATAAGCCGACTTGCCAATCGATGCAACCAAGCCGTGGGCTGAGGCGATGTTGATAATGCGGCCCCAATTTTTTTGTTGCATGACCGGCAGCGCAAGACGCGTTGTGTGAAACGCCGAGGTGAGGTTGATGGCGATCACTGCATCCCAGCGCTCAACCGGAAAATCCTCGATAGTGGCGACATGCTGGATACCGGCATTGTTGACAAGAATATCCACCGAGCCAAATTGAGAGATAGCGTCCTTCATCATCTGCTCGATTTGTTCCGGTTTGGTCATGTCAGCACCAAAGTAGGCGGTTTTTACGCCGAATTGTGCTGCGGTTTGTTTCTGCAAATCTGCGATCTGCGCGGCATCGCCAAACCCATTGAATACGATGTTCGCGCCCTCCGCGGCGAGCGCCTGCGCGATACCGAGGCCGATTCCGGAGGTGGAGCCGGTCACGAGGGCGGTTTTGCCGGTGAGTTGGCGAGTTTGCATGGGCATTCCTTTTGCAATGAGATGATGAACAACGCGATTTTACGGGCAGTACCGCTAAAATCATAAAAAGCAAACAAGGAGACCGCCCTGTGACGATGCAAGCGCAGATCAAAATGGTGCAATGCCTGTCGCCGGCCGGCCTGCATGCGATGGCGTACAAGGAATGGGGCGATCCGGATAATCCGCGGGTGCTGGTGTGCGTGCACGGCGTGACCCGGGTGTCAGACGACTTTGATGCACTGGCGGCTGCGATGTCGGACCATTACCGCGTCATCTGCCCGGATGTGGTGGGGCGCGGCCGATCGGGGTGGCTAAAAGACCCCAAGTACTACTGGGTGCCGCAGTATGTGAGTGACATGGTGACTTTAATCGCGCGACTGGATGTGCCAGAGGTGGACTGGTTCGGTACTTCAATGGGCGCGTTGATCGGCATGGGCCTCGCTGCATTACCTGATACCCCAATTCGCAAGATGGTGATGAACGATGTCGGACCCGCGTTGAATTTTCAGGCGCTCTCGCGCATTGGCAGTTATATCGGTGAAGACATGCGCTTTGACAGTTTCCAGCAGGGCCGGGACTACATCCGAACCATCTCGGCGCCGTTCGGTCCGCACACGGATCAGGAGTGGGACAAACTCGCGGCGGATGTGCTTCGACAAACTGCTGATGGCCGCTGGCGACGACACTATGATGTGTCATTGGCTTTGCCATTCAAGGTGATGACCGAAGAAAGCGCGCAACAAGGCGAGGCAGCGCTATGGGCTGCTTATGATGCCGTGCAGTGTCCGGTTTTACTGGTTCGTGGCAGTGAGTCTGATCTGCTCACACGCGAGACAGCACAGCAGATGACAACGCGTGGCCCACACGCACAATTAGTGGAGTTGCCCGGCATTGGGCATGCGCCTACGTTTATGCATGAAGATCAGATCGCGCTTGCGCGCCAGTTTTTTCTGGAATAGCCATGGTATTCGTTGTAACCCGCGCCGGAGATGATGAGCTGTGCACAGGCCTGCGGCCCGAGGACGCGGCACGGCTACGGGATGCGATCGAGTTTGTGCGTGAGCCCTATGCTGGCAAGCAGGTACCCACCGGCCAAGACGCGATGGACTTTTCGCGCGATGTGGTTGCAGCACTGGCCTCACTAAAAGCAGATGCAGATACGCGCATTGCCGGTATGTTGTTCGAGCTGGCAGTCGTGGTACCTGAAAAAGTTGCAGCGATTGAGGCGCGCTTCGGTAAAGAAGTGGCCGATATGGTCACCAGTATCCGGCAGCTGATGCGCTTGCACGAAGGCATGTTCGCACGCAAAGACGCAGACCGTACCAAGACCAGCGCGGCAAGCCAGCTGGAAGTATTGCGAAAAATGACGCTGGCAATGTCGAGCGATATGCGCGTGGTACTGGTGCGGCTGTGCTCGCGCCTTGCAACGCTGCGACACTTCGCTGAAATCAAGAGCGAAAGCGATTTCGAATTACGTTACGCGCGCGAGACCTTTGATCTTTATGCGCCGCTCGCTAACCGGCTCGGTATCTGGCAGTTGAAATGGGAGCTGGAAGATTTATCGTTTCGCTTTTCCGAGCCGGATAACTACAAGCGCGTGGCAAAGATGCTTGAAGAGAAGCGGGTCGAGCGCGAACAATTTGTCGAGGATGCGATTAAACGTTTGCGGTCTGAGCTGGCATCGGCGGGTATCCGCGCGGAGGTCTACGGTAGGCCGAAGCATATCTACAGCATCTGGAACAAGATGCAGGGTAAGGCGATAGATTTCTCGCGCCTGCATGATGTGCGGGCGTTTCGGGTGATCGTGGAGGATGTAAAAACCTGCTACGCCGTTCTTTCGATCGTGCACGATATTTGGACGCCAATCGCTGAAGAGTTCGACGACTATATTGCGCGCCCAAAGTCGAACGGCTATCAGTCACTCCATACGGTTGTAGAAGCTGATGATGGCCGCACGCTGGAGGTGCAGATTCGTACCCAGCAAATGCATCGCTTTGCAGAGTTCGGCGTCGCAGCGCATTGGCGCTACAAAGAGGGCACAGGTAATGCACAAGACGATACCTATGACCAAAAAATTGCCTGGTTGAGGCAGCTACTGAACTGGAAAAGCGAGATCACGGACACCGTGGTCGGGCAAGAAGATAGCGAGCGGCAGTGGGTCGAGCAGCTAAAGGCGGCTTCCATCAACGACCGTATTTACGTGCTGACACCACAGGGCAGATTGATCGAGTTGCCGATGGGCGCCACGCCGATTGATTTTGCGTACCAGTTGCATAGCGATGTCGGCCATCGTTGCCGTGGTGCGCGCGTCAATGGAACGATGGTGCCGCTCAATACCGTGCTGAAGAACGGTCAGACGGTCGAGATCATTACCGCCAAAGGTGAGGCGGTGGCGATGGGTACTGCGGGGCCTTCGCGCGACTGGCTATCTGATGGCTACACCGCGAGCCCTCGTACGCGCTCAAAAATTCGTGCCTGGTTCAATGCCATCGAGCAGGCGCAGACGTTGGCGCACGGCCGTATTTTGCTCGACAAGACCTTGCAGCGCGAAGGAAAGACAGCGGTCAACTTGGATGATCTTGCACATCGCCTGGGCTTTGCCAAGCTAGAGGAGATGTTGCTCGCGGTGGGCAACGAGCGGTTTAGCCTGCGTGTGGTCGAGCAGGCGCTGCACGGCGACGCGCATGAGCGCACCGCGCCCGACGACGAAAGCCAGTTGACGCGCAAGAGCCGTGCCTCAAGCGTGACGCAAGGTGGCAAAGCCGGCGTGCTGATCTTAGGAACAGAAGGTCTGCTAACGCAGATGGCGAGTTGCTGCAAACCGGCGCCGCCCGATCCTATCGTCGGCTTTATCACGCGTGGCAAGGGTGTCTCGATACATCGTGCTAGCTGCAAGAACTTGTCGCAGATGGTGCTGCGTGCGCCTGAGCGCATGGTGCAAAGTAGCTGGGGCGAGCTGGGCGGCGATACGGTTTACCCGGTGGATGTGTTCGTACTCGCGCAAGACCGGCAAGGTCTGCTGCGCGACATCTCCGATATTTTTCTGCGCGAGAAAATCAATGTGATTGGTGTTTCTACGCGCAGTAGCAAAGGGCAGGCCTTTATGTCGTTTACGGGCGAAATATCCTCCACCGAGCAGTTGCAGCGCGCGATGAAGGTGATCTCCGAGGTGAGGGGCGTGGCTGAGGTTAAGCGGGTTTAGGGCAGGCTTGGTTCATTGGATGTCAAATAACTAACCATCGATGGTTGCACGCTGCCCCCGGGGCTTTAGGTAAATCACTAACCCACCGAGCATTCCCTCTTACCGTGGCTTCAAGCGCTCAGTCACACCCGCAAAATCTTGGAGTTCTTGGCGTAAGGATGCAAAGCTGGCTATAATCTCGCTTCTTTAGGCGCGTAGCTCAGCTGGTTAGAGCACTACCTTGACATGGTAGGGGTCGTTGGTTCGAGTCCAATCGTGCCTACCAACACACAGCAGCACTTATCTGTAAGAGCGAGAAAGGCGAGACGGTTATGACACCGCGAACTAGCAGCGTAGCGAGATTTTTTCACTGCTAGTCCGTCTTCTTGCATAGAAAAACGCGGCTGGTCCGCGTTTTTTTTCGTCTGCGGCATGGGCCGCGACACTCTCCGAAGGAGTATCCATGGTTTCAGTCCGACTTCCCGATGGCTCGCAGCGTCAGTTCGATGCGCCCGTCACCGTAGCCGCGGTTGCCGCATCCATCGGCGCAGGCCTCGCCAAAGCAGCCCTCGCCGGCAAGGTAGATGGCAAGCTGGTTGACACCTCTTTCCTGATCGATCGCGATTCGGATTTGGCGATCGTCACCGACAAGGATGCCGATGGGCTGGAGGTGATTCGCCACTCGACCGCGCACTTGCTCGCCTATGCCGTCAAATCGCTATTCCCTGAGGCGCAGGTAACGATTGGCCCGGTGATCGACAACGGTTTTTACTACGATTTTTCGTACAAGCGTCCGTTTACCCCGGAAGACCTCGAGGCGATTGAAAAAAAGATGGCTGAACTGGCGAAGAAAGACGAGCCAGTTGAGCGCAAGGTGATTCCGCGTGACGATGCGGTGGCGTATTTCAAGTCGATTGGCGAGCACTACAAGGCCGAGATCATTGCCTCGATTCCGGCGAATGAAGATGTCTCGCTGTATTCGGAAGGGCAGTTCACTGACCTGTGCCGTGGGCCACACGTGCCGTCTACCGGCAAGCTGAAAGTGTTCAAGCTGATGAAGCTGGCCGGTGCTTACTGGCGCGGCGATTCGAAGAATGAAATGCTGCAGCGGATTTACGGCACCGCCTGGACGAAAAAAGAAGATCAGGAGGCTTACCTTCACATGCTGGAGGAAGCCGAGAAGCGCGATCATCGTAAATTAGGTCGACAACTTGATTTGTTCCACTTTCAAGACGAGGCGCCGGGACTGATTTTCTGGCACCCCAAGGGCTGGACGATCTGGCAGCAGGTTGAGCAGTACATGCGCCATGTGTATCAAGATAACGGCTATCAGGAAGTCAAAGCGCCGCAGATTCTTGATCGTTCGTTGTGGGAGAAGTCCGGTCACTGGGACAACTACAAAGACAATATGTTTACGACCGATTCCGAGAATCGGGCGTATGCATTGAAGCCGATGAATTGCCCTGGGCACGTGCAGATTTTCCGTTCGAATATGCACTCGTACCGCGAGCTGCCGCTGCGCTATGGCGAGTTCGGACAGTGCCATCGCAATGAACCCTCGGGCTCGCTACACGGCATGATGCGCGTGCGTGGCTTTACGCAAGATGACGGACATATCTTTTGCACCGAAGACCAAATTCTGGATGAGTGCGTCGCTTTCACTGCACTGCTTCAGCAGGTTTACCGAGACTTCGGCTTTACCGAGGTGATCTACAAGGTCGCCACGCGTCCGGAGAAGCGGGTTGGTTCGGACGAGCTGTGGGACAAGGCCGAGCGCGCGTTGATCGAGTCGCTCAAGCGTTCAGGTTGTGAGTATGAGATTACGCCGGGTGAGGGCGCTTTCTACGGTCCTAAGATCGAGTACACATTGAAAGACGCCATCGGTCGGCCCTGGCAGTGCGGCACGATGCAGGTGGATTTCTCGATGCCGGTCAGACTAGAAGCCGAGTACGTGGCCGACGACAACACGCGCAAGGTGCCGGTGATGCTGCACCGGGCGATCCTGGGGTCATTGGAGCGGTTTATCGGCATGCTGATCGAGAACCATGCGGGTGCCTTGCCGCTGTGGCTGGCGCCTGTGCAGGTGTCGATCCTGAATATCTCGGAAGGGCAGTCAGATTACGCCAAAGAAATCGAGCAATCCCTGAAAAAACAAGGGTTTAGAGTGCAGGCGGATTTGCGAAACGAGAAAATAACCTATAAAATACGCGAGCACTCGGTTCAGAAGCTGCCCTACATTGTGGTAGTCGGCGACAAAGAGCGAGATGCGAAAACCGTGGCCGTGCGTGCGCGAGGCAATGTCGATCTGGGCGTGATGTCCCTCGACGATTTGGTAGGCAGACTCCATCATGAGATCGCTACCAAGGCCTGACGGGACTTCCGTCGGGTCGGCTCGCAGCAGAAGCACGGCGTCTTTTTTGGACCTTTAGAAGGAAACGGCAATAGCTACTGATAAATCGCACCGTATCAACGGTGAAATTACCGCCCCCGAGGTTCGCCTCTCCGGCGTTGAGAATGAAGCGATCGGCATCGTCAGCCTGGCCGAAGCGTTTCGAATGGCCGAAGAGGCCGACGTAGATCTCGTCGAGATCGCGCCCACGGCGGTACCGCCCGTCTGTCGCCTGATGGACTACGGCAAGTTCAAATACCAGGAACAGAAGCGCCAGCATGAGGCCAAGCTCAAGCAGAAAGTGATCTCGGTCAAAGAGGTCAAGTTTCGCCCGGGTACGGACGACGGCGATTACTCCATCAAGCTGCGTAACCTGGTGAAGTTCCTCGATGAGGGCGACAAGACCAAGATCACGCTGCGTTTCCGTGGCCGTGAGATGGCCCACCAGGAAATCGGCGTGCGGATGCTGGAGCGGCTGAAAGCCGACCTCGAGCCTTACGGTCAGGTTGAGCAGTTCCCCAAGATGGAAGGCCGGCAAATGGTGATGGTGCTGGCACCTAAGAAAAAGAAGTGAGTCTCTGCCGACTTGCTAAGGCGCTGATTTCCTTGATATAATTTCGGGCTCCGCTGTTTTCAGGCGGGGTCATGTGATTGGTGGCTCGATCCGTCAATCAACAATAAGCGAGAACAGGCATCCAAGAGCAGTGAAATTGCTGCCACCTGTCATCGTCCAATAATGGAGCCGTCCGAAAAGGACGGAGTTGTCATGCCAAAAATGAAAACCAAGAGCAGCGCGAAGAAGCGTTTTCGCGTTCGCCCGGGCGGTACCGTCAAACGTGGCCAAGCCTTCAAGCGCCACATCCTGACCAAGAAAACCACCAAGAACAAGCGCCAGCTGCGTGGAGCGGTCGATGTTCATGACACAAACGTCAACGCGGTTCGCGCGATGATGCCGTTTGCCTGACCTAACGACCACCACAGGAGCACACTATGCCAAGAGTAAAACGTGGGGTCACGGCACGGGCCCGTCACAAGAAAGTTCTAGACGCCGCCAAGGGTTACCGCGGTCGTCGTAGCCGTGTTTATCGCGTCGCCAAGCAGGCGGTCATGCGCGCTGGGCAGTATGCCTACCGCGATCGTCGCAACAAGAAGCGCGTTTTCCGCGCACTCTGGATCACCCGTATCAACGCGGCGACCCGTGAGCATGGCCTGACCTACAGCAAGTTCATCAACGGTCTGAAAAAGGCGGAGATCGCTCTCGACCGTAAGGTGCTGGCTGATATGGCGGTGACCGACAAGCCGGCATTTGCCGCCATCGTGAACCAAGTCAAAGCCACTATCGCAGCCTGATAGGCCGACTTGCGTTGGCGCCACCGAACTCGGTGGCGTTCATGCGGGGCATGAGCTGACAAGCCCGTGCCCCGTTGCCATTTTCAAGCATACGCATGAGCTCATTGGAACAACTCGTCGTTGCCGCAGGCGCTGATTTCGCTGCCGCGCAGGATTCTGCCGCGCTGGAAAACGCCAAGGCCAAGTATCTCGGCAAGAGCGGGCAAATCACCGAGCAGATGAAAGGCTTGGGCAAGCTCGACCCTGACGCGCGTCGCGCTCAGGGCGCGTTGATCAATGCGGCTAAGGATCAGATCGAGGCGCTGCTTACTGCGCGTCGAAATGCCTTGTCGGACGCACAGATGCAAGAGCGTCTGAACGCCGAGGCAATCGATGTGACCTTGCCGGGACGTGGCCGCAGTGTTGGCGGTATTCATCCGGTAATGCGTTCATGGGAACGTATCGAGCAGATTTTTGCCTCGATTGGTTTCGATGTCGCCGATGGTCCCGAGATCGAAACCGACTGGACTAATTTCTCCGCACTGAATAGCCCGGAAAACCATCCGGCGCGTTCGATGCAAGATACCTTTTACATCGACGGTAAGGACAGTACCGGCAAACCGCTGCTGCTGCGTACGCATACCAGCCCGATGCAGGTGCGCTATGCCAAGATGCATCAGCCGCCGATTAAGGTGATCGCACCGGGTCGTACATATCGCGTCGATAGCGATGCTACGCACTCACCGATGTTTCATCAGGTCGAGGGCTTGTGGATTGATACCGATATCAGTTTCGCGGATCTGAAGGGTGTTTATCTCGGGTTCGTCAAAGCGTTTTTTGAAACCGACGATTTGCAAGTGCGGTTTCGCCCCTCTTATTTTCCATTCACCGAGCCGTCAGCCGAGATCGATATTGCGTTTGGTTCCGGGCCGCTGAAGGGCCGCTGGTTGGAAGTGTCTGGCGCTGGTCAGGTACACCCCACGGTGTTGCGCAATATGGGCTTCGACCCTGAGCAGTTCATCGGGTTCGCCTTTGGTTCCGGTCTCGAGCGACTGACGATGCTGCGCTATGGCATCAATGACCTTCGTTTGTTTTATGAAGGTGATCTCCGCTTCCTCAAGCAATTCAATTGATTTCGGACGACGCGAGCAATGCAATTCTCTGAAAACTGGCTGCGTACTCTGGCCGACCCCAAGCTCACTTCGGATGAGCTGTCGCATCTGCTCACCATGTCCGGGCTTGAAGTGGAAGAGGTCGAGCCAGTCGTGCCACCATTCAGTCATGTAGTAGTCGCGCAGGTAGTGCAGGTTGAGCCTCACCCGGATGCTGATCGGCTGCGCGTGTGCCAGGTTGATGCGGGTACCGGTACTCTATTAAACATCGTATGCGGTGCGCCGAATGTGCGCCCGGGGCTGAAGGTGCCATGCGCCATGATCGGCGCGAAATTGCCACCCGGAGACGATGGCAAGCCATTTGAAATCAAGCTGGGCAAGCTGCGTGGTGTTGAGTCGCAGGGCATGCTGTGCTCCGCGCGCGAACTAAAACTATCGGAAGAAAACGCCGGCCTGCTCGAGTTGCCTGACGATGCACCGGTGGGTAAAAACTTCCGCGATTATTTTCAGCTGAATGATCTGAAGTTCACCATCAAGTTGACGCCGAACCGCGCGGATTGTTTGTCCGTGTTGGGTGTGGCGCGTGAGGTGTCTGCATTGACGGGCGTATCGCTATCGATGCCAGCCTTCAAGCCAGTCGCAGTGAATCATGATGAGGTTGTGCCTGTAAAGATTACTGCGCCTGATTTGTGCGGACGTTTTTCTGGTCGCGTCATTCGTGGTTTGAACGCCAAGGCCGAAACGCCGCAGTGGATGAAGCAGCGTCTTGAGCGCAGTGGTCAACGTTCGATTTCGGCATTGGTCGACATCTCGAACTACGTGATGCTCGAACTTGGTCGCCCCACCCACGTGTTCGATCTCGACAAAATTCATGGTGGCCTCGAAGTACGCTGGGGGCGCGCTGGCGAACAGCTCAAGCTATTGAACGGCAATACCGTCGGCTTGGATGATTGGATTGGTGTGATCGCCGACGACACTGGCCCGGAGGCGATGGCTGGCATCATGGGTGGCGACGCTACCGCGGTGTCGCTCGACACCACCAACATTTATCTCGAAGCTGCGTTCTGGTGGCCGAATGCGATTCAGGGTAGAGCGCGTCGCTTCAATTTTTCTACCGATGCGGCGCATCGTTTTGAGCGCGGCGTGGATTTTGCGACCACAGTCGAACACATCGAGCGAATCACTGCGCTGATCGTCGAGATTTGCGGTGTACCCGGACAGACTAAGGTCGGGCAAGTGGATGATCAGATCACCGCACTGCCAAAACGCGAGCCGGTGACACTGCGTGTCGCACGTGCTGCAAAAATTATTGGTATCCCGCTATCGGCACAGCAGGTGGCTGATATCTTCTCGCGATTGGGTTTGCCGTTTACTCAAGAAGGTGAGCTGTTCTCAGTCACTGCACCCAGCTACCGCTTTGATATTGAGATTGAAGAAGACCTGATCGAAGAGATCGCGCGGGTCTATGGCTTCGACAATATTCCGGCGTTACCGCCAGTGTCGGCGAATGAAATTCGTATTGCGCCTGAACACCTGCGGTCCTTGTTTACCGTGCGTCGGCAGATGGCGGACCTGGATTATCAAGAAGTGGTCAACTACAGCTTCATTGATGAGGCTACCGAACATAGTTTTGGGCTTGCTGATCCGATCAAGCTGCTGAACCCAATCGCGAGCCAAATGAACGTGATGCGCTCGCAGTTGCTGAGTGGTCTGGTGGCGAATGTTCGCTACAACCTCAATCGTAAGGCGTCGCGTGTGCGCGTGTTCGAGATTGGCGCGGTGTTCGCTAAGGATGCCAGCGTGGCGGATGGCCCGCTCTCGGTGGCCGGTATCGCGCAACCCAAACGATTGTCGGCACTAGCGTATGGCGCGGTCGCCGACGAGCAGTGGGGTCAGCCTGCACGTACTGTGGACTTTTTTGATCTGAAGGCCGATCTCGAGGCCTTGTTCGCGCCGCACACACTGCGCTTTGAGGCTGCAGTTCACCCAGCGCTACATCCTGGCCGTTCAGCCGCTGTTCTGCTCGGTGCTGAGTCTATCGGCGTGATCGGCGAGTTACACCCGGCTTTGGTGCAATCGCTGGAGTTGCCGCTGGCGCCAGTGATGTTTGAAGTCGATGCCGCTGCGCTGCAGCAGCGAAGCCTGCCAGCGTATCAAGAGTTGTCGAAGTTTCCGCCGGTGATGCGCGACTTGGCGCTATTAGTTGACCAGTCAGTTTTAGTGCAATCACTGCTGGACACCATGCAGCAGTTAGCGGCCGCGAACCCTGTGTGTCGAATCATGCAACACATTGTTTTATTTGATGAATATCGCGGCAAAGGTCTGCCGGAAGGGCAAAAAAGTCTTGCCTTCCGGGTGACCATGCAAGATACTCGAAGCACCCTGCAGGACGAATCGGTCGACGCGGCAATGGCTGCGCTGGCAGAGGCTGTTCACCACACGCATGGCGCGACCATAAGAAAATAAGCAGCCATTTGGGTTGTCGTCGAACATGATGAATCACACCAATCCCGCAGAAGTCGAATCCGTTGTCGCGGCCGATCTTGATCGGGCTATTCAGGCCAACCAAGCGCGCGTCGGTGCTGAGAAAGAATTGCCAACCCTGACCAAGGCTGAGCTGGCAGAGTTGCTGTTCGAGCAGGTCGGATTGAACAAACGAGAAGCCAAGGACATGGTGGATACCTTCTTTGGCGAAATCCGCGATGCATTGGAGCGTGGCGAGTCGGTGAAGCTGTCCGGGTTCGGCAACTTCCAACTGCGTGACAAGCCGCAACGACCCGGTCGCAATCCCAAGACGGGGGAGGAAATCCCGATCAGCGCCCGTCGTGTGGTTACCTTCCATGCAAGCCAAAAGCTGAAAGCGCAGGTTGATGCGGCGAGTGTCCGCCCACCAGCGCATCCCGCCTGATTTAAACCGCCATGAACGACCGCGCAGCCAAGCCTGTATTGGCGCCTCTGCCACCGATTCCGCCGAAGCGATACTTCACGATCGGCGAGGTTAGCGAGCTGTGCGGCGTAAAGCCCCATGTACTTCGCTACTGGGAGCAGGAATTTACTCAACTGAAGCCTGTCAAACGACGGGGCAACCGACGCTACTACCAGCACCATGAGGTGATGCTGATCCGCCGCATCCGGGAGCTGTTGTATGAGCAAGGCTTCACCATTAGCGGCGCGCGCAACAAGCTCGACTCAAGTGGCGCTGGTCAGCCAGCCAAAGCTGAAGCGTTGGACTTGTTGGCTGTACGTGCTGAGCTGTCGGCCATCCTCGGATTGCTGCGCGCCTGAGCGTTGGCCCGATCGGGCATAAGGCAGGCAGCAAAGGGGCAAAATCGGGCAAAAAAAAGCCCGCTCAGGGAGCGGGCAAGATCTATATCTGAGGAGAAGACATAGAGGAGACAGCGGGATTATGCTGCTATGCAGAATATAAGGCAAATGCTTTGTTTCTATGTCCTCCATAGAATTTTCATATGACTGTAAGGTAAGGGGCTGACTGCTTTGGTCTTTGCTGAATCCCATGCAGTGCTTCAAGCGAGCATGTCATATTGGCAATTTCGTGAGATTCCGTTCGATAGATTCATTACGGAAATAAAATTTTGCGAATTTCTGAACATTTGACCGTATAATTTCTTTTAGGAATCAAACCGGTTTGCCAGCGTCCCGCATCCGTCGCTTTGGATGGGATGATGGCAAGCCCCAAGTGTTTGATCTTTTTCTCTCACCAGATTCATGGAGGCGGTGTTGGCGGACTCTAATCAAAGCGGCTGTCTGACGGTTGGCGAAGGCGTCGTGCTGAACGGGACATTCGTTGTTCCAGATATTGCGTCGGTGTCCGGTAGTATCGAGGGGGATATCACGGCACGTGAATTGATTGTGGCCAGTTCTGGCGTAATCAAGGGTAAGGTCACTGCAGAGATCATCGACCTCCGCGGCGAGATTCACGACACCCTCACAGCCAAGAAGTCGTTGTTCATCAGATCGACAGGCAAGGCGCTCGGCTCAGTTCAGTACGCCGAGATCGAGATTGAAAAGGGCGGTGACCTCCAGGGCTCACTACAAAAGATTGATGGTGACGGTCCGGCATCGGGCACCTACTGACTTCGGGGCTTTGACTCGTGTTCATCAATAAAAAACGAAACGACGAACGGGAAAAAATGGCGACTCCCATCGAAAATAGCCAGCCACCGGTCATCGAGCCAGAACCGGTTGCACCAGAAGTGCCAATGGCAGAAATCGATTCTGGCTACCCAGCGGGCGGTAATGGCAACGGCGGCATGAAACCGTCGGTCAATAATCTCAAACCTTCGATTATTAGTGAGGGCTTTGAGTTTATCGGCGAGATCCGTTCAAACGGGTACCTGACAATCGACGGCACCGTTCGCGGCACGCTCTCGCTACACTCGATTCAGATCGGTGTGACTGGCGTGTTGGACGGCAATGTCACTTGCGACACCATGAACGTGAAGGGTAACTTCGCGGGCTCCTTGGATTGCCGCGATTTGACCATTGGTAGCCGCGCTGTCGTTGATGGCAAAGTGAGCTTCAAGAGCATCACCATCCAGCGTGGTGGTGTGGTCAAAGGCGAACTCAAGAAAAAGCCGTAACAGCGCAAACTCAGGCGTCGCAAGGCGCCTGAAAAAACAAAAAAGCCTGACGTTTGTCAGGCTTTTTTGTTTGACTGTACGCAGTCAGAGGTTCAATGCTTACTTCTTCTCTTGCGCCATCTTGATCACAGTTTGAGCATCAGTCGTGCTGGTGTTGTTTTGTGCCTGGATCACCAGACCAAGCAACTTGGCACCGTGCTCGACACCGATGGTGCCGTACGTAATATCGCCGCGCACTTCGGAGTCTTTGTGGAACTCGGCACGCTCATTGGCGTAGATGTTGCCTTCAACTTTGCCGGCCACCATCACGCGATGCGCTGTGATATCACCCGACACTTCACCTGAGCGACCAATCGCAACGGTGACTTTCTTCTCTTTAGCTGTCTCGATATTGCCGATGACTTTGCCATCGATACGGACGCTATCCAAAAGCACCAGACGACCATAAATCTCGGTCGTTGACCCGATCAGCGTGTCGAATTTCTCTTGAGTAGGTAGTAGCTTACTTTGCTTCATTTTGCGGAACATATGCCCCTCCTGTTCCAATTTTCCAACCCGCAATATACCGGACACTGAGTCGGTTCGGGATTGATTTTTTCGTGATTGCGCTACTCGTTACACCTGCTAGATCATCAAAATACGTTGATGAAAACTACGTATTCTGAAAATCAATTACTTGTATTTATTTCGGAGAAACTGCTTGAACTTGTCGGTTTTCTATCCGATAAGTTCAACCGCCTCCAGTCGGAAGTACTTGGGCGGGGTTCGTCACGTGACCATGCCGAAACACCTCATAGTGGAGGTGCGGGCCAGTAGAGCGGCCGGTGCTTCCTACATCGGCGATATGCTGGCCACGCTTGACGCGTTGACCTTCAGTGACGAGACGCTTGCTGATGTGCGCATAGCGCGTCATGAAGCCTTCAGCATGCGTTACTTCAACAATATTGCCGTAAGTGTCTTCCCAACCTGAGCGCGTCACCAAGCCGTCTGCGGCCGCGAGAATCGGCGTGCCCTGCATGGCGGTGAAGTCGAGGCCCTCATGACGTGCGAGTGTGTGCGTGAACGGGTCAACGCGTAAGCCGAAACCACTCGTCATGCGGAAATTACCGCCAATCGGCACGCCGGTCGGCAGCGTATGCAGCCACAGCAGCTGCTTGTCCCAATCGGTTCGCATGCTGCTAATGGTTTTATTGAACTGGCCGAATTCACTCATCGCGTTGTCGAGCGTCTCGCTGAGGGGCTGCGTAGAGTCGAGTGCAGAGCGTCGGTTTGGCATCAACAGCAGCGGCCCACCACGGCCATCCACTTTAGAGGCATTACGCTCACGCAGTGATGCGGGTGTTGCGATTTCCATGAAGCGGTTTTTCAGCTGCTGCAGCTGACGAATATCTTGTGCAGTGGCGTCCAGCATCGATTGCATCTTTGCGAGGCGCTCGCGATAAATCGCCTCCATGCGCTGCTGCTCAGCTTCGGTCGTCACGCCACCCAAAGTGCGCGCGAGATCAGGACTGGTTTCGACCGCAATCTTGAAGCCAACCAGGTAAAGCAGAAACCCAGTGACGACGAGCGAGAGGGAAGCCACCAACGCCGCAACCACCACCTTCTTGAAGGTGATTGAGATAGTGCGTACACGCCCTGTTGGGCCAGAAACCCACATCAACTGCATCGCTACGTCCTCTGCCGGGATTCGTTGGAATCAAGTGCCACGGGTCGAACATTATATTGTTTTCTAGCAACCTTTTGCCTAAAAAAGTGCGGAATATGAATAGTCTGATAACAATATTTCCGAGATTCTTGCTCTCAATAGCTCGCAGATAGGAGTCCTCTGAGATTTTGGCCTGAATGTGGGAAGAGATGTTTCTTATGCGAAAGTTTGTCAGCCTGAAGCCCATGCGGCGCGGTCAGAAATTCAAGCTGCCTAATCGATCGCCAATAGCCGAGCTAGCTGAGACATTTGTTGGGCACTGTGTTGAGTAGTTTGTTGGGCAGTTTTTCTATGAACTCGTTTCACCAACAAAAAAGCCAATCCGAAGATTGGCCTAAATGCTTGATTACAATGGTCGGGGCGGCGGGATTCGAACTCGCGACCCCTTGCACCCCATGCAAGTGCGCTACCAGGCTGCGCTACGCCCCGACAAGCGCGCGAGTATATCAGAGGGTGGACAAAGCTCTTTAGTGCAGATGCCCAGAATTTTGCCCTGCGTCTTCCGGCATTTCGGCATGCACCATTTCTTCCTCGACATCGCAAAACAGCGGTGCTCCGCAGTCATCGCAATACTCTGGCGGAAACACGCTATCTGCCTGTTGAATGCGCGTGATACCGCTCTCGCGCAGTACCGAAATGATTTGTTGTAGCGGTGATGACGGCGCAATCGCCACAGCCCGTTGATGCGTGAGATTGGCGACGTATTCTTCTGCGCTCTCTTCATCGTACAAGGGCCATACAACGCCATAGACGACATCATTGTTGCCGGTCACGCTGTAGCTGATACGAAACTCATCGACACGCATATCACTTGCTTCATCACCGACTGCAGCAATCACGGCGGAGAGCTGTGCAGGCTCAACGGAAAGCACATGCGTGAGGTAATAGACAGCGGCGCGCAGTGATATCGGGCGAATCGCTTTATCTGCTTCGCGGCACGCGACGTAGTAGGCGCTGGGCAATAACAACTCAATACCGCAGCCCGGCAGCAAGTTTTGTAGATTCGGTCCCGCTTGTAGTTGCCACTGCGTGAGCGCTGATTGGCTGAGTGTCTGCAGATTGCTACCGGTCTCATCCTCTTGCCAGCGCAGCAAAGGCTGCCCACTCTCAGCGGTGACCAGTGCCAACAGATGACGCGTATCGGCTAGGAACGCGGCAGTTTCCGGCAGTGCTGTTGATGCTGGCTGAGCTTTGCCTGAAATGGCCGACTCGGCCATGCGGCGGGTCAGTTGGTAGGTTTCGCAATAGCTACGCGGCAGCTGATCAATCGAGAACAACACCGGTGCCACCGCAGCGCGCGTGTTGGCAGCGAGAATATGCCCATGCAAGTGCGCAGTAATCGTTTGCAACGTGGTGGCGTTGATGGCGCCTGATGGGATAGTGAATCGCGTCCAAGCCAACACCGGGATTGCAATCAGCAGCGCATCGTAGCGTTTGTCATCTTGCTCGATGGTGCAGCTACTACTGATGGCTTCAATGGAATCGAGCAGCGCATCGTAGGCATCAAGGTCGGTGTGAAACAGATGATCGAGCGCATTGTCGATCGCCTGCTGCTGGTTATTCGCGAGCTGTTTCTGTAGCAGACTATCAAGGCGGGTTTCCCACGCTCTTGTCTCAATACGGCTGGAGGCGCGCACCATGGATTGCGCCAATGAGGCGAGGCGCTGGCTCTCGGCAGAAAACTTACGGATCGGATTTTTAGGCGAGCGGCGCATGGTTTGCGGTGAGGCGTGAGGAGGGAGCGGCGATTGTACTGGATGCGTCAGCCCTTGAGATGACAAAACAAAAGCCCGCCGAAGCGGGCTGCTTAATCGCAAGCGAGCAAGCTTACTTTTTCTCTGCTTCCGGTGTTGCTGGTGCAGCTGCCGCATCTGCAGCAGCAGGCGCTGGTGCCGGGTTAGCCGTCGCCGGTGCCTCGGTGTGGGTATCTCCATGGCCGCCTGCTTCGCCCTGCAGGCTGGCTTTATCGCCCATGCTAAAAACAGCCGCTAGAGCCGCGGCCGCAAAAATCACAAACGCTACAAGCATTTTCCACATCAGTTTGTCTCCGGTTGAGTACTTGATTCAGTTCTTCAAGCAAATTTTATATTTTTTTGCAGGATGAAGTTGGTGCCAGCCTCACTGCGGCTGGCACCCTTGGCTCAAGCTGCCAGTAGTTGACGCAACACAAATGGCAAGATGCCGCCGTGACGGTAGTAATCGACTTCAATCGGCGTATCGATGCGCAGCAGTAATTTCACATGCTGGGTCTGGCCATTGGCACGATGGATTACCAGTGTCACATTTTGCTGTGGTTTGATGTCTTGCTCTAGACCGATCAGATCGAAGCGCTCATCACCGTTGATGTTCAGCGATTGCACACTATCGCTACCGATGAACTGCAGAGGCAACACACCCATGCCGACCAGATTCGAGCGGTGAATACGTTCGAAAGAGCGTGCGATAACAGCTTTTACACCGAGTAGTTGAGTACCTTTAGCGGCCCAGTCACGCGACGATCCGGTGCCGTATTCTTCGCCAGCGAACACCATGGTCGGTACATCATCATGGACGTACTTCATGGCGGCGTCGTAGATCGACATCTGTTCGCCGCTTGGCTGATGAATGGTGATGCCGCCTTCAACGCGCGAGCCATCGGCCTTGATCGGGATCATCAGGTTTTTGATGCGGACATTGGCGAAGGTGCCGCGCATCATGATTTCATGATTGCCACGACGCGAGCCGTAGGAGTTGAAATCCGCTTTCAACACACCATGCTCAATTAACCACTTGCCAGCAGGGCTGCTATCTTTGATGGAGCCAGCGGGCGAGATATGGTCGGTGGTAATCGAATCGCCAAACACGCCAAGCGCACGTGCGCCGGAGATGCCTGTCGCCGCTGCCTTAGGCTGCATGGCGAATTCCTGGAAGAACGGTGGCTCGGCGATATAGGTGGACTTTGGCCAGTTGTAGACCTGACCCTCGGCTACACCTTGGATCTGCTCCCACAATTTACCGGGCGCGCCTTTGACGTCAGCGTAGTTACGCTTGAACGTGTTGGCGTTCATCGCGTACTTCATCAGCTTGTTGATTTCTTCCGAGCTTGGCCAGATGTCGCCGATGTAAATGTCGCGGCCCTTGGCATCTTTGCCCAGCGGCTGCGTCATCAGATCGACTGTGACATTGCCTGCGATGGCATAGGCAACGACCAGTGGCGGCGAAGCCAGGAAGTTGGCGCGGATGTTTGGATGAATACGCGCTTCGAAATTTCGGTTGCCCGACAACACGGCGGCAGCAACCACATCGTTTTTAACGATCGCCTCGTTGAAAGCCGGGGTCAGATCGCCGGCATTACCAATACAGGTGGTGCAACCATAAGCGGTGACGCCGAAGCCAAGCTCTTCGAGGTAGGGCAATAAGCCAGCCGCCTCGAGGTATTGCGTGACAACACGCGAACCAGGAGCGAGCGAGGTCTTGATGTGCTTAGGCACGGTCAATCCCAGCTTCACTGCTTTTTTCGCGAGTAGGCCCGCGGCCAGCAGAACACTCGGGTTCGAGGTGTTGGTGCAAGAGGTGATTGCAGCGATCAGCACATCACCGTTGCGCAGACTGATGCCGTCGCTCGTGGTGTAGCTTGCGTCGAGATCTTCCGCTTTTTTGTTGAAGCCATTGTCTGCTACGGGCTTGGCAAACAAATCTTTGAAGGTGTCTTTGACGTGACCGATTTCGATACGGTCTTGCGGACGCTTCGGGCCCGCCAGCGAAGGCGCGACTTTGGATAGGTCGAGGCTCAGCTCTTTGGTGTAATCGATCTGCCCTTTTTTCGGGATGCCGAACAGCTTCTGTGCTTTGAAGTAAGCCTCAAATGCATCGATCTCGGCTTTGGTGCGGCCGGTGCCATGGAAGTAATCAATGGTGGCTTCATCGACTGGGAAGAAGCCCATGGTGGCGCCGTACTCGGGCGCCATGTTGGCGATGGTGGCGCGATCAGTGAGTGAGAGTGAGGCAGTGCCTTCACCAAAGAACTCGACAAACTTGCCGACCACTTTTTCTTTACGCAGCATCTCGGTGATGGTGAGCACCAGATCGGTTGCAGTCACGCCCTCGCGCAACACACCTGTCAGGTTGACGCCCACCACATCTGGCGTGAGGAAGTAGACGGGTTGGCCCAACATGCCGGCTTCCGCCTCAATACCGCCCACGCCCCAGCCAACAACGCCAATGCCATTAATCATGGTGGTGTGAGAATCGGTACCGACCAAGGTATCGGGATAGTAAACGCCGTCTTTGTGATGCACGCCACGTGCCAAGTACTCCAGGTTGACCTGGTGCACGATGCCAAAGCCCGGTGGCACAACGCCAAAGGTGTCGAACGCCTGCATGCCCCACTTCATGAACTGGTAGCGCTCGTTATTGCGCTGAAATTCCAGTTTCATGTTCAGATCGAGTGCATTTTTTTCACGGAAGTGATCAATCTGCACTGAGTGATCCACCACCAAATCCACAGGTACCAACGGCTCAATATTCTTTGGGTTCTTACCCATCTTCGATGCGACGCCGCGCATTGCAGCCAAGTCGGCCAGCAGCGGCACACCAGTGAAATCCTGCAGGACAACGCGGGCGACAACAAATGGAATTTCGTCGGTACGATCTGCTTTGGGCTTCCAGTTCGCCAACTGACGCACATGCGCCTCGGTGACTTTGTTGCCATCGCAATTACGCAGTACGGATTCAAGCACGATACGAATCGAGACCGGGAGGCGCTCGATGTTCACGCCAAGCGCTTTTTGCAGCGCCGGTAGCGATTGGAATTTGCCTTTATGGGAGCCGGAAATTGTGAACTCTTTGAGAGTATCCAGCGGATGGTGTGACATGTGTTCTCCTCTTTTTCGAAAAGGCTAAAAGCCTGTCAAATTGAATCCTTGGCGATGTGTGGGCAGCGCACACGACGCTGCTGTCTTAACACTCAGCGCACGGCGCGACCGCCCAAATGAATCTTGCAGTCGCTGACGATGGGCTCACCCTTACCACCGTCGAGCAGCATGGATTTGCTCGGTATGCTGATCCAGATCAGACGACTGACAGGATCTTCGAAACGCTGTGCCCCAGTGGTTGTGCCAACGCGTTGCATCCGGTAGCTTCTTCCACGCCACACCAGCTCGATGACGTTGTCGCTAACTACATCACCACCCACAAATACTGGCTGCGCGCGTTCGCACATCAGGTCAGCGGTGGAGGCGTGGGCCAGGCCCACCCAAAACAAGCAAGGCAACAGCATCATCCCAAAACGGTTCGCCATACAACCTCCTACAGAGTCGGTTGAATCTGAACAGGCGCCGCATTTGCTTCTGCGGCGCCTTACCCTTTGTTTGCCGGTACAGATGGTGACCGGACAAACCCTTGTTACGAGTCATCAGTTTCCACATGGTACCGGCTTGCGGCCGGCAATGGCTGATTCAGGGTGGGGTGGTGCTGTGCTAATTGCGCATTTAAGGCAGCAGGTGCTTCACGCCATCACGTTCCTCTTGCAACTCTTTCAACGTCAGCGCGATGCGTTCTTGTGAGAAGGCATCGATGTCCAGCCCCTGAACAATCTCGTACTCGCCGTTGTTGGTGGTGACTGGGAAGCCGAACATGGTGTCATTCGGGATGCCATACGAGCCATCAGACGGGATGCCCATCGTGGTCCATTTGCCGTGGGTACCCAGCACCCAATCGCGCACATGATCGATCGCTGCATTGGCTGCCGATGCTGCCGATGACAAGCCGCGTGCCTCGATGATTGCAGCGCCACGCTTGCCGACGGTTGGCAAGAAAACATCTTTGTTCCATGCGTCGTCGTTGATCATTTGCTTCACCGATTGGCCGTCGATCGTCGCAAAGCGGTAGTCGGCGTACATGGTGGGCGAGTGATTGCCCCAAACGCAAAGCTTCTCGATCGACGCGACCGGCTTGCCAGTTTTAGTGGCGATCTGCGACAGCGCGCGGTTGTGATCAAGGCGCAGCATGGCGGTGAAGTTTTTCGCAGGCAGGCTAGGGGCCGACTTCATCGCGATGTAGGCATTTGTGTTGGCCGGATTGCCAACTACCAGCACTTTGACATTGCGAGAGGCAACCGCATCCAGCGCTTTGCCTTGTACCGTAAAGATCTGCGCATTCGCTTCCAGCAAGTCCTTGCGCTCCATACCCGGGCCGCGTGGACGTGCACCCACCAGCAGCGCAACATCAGCGTCTTTGAAGGCGGTCATCGGGTCAGCGTGTGCAGTCATGCCGGCGAGCAGCGGGAATGCACAGTCGTCGACTTCCATCATCACGCCTTTCAGCGCTTTCTGGGCTTTCTCGTCGGGGATCTCCAGCAACTGAAGAATGACGGGTTGGTCCTTGCCGAGCATGTCGCCATTGGCGATGCGGAACAGCAGGGAGTAGCCGATTTGACCTGCGGCGCCAGTAACGGCCACTCGCATGGGAGTTTTTGACATGGTAGATCTCCGGTCTGGTGGATTAAGCGTACGTCTTGCGCGGGCCAGTACTGCGTTGTTAAATCGCCCGAAAACTTGGTCGCGAGTTTAGGGGCGCATTATGATGCTGTCAATCTACCTCTTATATCTTATATAAGACATCATACTCATTAATCTTCTGGACGTTGGGCAACGTCTGTGGTGAAATGGCGCGCCATGAGTCAGACCCTGAACCCACCGCTTCCCAGCGTGCCGGCGGCGAGTGCCGGCACCGGTTTGGCATCGCCGACTTTTAGTCCGCTTTATCAGCAGATCAAGGCCTTAATATTGCAAAGTTTGCAATCTGGCGAGTGGAAGCCGGGCGAGCTTATCCCTAGCGAAGTCGAGCTCGCGCTGCGATATAAGGTCAGCCAGGGTACGGTGAGGAAGGCGATCGACGAGCTTTCTGCAGAAAATCTGGTGGTGCGCCGGCAGGGCAAGGGGACGTTTGTCGCCACCCATCACGAGGCGAAGGTCCAGTTTCGTTTTTTGAAACTAATGCCAGACAACGGCGACGCGCACCAAGCCGAAAACCGAATTATCGAAGTAAAGCGTCTGCGTGGTCCTGCCGAAGTCGCACGTGCGCTGGAAATGAAAGCGGGCGATTCGGTGGTGTACATCAAGCGTGTACAGTCATTCGACAATGCGCCCATCATTCTGGAAGAGATTTGGTTGCCGGGTGCCTTGTTCAAGGGGCTCACCGCGGAGCGCTTGGCGGAGTACAAAGGGCCGATGTATGGCTTGTTCGAGACCGAGTTCGGCACGCAGATGATTCATGCAACCGAAAAGCTGAAAGCCGCGCTGGCTGATGAGGCCGTCGCCACCACATTGCGTGTGGCTGTCGGTACTCCGGTACTGAGCATTGAGCGAGTCGCGTTCACGTATGGTGAACGTCCGGTTGAATTGCGGCGTGCCATCTATCTCACCGCTCTGCACCATTACCACAACGAGCTTAGCTAGAACCTACAGTCATGATGTTAACAACGTGGCAAAGATCAATTCAGAGACGAATGGGCGCTGAACTGTCGACCCAGATAGAATTCGAAAAGTTCAAGTAAATACGCTGAAACAGATTCGGCCAGAAACGCTGGAGAAAACACCGATGTCCGACGCCGCCGCACGCAAACGCTTCACCAATATCCACGTCACGCAAATTATTCGTTATCGGCTACCAGCTTCCGGGATGGTGTCGATTTTGCATCGAATCAGTGGCGCACTTATGTTCCTGCTGCTTCCTTTCGTGCTGTTCTTGTTCGATAAATCGATTACGTCCGAAATCTCGTTCGAGTTTTTCAAGGGTTATGTGAGCCACCCGCTAGTCAAGCTGGCGATACTGGCGCTGAGCTGGGCCTACTTGCATCATTTCATCGCAGGTATTCGGCACCTGGTGATGGATATGCACATCGGCTTGTCCAAGCACGAGACTGTTAAATCCGCATGGGTAGTGCTCGTCATCAGCGGTGTCCTGACCTTGCTTGTGGCAATGAAACTGTTCGGGGTGATCTGACATGGCGAATAACAATATCGGTCCAAAGCGCCTTGTCGTCGGCGCTCATTACGGCTTGCGCGATTGGCTCGCGCAGCGTGTGACTGCTGTGGTGATGGCAGTGTTTACCGTGGTGACGCTGGTCTTGTTTTTTGGGGCGTCGGATTTCAGCTATGAAGGATGGGCCGGGCTGTTCGCGCAGCAATGGTTCAAGATTCTGGCTTTCGTCACCTTCCTTGCTTTGTACTACCACGTCTGGGTGGGTATTCGAGACATCTGGATGGACTACATCAAGCCGGTCGGCATCCGACTGACGCTGCAAGTATTCACCATCCTCTGGCTGCTCGGATGTGCCGGCTGGACCATACAGATTCTTTGGAGAGTGTGATCGTGGCTGCCATCAAATCTTCCATCGCGCGTCGTCGTTTCGATGCGGTTGTTATCGGCGCAGGCGGCTCTGGTATGCGCGCTTCGCTGCAGCTAGCTGAGGCCGGTCTTTCCGTTGCTGTGCTGTCAAAAGTATTTCCGACTCGGTCGCACACGGTTGCTGCGCAGGGCGGCGTCGGTGCTGCGCTCGGCAATATGTCAGAGGACAGCTGGTACTGGCATATGTTCGATACCGTCAAGGGTTCCGATTATCTCGGCGACCAAGACGCGATCGAATTCATGTGCCGTGAGGCGCCCAAGGTCGTGTACGAGATGGAGCACTTTGGCATGCCGTTCGACCGTAATCCGGACGGCACCATCTATCAGCGTCCGTTTGGCGGTCACACCGCAAATTTTGGTGAGAAGCCGGTGCAACGCGCCTGTGCTGCTGCCGACCGTACTGGTCACGCCATGCTGCACACGCTGTATCAGCGCAATGTGCGTGCAAAAACGCATTTCTTCGTTGAGTGGATGGCGATCGATCTGATTCGCAATCAGCAAGGGGATGTGGTTGGTGTGGTTGCGCTGGAAATGGAAACCGGTGAGCTGGCCATCCTTGAGGCAAAAACCACGGTATTCGCGACCGGTGGCGCGGGTCGTATCTGGGCCGCATCGACCAATGCGTTCATCAATACCGGCGACGGTATGGGCATGGCGGCACGTGCTGGCTTGCCACTGGAAGACATGGAGTTCTGGCAGTTTCACCCAACCGGTGTTGCCGGCGCAGGTGTGCTGATCACTGAAGGTGTTCGCGGTGAGGGCGGTATTCTCATCAACAGCAACGGCGAGCGATTCATGGAACGCTACGCGCCGACGCTGAAAGATCTGGCGCCACGTGATTTTGTGTCGCGCTCGATGGACCAAGAGATCAAAGAAGGTCGTGGTTGCGGTCCGAACAAAGACCATGTGTTGCTCGATCTGCGTCATATCGGTGCTGACACCATTCGCAAACGTCTGCCTTCGATTTTGGAGATCGGTCACAAGTTTGCAAACGTCGATGCGACCAAAGAGCCTATTCCAGTCGTGCCGACTATCCATTACCAGATGGGTGGTATCCCGACCAATATTCACGGTCAGGTGGTCGCGCCGAAAAACGGCACACAAGAAATCGTCAATGGGCTGTATGCAATCGGTGAATGCGCTTGCGTCTCGGTGCATGGTGCCAACCGTCTCGGCACTAACTCATTGCTCGACCTGTTAGTGTTTGGCCGCGCAGCGGGTAACCATATCGTGGCGTCGAAGTTGAAAGAGCAAAGCCATCACGATCTGCCAGCCGATGGTGCTGACATGGCGCTCGAACGTTTGGCACATTTGGAATCGTCCAATGGTAGCGAGCGTGTACAAACCGTTGCCAGCGACATTCGCAAAGTAATGCAGCAGCACTGTGGTGTGTTCAGGTCTCAGGCACTGCTCGATGAAGGCGTGGCGATGATCGCTGAACTCGACGAGCGCCGTAAGCATGTCTCGTTTAAAGACAAGTCGAAAGTTTTCAACACCGCGCGTGTAGAAGCGCTCGAGCTGGATAACCTCATCGAGACTGCGAAGGCCACGATGTACTCTGCAGCCGCTCGCCATGAGTCGCGCGGTGCGCATGCGCATAGCGACCATCCACAGCGCGATGATGAGCAATGGATGAAACACACCCTTTGGTTCTCGGAGGGCAATCGTCTCGACTACAAACCGGTGGTTACCAAACCACTGACGGTAGAGACTTTCAAGCCCAAGGCCCGTACTTTCTGATCGCAGGACATTGAATATGCCACGCACAGTCAAATTTCAGATCTACCGCTACGATCCCGACAAGGATGCCAAGCCCTACATGCAGGATCTGACGGTCGAGTTGGACGACACCGACAAGATGCTGCTGGACGCGCTTCAGCGCATCAAGGCGGATGTCGATGATTCTCTCGCGCTGCGCCGCTCCTGCCGCGAAGGTGTGTGCGGCTCGGACGCGATGAACATCAACGGCAAGAACGGGCTCGCTTGCACCACTAACCTCAACGAGCTGACGCAACCGATTGTGCTGCGTCCTTTACCGGGGTTGCCAGTCATTCGCGATCTGATCGTCGATATGACCAACTTCTTCAAGCAGTACCACTCGATTAAGCCGTTCCTGATCAATGACACGCCGCCACCCGAGCGTGAGCGTCTGCAAACACCCGAAGAGCGCGAAGAGCTTGATGGCTTGTACGAGTGCATTCTGTGCGCATGCTGCTCGACATCTTGCCCGTCGTTCTGGTGGAACCCGGATAAATTCGTTGGCCCAGCCGGCTTGTTGCAGGCCTACCGATTTATCGCAGACAGCCGCGATCAAGCGACCGGCGAACGTCTCGATAACTTGGAAGATCCTTACCGTTTGTTCCGCTGCCACTCGATCATGAACTGCGTCGATGTCTGCCCGAAAGGTTTGAACCCCAATCAGGCGATCGGCAAGATCAAGGAATTGATGGTTCGTCGCGCGGTTTGACGATGGAGGGCGTGCGGCATCAGGATGACCCGACTCGGCGCGCCCGACTCCGTTGGCGCAGCCGCCGCGGCTTGCTCGAAAATGATCTGATCCTAACCCGCTTCCTCGACGCGCATGAAATCGAGCTGACCGATGACGAGGTCGATGCGCTCACCCAGTTGCTTGATCTTTCCGACAATGACTTGTTGGATCTGCTGCTGGGTAGAACCGAACCCGCTGACTCGCTCGCGGTACCCAACGTGAGTGCCTTGCTGAGCAAACTTCGCCAGGCCTAGCGAATGAATGATTTGTTCTTGTAATCGTTTACATATTTTTGAGTTGAAGGTAACGCCATGAAACAGTCCGATGTGAAAGCAACGCTCTCTTTCTCCAATGGTTCGCCATCGGTTGAATTCCCCGTATATGCCGGCTCGATTGGGCCAGACGTTCTGGACATCCGCAAGCTATACGGCGCGACGGGGATGTTCACCTACGACCCCGGCTTCATGTCGACCGCTGCTTGTAATTCTTCCATCACTTACATCGATGGCGATAAGGGCGAGCTGCTTTATCGAGGCTACCCGATCGAGCAACTTGCGGTGAATTGCGACTTCCTGGAAACCTGTTACTTGCTGCTGCATGGCGAGCTGCCGAGCGCGACGCAGAAAACGGAGTTTGTCTCTACGGTGACTAATCACACCATGGTGCACGAACAGATGCAGTTTTTCTTCCGTGGCTTCCGTCGCGATGCACACCCGATGTCGGTGCTGGTCGGTACGGTGGGTGCGTTGGCGTCGTTCTATCACGACTCGCTCGACATCAATGATCCTATGCACCGTGATGTATCGGCGATTCGCTTAGTGGCCAAGATGCCGACACTGGTGGCAATGGCGTATAAGTACTCGGTCGGTCAGCCGTTTGTCTATCCGCGTAATGATCTGTCCTACAGTGCAAACTTCATGCGCATGATGTTTGCGACCCCGGCAGGGGACTACAAAGTTAACGATGTGCTGGTGCGCGCGCTGGATCGTATCTTGATCTTGCACGCTGACCATGAGCAAAACGCCTCAACATCGACTGTACGTCTTGCGGGCTCTTCGGGTGCGAACCCGTTTGCTTGTATCGCAGCGGGTATTGCCTGCTTGTGGGGCCCGGCACACGGTGGCGCAAATGAAGCTGCGCTACAGATGCTGCAAGACATTCATCGTGATGGCGGTGTCGAGAAGATTGGCGAGTTCGTCGCCAAGGTCAAGGACAAGAACTCTAATGTGAAGCTGATGGGCTTCGGTCATCGGGTTTACAAGAACTACGATCCGCGTGCGAAGTTGATGCGTGAGACCTGCTACGAAGTGCTGAATGAACTGGGTCTGCAAAATGATCCTTTGTTCAAGCTGGCGATGGCGCTCGAGAAGATTGCATTGGAAGACGAATACTTCGTATCGCGCAAGCTGTACCCGAACGTCGACTTCTACTCCGGCATTGTGCAGTCGGCCCTAGGCATTCCGGTGTCACTGTTCACGGGTATTTTTGCGATGGCCCGTACCGTGGGCTGGATCGCGCAGTGGAAGGAAATGATCTCCGACCCCGAGCAGAAAATCGGTCGCCCACGGCAGTTATTCGTTGGCTCACCCCGGCGCGATGTGCCGCCGATGGCAAAGCGGTAACTGAAGTGTTGTCATTTTGCGTCCTGCTTGTGATACGCTCAGGGGGTAGGTGACTTAGTTGTTTTACAAAGCGGGCATCCCGACGAGGGTGTGCCCGTTTGAAATGCAATCTGCAACGCGGTGTGGCCGCAGTGCGGATGGTTGATGAACCCGCTGATTACTTCGCGAAGCGCGAAGAAAGGTGAGCAGTGATGATGCAGCAATATTTCTCCAACTCCTATCTGTTTGGAGGGAATGCCCCGTACGTGGAAGAATTGTACGAGGCCTATCTCCTTAATCCCGGCTCGGTACCTGAAAACTGGCGCTCGTATTTCGACGCCATGCAACACGTGCCCGCTGTCGATGGTTCCGACCGCCCCGATGTGCCGCATGCGAGTGTGGTTGCCTCGTTTGCCGAGCGCGCCAAACGCGGCCCGATTCGTACCGTCACCGCTTCAGGTGATGCAGAGATGGGGCGCAAACGCGTCGCCTCTACACAGCTGATTGCCGCCTATCGATTCCTGGGTACCCAGTGGGCCAATCTGGACCCGCTACAGCGCCAGGAGCGACCAACTATTCCCGAGCTCGAGCCGCCGTTCTACGGATTCGGCGACGCCGACCTCGATACCGTTTTCAATATCAGCAATACCTATTTCGGCCCCGAGTCTGCCTCGCTAAGAGATCTGCTGCAGGCGCTGCGCGATACCTATTGCCGCTCGATTGGTGCTGAGTTCCAGTACATCACCGACCCCACCCAAAAACGCTGGATGCAAGAGCGGCTGGAGTCAACCCGCGCTACTGGTATCTTCACCGTGGAAGAAAAGCAGCATATCCTCGACCGCATCACGGCCGCCGAGGGCTTGGAGCGCTATCTCCACACCAAGTATGTCGGGCAGAAGCGTTTCTCGCTCGAAGGTGGTGAGAGCTTTATCGCTTCGCTCGACGCGTTGATTCAACGCGCAGGAAGCCAGGGTGTGCAAGAGATCGTGATCGGCATGGCACACCGTGGCCGTCTGAATGTGCTGGTGAATATCCTCGGCAAGATGCCGCATGACCTGTTTGCTGAATTCGAGGGCAAGCACGCAGATGATCTGCCGGCCGGTGACGTGAAATACCACCAGGGCTTTTCTTCAGATGTGTCCACTTCCGGTGGGCCTGTCCACTTGTCGTTGGCGTTTAACCCGTCGCATCTTGAAATCGTGAACCCAGTGGTTGAGGGTTCAGCCAAGGCGCGTATGGACAGACGCGGCGACAAAGACGGCAAAGAAGTGCTGGCGGTTCAGGTGCATGGTGATGCTGCATTTGCGGGTCAAGGCGTCGTGATGGAGACGCTCAACCTCGCGCAGACGCGTGGCTACGGCACTGGCGGCACCGTGCACATCGTCATCAATAACCAGATTGGTTTCACCACCTCTGATCCGCGCGATTCACGGTCTACCTTGTACTGCTCGGATGTGGTCAAGATGATTGAAGCGCCTGTGCTGCACGTGAACGGCGATGACCCCGAAGCGGTGGTGTTTGCGACGCAGATTGCGCTGGATTTCCGGATGCAGTTCCACAAAGACGTGGTGGTCGATATTGTCTGCTTCCGTAAGCTCGGTCACAACGAGCAGGACACCCCGGCGCTGACCCAGCCGCTGATGTACAAAAAGATCGCCCAGCACCCGGGTACTCGCAAACTGTACGCCGATAAATTACTCGCGCAGGGCGTGATCGGTGCGCCGGATGGTGACCAAATGGTCAAAGATTACCGGCAGGCGATGGACGAGGGTAAGCAGACGGTTGACCCGGTTATTTCGAACTACAAGAACAAGTTCATCGTCGACTGGATGCCTTTCCTGAATCGGAAATGGACTGATGCAGCGGATACCTCGGTACCCGTTGCAGAGCTTAAGCGCCTGTCGGAGCGGATCACGACCGTTCCCGAAAACTTCAAGCCGCACCCCTTGGTAGATAAAGTGCTCGCCGATCGCGCTGCGATGGGCCGTGGTGAGATTAATCTCGATTGGGGTATGGGCGAACACCTCGCGTTTGCATCGCTGGTGTCCTCTGGCTACGCAGTGCGAATTACCGGCCAAGATGCAGGGCGCGGAACCTTCACTCACCGCCACTCGGTGCTGCATGATCAAAACCGTGAGAAGTGGGATGCAGGCAACTACGTCCCGCTGCAGCATGTATCTGAGCAGCAGGCGCCATTTAACGTGATTGACTCGGTGCTATCAGAAGAGGCGGTGCTGGGTTTCGAGTACGGTTACTCCACGTCTGAGCCGAATACGCTCACGATTTGGGAAGCGCAGTTTGGCGATTTCGCGAATGGTGCGCAGGTGGTGATTGATCAGTTCATCAGCTCCGGTGAAGTCAAATGGGGCCGCGCCTCTGGCTTGGTGATGATGCTGCCGCATGGCTATGAAGGCCAAGGCCCGGAACACTCGTCAGCACGTATCGAGCGCTTCTTGCAACTCGCTGCAGACAACAATATGCAACTGGTACAGCCGACATCGGCCGCGCAGATTTTCCATTTGCTGCGTCGTCAGATGATTCGCTTGTTCCGCAAGCCGCTGGTGATCTTCACACCTAAGTCGCTGTTGCGAAACAAGGATGCGGGATCACCGCTGTCCGAGTTGGTGAAGGGCTCCTTCCACACGGTGATCGGTGATACGGAAGCCAAGCTCGATCCTAAAAAGGTCAAGCGTGTGCTGGCCTGCTCAGGCAAGGTTTATTACGACTTGGTCAATGCGCGCAAAGAGCGCAACACCACCGATATCGCGATTATTCGTGTCGAGCAGCTTTATCCATTCCCGCACAAGGCGTTGGCGACTGAACTCGCCAAGTTCCCGAATTTTTCTGAGCTGGTGTGGGTGCAAGACGAGCCACAGAATCAAGGGGCCTGGTTCCAGATCCAACACAACATTCTCGAGAATTTGTCTGACGGGCAGAAGCTCGCGTATTCAGGTCGTCCTGCCTCTGCCTCGCCGGCAGTGGGCTACTACGACAAACACTACGCGCAGCAGAAAGCCTTGATCGATGCTGCGTTCTCGAAGCTGAAAGGTTTTGTAATCACCAAGTAATGACCCCGCAGGTGGGTGGAAGCCGCCGACCTGCGTGACAAACCCGAAACGGAGTATGTAATGTCCATCATCGAAGTACACGTACCGCAGTTGTCCGAATCTGTCGCCGAGGCGACGCTACTGAACTGGCATAAAAAAGTAGGTGAAGCAGTCGCCCGCGATGAAAACCTGATCGATATCGAGACCGACAAAGTCGTACTCGAGTTACCTGCGCCTGCGCAGGGTGTAGTGGTCGAGATCGTGAAGCCAGACGGCAGCACTGTGGTGTCAGGCGAAGTCATCGCCAGAATCGATACCGAAGCGACTGCCTCAGCCGGCGCGCCCGCGAGTGCACCTGCAGCCGCAAGTTCAGCGCCTAGCCCCGCACCCGCTGCGGCCAAGGCACCTGCCTCATCTGGCGCGATTGCGATGCCTGCCGCCGCCAAGATTCTGTCAGAAAATCAGATGTCAGCCTCTGCAGTGGCTGGTACCGGCAAAGATGGTCGCGTCACCAAGGGTGATGTGAGTCAGGCACTGGCGCAGCCCAAGCCAAGTGCGGCACCTGCACCTGCTGCTGCACGCGTTTTGCTTCCCGAAGTGCCGGCCCAAATCGGTCTGGATTTAGGTGATCGTCCTGCGCAGCGCGTGCCGATGAGCCGCTTGCGTGCACGTATCGCCGAGCGCTTGCTTGAGTCGCAAGCGACGAATGCCATCCTCACCACCTTCAATGAAGTGAACATGCAGCCGGTGATGGATCTGCGTAACAAGTACAAAGATAAGTTTGAAAAAGAGCACGGCGTGAAACTCGGTTTCATGTCGTTCTTTGTGAAAGCCGCAGTCGCAGCGCTTAAGAAATACCCCATCCTCAACTCATCGGTGGATGGTAACGATATTGTCTACCACGGCTATTTCGATGTTGGTATCGCCGTTGGTTCGCCGCGTGGTTTGGTGGTGCCAATTCTGCGGAATGTCGATCAGATGTCGATTGCAGATATCGAGAAAAAGATCGGTGAGTTTGGTACCAAGGCCAAAGACGGCAAGCTCACGCTGGAGGAACTCTCCGGTGGTACTTTCTCTATCTCCAATGGCGGTGTATTTGGTTCGATGCTCTCCACGCCGATCATCAATCCACCGCAGTCAGCGATTCTTGGTGTGCATGCCACCAAAGAGCGTGCGGTGGTCGAAGACGGACAGATCGTGATTCGTCCAATGAACTATCTTGCGCTCTCGTATGACCACCGCATCATTGATGGCCGCGAAGCGGTGCTCGGTCTGGTAGCGATGAAAGAGGCGTTGGAAGATCCAGCGCGTCTGCTGCTCGATCTGTAAGGGGCGGCCATGGCAAAGCATTTTGATGTGGTCGTAATTGGTGGCGGCCCGGGCGGATACATCGCTGCGATTCGCGCGGCCCAACTTGGACTGACGGTTGTCTGTATCGATGCCTGGCAAAACGCCAAAGGTGGCCCGGCGCTTGGCGGCACATGCACCAACGTCGGCTGTATTCCCTCCAAGGCCATGCTGCAATCCTCGGAGCATTTCGAGCATGTGCAGCACGGCCTTGCCGAGCATGGTGTCGAGGTTAAGGGCGTCAAGCTCAACCTTGGGCAGATGCTGGGGCGCAAGGATGGAGTGGTCAAACAAAACAATGACGGCATCCAGTACTTGTTCAAGAAGAACAAGGTATCGTTTTTGCACGGACGTGCATCGTTCGTTAAGGCCGATGCAGGTGCTTACGAGATTGCAGTATCAGCTCCGGCCAACGAGTCAGTGACCGGTAAACATATCATTGTCGCCACCGGTTCGAATCCGCGTGCCTTTCCTGATCTGCCGTTTGATGAGCAGCAGATCTTGTCGAACACGGGTGCGCTTGAAATCGATCATGTGCCAAAAAAATTAGGCGTGATCGGCGCGGGTGTGATTGGTCTTGAGATGGGCAGCGTTTGGCGTCGACTCGGTGCCGAAGTGACCATCCTTGAGGCGCTGCCTACTTTCCTTGGCGCTGTGGATGAATCAGTCGCCAGCGAAGCGCATAAGCTGTTCGTCAAGCAGGGTCTGGCCATTGAGATGGGCGTGAAGATCGGCAAAATCAAAACCGGCAAAGGGGTGCGTGTTGAGTACACCAATGCCAGTGGCGCAGCGCAAGTGCTCGAAGTCGATAAGCTGATTGTCTCGATTGGTCGTGTACCGAATACCGACGGACTCCATTCCGATGCGGTTGGTTTGAAACTCGATGAGCGTGGCTTCATCGTGGTGGATGATCATTGCAAAACGAATTTGCCGAATGTCTGGGCAGTGGGCGATGTGGTACGCGGCCCAATGCTGGCGCACAAGGCAGAGGAGGAGGGCGTTGCTGTCGCCGAGCGTATCGCCGGGCAACATGGCCACGTTAACTTCGACACGATTCCATGGGTTATTTACACCTCGCCTGAGATCGCTTGGGTGGGCAAAACAGAGCAGCAACTAAAAGCGTCTGGCGTTGCCTATAAGTCGGGTAGTTTTCCTTTTATGGCAAATGGTCGCGCTCGCGCACTGGGCGACACCTCTGGCTTGGTGAAGTTCCTTGCTGATGCGCAGTCGGATGAAATTTTGGGCGTACATATTGTTGGTCCGATGGCCTCTGAACTGATCGCCGAAGCTGTGGTGGCGATGGAGTTTCGTGCCTCGGCCGAGGACATTGCGCGCATTTGCCATGCACATCCCACGCTATCCGAGGCGACTAAAGAAGCCGCGCTGGCGGTGGATAAGCGCGCCCTTAATTTCTAAGCCCATGCACGCGCTGCGCTCTATCGGAAGATGGCGAGGCGGCGCTAGCGGGCGACGGATCGCTGCTGTGGGCGTAGTGGTCACGCTGCTGATCAGTTGCGCCAGCCAGCCATCTGCCCCGGCAGGACAATTACAGGTGGTATCAACGGCGCAAGGCAAGCCGCTGACTGGCGCAGCCTGCGTTGTCAGTAATCTGTCGGGCAGCTGGAATGTGCAGACACCCGCTACGGTCATGGTAGGTGAGCCGAATGGCGATCTGCGGGTGATCTGCGATCATCCCGGCTACCGCGCCTCCGAGGTGATCTACCGTTTGCCCGGCAGCAGCGTCGGTAGTGGCGGACCACGTGTCAGCGTGGGTGTTGGTGGTGGCAGTTTTGGCAGCGCGAGTGGCATGGGGATGTCGATGGGTATCGGTTTTCCTTTGGGCTCAGTGCGGCAACGCTATCCTGCGCAACTCACGGTCGACTTAAGCCCGCTCGGCGACGCGCAATGAACGTCACAGAGTATTACGAGCTTTCCCTCGCTGAGCGCGACTACAGTGCAGACCCTTCGCAGCGAGCTGCAGTCGATCGGCTGCAACGCTTGTTTGACGAATGGGTAGCTTACCGTTCCAAACGCTCGACTCGTCTCACCAAATTACTTCGACATCCAGATATCCCACGTGGTGTGTATCTTTGGGGTGGCGTTGGCCGTGGCAAATCATTTCTGATGGATTGTTTTCATGCGGTCGTGCCAGTGCAGCGCAAGACACGCATACATTTTCATGAGTTCATGCGCGAGGTGCACCATGCGCTGGACGAGCAGAAAGATGTGGAAGATCCCTTATTGGTCGTGGCCGAGCAAATTGCGCAGCGCTATCGGCTGATTTGTTTTGATGAATTTCATGTCTCCGACATCGCGGATGCGATGATTCTGTACAACCTGCTGCAGCCCTTGTTTGATCACGGGGTGTCGTTTGTGATGACCTCCAACTACGCGCCCGATGCGCTGTACCCGGATGGCTTGCATCGCGACCGACTGCTGCCGGCGATTGCGCTACTTAAAGATAAGCTCGATGTGTTGAATGTCGACGCCGGGACAGACTATCGTAAGCGCATCCTGGAGCAGGTCTCGGCCTACCATACGCCCCTGGGCGCGGTGTCTGCCGAAGCGCTGCAGCACGCTTTTTTCGATCTCGCAGGCGCTGCTGAGGATGATCCCAAGATCAGGATAGAATCGCGAGATCTGCGTTGCATACGGCGCGCTGGTGGGGTAGTCTGGTTTGATTTCGCGACGCTGTGTGGTACCGCGCGTTCTCAAAATGATTACCTCGAGATAGCGAATCGATTTCACACGGTGATCTTGTCGGACGTGCCAAAGATGTCGGCTGAAATGGCCTCCGAGGCGCGTCGATTCACTTGGCTGGTGGATGTGCTGTACGACCATCGGATCAAGTTGCTGATATCTGCAGAAGTTGCGCCGGAGCTGCTGTTCACCGAGGGTAGTTTTGCCACCGAGTTTCAGCGCGCGGTATCGCGTATCGTCGAGATGCAATCTCGCGAATACAAAGAGAGCGAGCGTCGACAGTCGGCTGTAGCAATGGTCAGAGAAACTACTGATTGAGCGAAACGGGATATTTTTGGCACTGAGAAAAAAGTTTTCGGCATTGACTGTTGCTGCCACCTTGTCGCTAGGCTGCGCAATCGTCGGCGCGCAGCCTGTCGCTGCAACAGGCGCTGTGACTAGCGCCGCTGAGCAGGCTTTGGCGACCCAATTCCCACCGAAGTCGATTGATACGATTGAACGTGCCAATGCTGCACTTGCTCTGGTGCCGGTTGCCCGTGCTGAAATTGAACGCCGAATCGCTTCTCAGCGCTTTCAATGCTACGAGGATTTTTTTACCTCGTCCTGCCTGAACGATCTCCGCGATATCGAGCGGCGCGCGAATAAGGCAGTCCGTCGCGTCGAGGTAGAGGCCAATGCCCTGTTACGACGTGAGCGTGCTGCCGAGCGAGACCGCGCTGTCGCCGAGCGCGAGCGTCGCGCCTCTGAACAACGTGCCAAATCCATCTCGATCACCGGTTCTGCTCGCAACGCTGAGAATGCCGGAACGGGTGAGTCTGCGCCTCTCGATCACCGGTTCTGCTCGCAACGCTGAGAATGCCGGAACGGGTGAGTCTGCGCCCGTCACCCCGCCCAACGAATCGGCACCCGCAGATGAGCCTCGACCCTGAGCAACTACAGGAACGTATTGTCGCTTTAGAGATTGAGCATCGCGATCTCGACGAAGCGATCGCGCGTCTGGCCGACCTGCCCACCCGAGATGACTTACTACTCACGCGCTTGAAGAAACGCAAGCTGCAACTCAAGGATCAGATATTGCAGTTGAAGATGCTGCTGGTTCCTGATATCCCTGCCTGACGACCTATCGCATTTTGATCGAAACACCTGCCACTACCGATTCTGTCGGCATCCATGATGCCGAGGTCGATGCATTGTTTTCCGCAACCGGTCGACTCGCCGACCAAATACCGGACTTCCGACCACGGCAGTCGCAAGCGGACATGGCTCGCGCAGTGGCGCAGGCAATCTCGACACAATCCACATTACTAGCCGAGGCCGGTACGGGCACTGGTAAGACCTTCGCTTACTTGGTGCCTGCTTTGCTTTGGGGTGGCAAGGTGATTGTTTCGACAGGTACCCGCAACCTGCAAGATCAGCTCTTCCTGCGCGATATACCGGTTGTGCGTAAGGCACTGAATGCACCGGTGAGTATTGCGCTGCTGAAGGGGCGCGCGAATTATGTTTGCCATTTTCACCTCGACCGTACGCTGCAAAATGGACGTCTGACGGCGCGTGAGGATGTTGGCTATCTGCGCGAGATTGGGCGCTTTATCAAGACCACGCGTAGCGGTGATAAATCCGAGCTATCGCGTGTCCCTGAAAATGCCTCGGTATGGAATCTGGTGACCTCCACCCGCGATAACTGTGCCGGTGCCGAGTGCAAGCACTATCAGGATTGCTTCGTCATGAAGGCCAGACGTGATGCGCAGCAGGCCGATGTGGTCGTGGTGAATCACCATCTCTTCTTCGCCGATGTGGCGCTGAAAGATACTGGCGTCGCTGAGTTGCTGCCGACTGCAAACACCATTATTTTTGATGAGGCGCACCAGCTCCCCGATACTGCTACCTTGTTTTTTGGTGAGACGGTTTCAACCACGCAGCTGATGGAGCTGTGCCGTGATGTACTGGCCGAGGGGCTTGCGCATGCGCGCGATGGCGCGGATTGGGGCGCGTTGGTATCCAGCGTCGAGAAGGCAGTGCGTGATCTGCGACTCAGCTTTCCGGTCGAAGGTGCCAAGCTTGCTTATCAGCAGATTGCAGACAGCAGCGCGTTTTTCCCCGCGTTAGCGCATCTGAAGGCGATGCTGGCCCATCTGGTGGAGATTTTGGCGACGCAGGCCGAGCGTGCCGAGACGATTGAGCAGTGCCGCGCACGCGCGTCAGAACTTGGCGTGATGCTGGATCGCTGGAACTTGTCGGTGGCATCAGAAGGTGAGCAAGCCGATGTATTGTGGGTCGAGGCGTTTTTGCAATCCTTGCAGCTACACCGAACGCCACTGTCCATAGCACCCATCTTCAACAAACAGCGTGAAGGTGCGCCGCGCGCCTGGATTTTTACCTCGGCGACGTTGGCGGCAAAAAATGATTTCTCTCATTTCACTTCGCAGATGGGTCTTGAGCTTGCTACTGCCAAAAGCTGGCCGAGTCCGTTTGACTATGCGCGGCAGGCTTTGCTGTACGTGCCCGCTGATCTGCCTGATCCTAGTTCAATCGCTTACACCGATGCAGTGATCGATGCAGCGCTACCGGTGATCGAGTCGGCCGGTGGGCGCGCTTTCTTGCTATGCACCACCTTACGTGCTGTCAGACGCGCCAGCGAGCGGCTACGCGAGATTTTTGCCGAGCGTCAGCTGCCTTGGCCCTTGCTGGTTCAGGGCGAGATGGGTCGCACGGAGTTGCTCGAGCGCTTCCGCAGCGCTGGCAACGCCGTGCTGGTGGGTAGCCAGAGCTTTTGGGAGGGTGTTGATGTGCGCGGTGAGGCCTTGTCGGTGGTCATCATCGACAAGTTACCGTTCGCACCACCCGATGATCCGGTGCTGGCGGCGCGTATCGCCGCGATGGAGCGGCGTGGGCAGAATGGGTTCATGCATCATCAGCTGCCCGAGGCCATCATCTCGCTAAAGCAGGGTGCCGGACGCTTGATTCGGGATGAGCAGGACCGTGGTGTGCTCGTGATTTGCGATCCGCGGCTCATCTCGAAACCCTATGGCCGTCGGATTTGGCAAAGCCTGCCGCCCTTTGCGCGGACGCGGGACCTCAAAGAGGTGCAGAATTTTTTGTTGAGCGCGCCGTGTTGAGCTGTCTCAAACCACCGCCGCGTTGGGAATGCGTTCAGGTAAAATCGCGCCGATGAAAATCCTGATCAGCAACGATGATGGCTATCTAGCCCCCGGAATCAACGCCCTTGCTGATCAGCTATCGTCTTTTGCTGACATCGTGGTGGTGGCACCGGACAGTAATCGCTCCGGCTCCTCAAACTCACTTACGCTCGACCGACCCTTGCGCGTGATGAAGTCCGATAAGGGCTATTTCTCGGTCAATGGCACGCCCAGCGATTGCGTCCATATCGCGCTGACCGGATTACTCGACGAACGTCCCGATCTTGTCGTCTCCGGTATCAATCAGGGCCAGAACATGGGCGACGATACGCTCTACTCGGGCACCGTTGCTGCTGCCACCGAAGGCTTCCTGTTCGGGATCCCGGCGATTGCTTTCTCTCAGGTTGATCATGGCTGGTCGGAACTGGCCTCCGCCGCGCGCCTGGCGAAAGATATTGTGCAGCGAAATTTGGATGCGCTGAGCATGCCTTTCCTGCTGAACGTGAATATTCCAAATCGCCCCTACGCTGCGCTCAACAAGGTGGTGGCCACACGGCTAGGCAAGCGACATGAATCGGAGTCCGTGATTCGCTCGTCTGATCCGCATGGCAATGAGATTTTCTGGATTGGTCCGGCGGGAAGAGCCAAGGATGCTGGCGAGGGAACGGATTTTCATGCGACAGAGCAGGGCTGGGTGTCGGTAACACCGTTGCAGATCGATCTGACGCATGGCCCTCAGTTAGAACGTTTGCGAACGGTGCTGCGATGAGCGAGAGCGAAAGCCAACCTAAAAAGCGATTCCCGCTGACGCTTGATTTTGTGACCGGGCTATCCGGCCGTAGTAAAGCCGCGGCGCACCGAACACACAGCACGCAAACCGCGACCCGCAACGCCATAGAACGCACGCCTAGTGCGCGTCCGGCACCAATACCCGCCGTCGCACCCAAGCAGCAGCGTCCGTCGACTATCGCTGAAACGACGTCTGATGTGCCTTTGGTATCTGAGGCAGTACGCAAAGCCATGGTGCGCAAAATTGCACAGCAGGGTGTCAAGGATGCGGCTGTACTGGCGGCCCTCGAGAGAGTGCCTCGGCACTACTTTTTAGAGCCAGGTCTGGCCTCCCAAGCTTACGTCGATACCGCCTTACCGATTGGTTACCACCAGACGATTTCCAAGCCCTCGATTGTCGCGCGCATGATCGAGTTACTGCGCGAGGGCGTCGATGGAAAACTGGGCCGGGTGTTGGAGATCGGTACCGGTTGCGGCTACCAGGCAGCGGTGTTGGCAGAGGTGGCTGATGAGGTCTACTCGATTGAGCGCATGCGGCCATTGCACGAACTGGCACGCAGCAACTTGCGCGCGCTGTGTATTCCTAATCTGCGGCTGCACTATGGCGATGGTATGTTGGGCTTGCCCCAGTGTGGTCCGTTCGATGGCATCATTCTGGCAGCGGCTGGCTTGGACGTACCGCAGGCACTTCTGGATCAAATGGCGCTCGGCGGGCGTTTGATTGCGCCGGTCGGTGAGCGGTCGCAGCGTCTCAAGTTGGTAGTTCGCACCAAGCCGAATGAATGGATGGCGGATTTGCTAGAGCCTTGTCACTTCGTGCCGATGCGGCCGGGTACCTTTGGCTGAGCCTTAACCTGAGGCTGGAGCCAATACCGTTTTCTGAGCAGGACCGATGAAGCACACAACGCCAAAAATAGTCGCATTACTCACTGCGGTATACCTGTTGCACGGCTGTGCCGGTGCCCCCGGCAATGCGCCGATCGACGACCGTACTGCCACCCGCGAAAAGAGCAAGGCAACACAGTCCAAGTCGCCGACAGCGCAGACAGCTACTGTTGCAGAGCCTGTTGATCCTCCCGGTTTTTACACGGTAAAAAAAGGGGATACGCTGGGCAAGATCGGCAAGCAATTCAGCCAGTCGGTGCGTGAACTAAGCGACTGGAACCGTTTGTCCGATCCGAACGATATTCGTGTCGGGCAGCAGTTGCGCATCATTCCCCCAGAGGACAACAAGGTCGCTAGCGTGCCTACCGAAACCGGTATGGAGATGCGTAACCTCGATTCCCAGAACAACAGCAACAACAACCCGGCAGCCGCAGCGACTACGCGTGGTACGGGCGGTACCAAGAACGGGCCCTTGGGTCGCAAAGTTGTTTATTCCGATCAGGCGTGGGCTGACTTGCAGCGTGGCGAACCGGCGAGGTCGCTAGCAGACACCCGCAAGCCTGCCGACACGAGCGCACCCGCTGCCGGGCGCTTTATGTGGCCGACCGAAGGCAAGATCATTCGAGGCTTCGATACCTCGCGCAAAGGGATTGATATCGCCGGGCAATCCGGACAGCCGATTGTCTCGGTGGGCGAGGGCACCGTGCTCTACGCAAACAATATGCGCGGCTTTGGCAACCTAGTGATCATCGATCACCGCGATGGGTTGGTCTCTGCTTACGGGCATAACAAAGCCATTCTGGTCAAGGAAGGCCAAGCGGTCGCCAAAGGACAGCGCATTGCCGAGATGGGCGATTTAGATGCGGAGTCAGTAAGGCTCCATTTCGAGATTAGGCAGCTGGGCAAGGCGGTTGACCCGATCAGTTTTTTGCCGAGTCGCTGAATGAGCGACCCATCGGAACAGCCGGATTCACCACCGATGATCCCACTGCAGGATAGTGGGGCGGATCAAAGCGAACTCATCGAAGAGGACGACGCTGCACGGCAACCGATCGAGGAACTTCGCGCCTTGCTCAACTCTGAGCTAGCGAGCGATACGACCCAGTATTACCTGACCCGCATCGGCACACGGCCCCTGCTGACGCCCGAGCAGGAGCGGCATTACGCGACGCTGGCGGCAGAGGGCGATTTCGATGCGCGACAGGTCATGATCGAGCATAACCTGCGCCTGGTTGTCTCGATTGCTAAACATTATGCGAATCGCGGACTTGCCTTGCTTGATCTGATCGAGGAAGGCAACCTTGGTTTGATGCATGCGATCGGTAAGTTCGAACCGCAGCGTGGATTTCGTTTCTCGACCTATGCCACTTGGTGGATACGGCAGAGTGTCGAGCGTGCCATCATGAATCAAGGGCGCATGATTCGGTTGCCGGTGCACCGCGTACGCGAGTTGAATCTGGTACTGCGTGCCAAATATCACCTTGAGGCGCGTCTCGATGATCAGAAGGATGCACGGCTTGAAGATATCGCCCATCTGGTAGAGCGCAGTGTTGATGAGGTGCGCGAGATACTCGGCTTGGCCGAGCCAGTATCTTCGCTCGACACACCGTTGCCAAGCGATGCGAATGCCAGTCTGTTGGATTTGGTCGCAGATATCGCCGCCGAGGCGCCAGACGTTCACGTCGAGCAGCAGGAAATGACTCACATGGTGCGTCGTTGGATTGATGCCATGCCGATCAAGCAGCGTATCGTGATTCTGAGGCGTTTTGGTTTGGATCACGGCACACCCGCGACGCTGGATGAAATCGCCGATGAGCTGGGCGTCACGCGTGAGCGCGTGCGGCAGATTCAGCAAGATGGTTTGCACAGGCTAAAGCAGGTCATTGCGGCGCGCGGTGTCAGGAAGGATGCATTGCTGTGACGCCGGTGCTGGTGTTTGATCTCGAAACTATTCCGGATGTCAGTGGCCTGCGCACGCTGCTCGGCAGCGATGCTGCGCTCTCGGATGCTGAGGTGGCGGCGCAGGCGTTTGCGGCGCGGCGTGAAAAAACAGGATCCGATTTTCTCCAGCATCACTTACATCGGGTGGCTGCGATCTCTTGCGTTTTTCGCGACGACGAAGGATTTCGTGTTCGATCATTGGGTGGCCTCGACGACGCTGAGCCAAAACTGATTCAGGATTTTTATCGCATCGTCGAACGCTATACACCGCAACTGGTGTCTTGGAACGGTGGTGGCTTCGATCTTCCTGTGCTCAACTACCGTGCCCTGATTCATGGCATCAATGCGGCACGCTTTTGGGAAATGGGCGACGAAGATCGCGACTTCAAATGGAATAACTACCTCTCCCGCTACCACACCCGCCATCTTGATCTGATGGATCACCTGGCCATGTATACCGGGCGCGCCAATGCACCGCTCGACGATCTGGCTAAGCTGTGCGGCTTCCCCGGCAAAATGGGGGTGGACGGGTCGCAGGTATGGTCGCTATATCAGGAGGGTCGGCTGCAAGAGATTCGCGATTACTGCGAGACCGATGTGGTGAATACCTACCTGGTGTACTGCCGCTATCAATTGCTTCGTGGCCGTCTCACGCGCGATGCTTACGATGCCGAGATCGCCTTGGTGCGCACATCGCTGCAAACCATTCATGCGCCTCATTGGCGTGACTATCTGAGCATGTGGCAATGACGTCCCCGGTAATTGAAATTGTCTCGCTGGACATGGAGGCGCGCGGTGTTGGCCATCTGCCGAATGAGGATGGATCGCCGGGCAAGGTAATCTTTGTCGAAGGTGCGTTGCCGGGCGAGCAGGTGCGTTTTCAATCCTTCCGTCGTAAGCCCAAGTGGGAAGCGGCAGAAATGACGGCCTTGCTGCGTGCATCCTCGCTACGAACAACACCTCGATGCGCTCATTTCGGCGTCTGCGGTGGCTGCGCGATGCAGCACCTCAATCCTGCTGCACAGGTCGCTATCAAGCAGCGCGTTTTGGAAGACAACCTGTTTCATATCGGGCGAGTTCGGCCCGAGTACCTATTGCGGGCCATTCAAGGCCCCGACTGGGGATACCGCTACCGTGCACGTCTGTCTGTACGGTTTGTTGCAAAGAAGGGTGGGGTGCTGGTTGGTTTTCATGAGCGGCGATCAAGCTTCATCGCCGACATGCGCAGCTGCGAAATTCTGCCCCCCAAAGTGTCCGACATGCTCATGCCGATGCGAGCACTCATTGCATCGCTATCGATTCGTGACCGATTGCCGCAGATCGAGTTGGCCGTCGGCGAGCATGACAATGAGCAGGTAATTGTTCTGGTACTGCGGATCATGGCGCCATTATCTGCCGAGGATGAGCGCCAACTGAAGGCATTTGCAGATCACTGGGATATTGAGTGGTGGTTACAGACGAAGGGGCTGGACACCGTTGCCGCATGGTATCCACAAAAGCGACCGCTGCAATACCGCTTGCCCGAGTTTGGTTTGGTAATGCCATTCAAGCCAACGGATTTCACTCAGGTCAACCACCAGATCAATAGCGTCCTTGTTTCGCGAGCCCTGCGTCTGTTGGAGGTGCAGCCTAACGATCGCGTAGCAGACTTGTTCTGTGGCCTGGGTAACTTCACCTTACCGCTGGCGACTCAGGCGCGGGAAGTGGTTGGCATTGAAGGAAGTCCTGAGTTGACCGAGCGCGCATTGAACAATGCGGCGCTGAATGGGTTGGATCATCGAACTCAATTCATACACAGGAATTTGTTTGAATTTACGCTTCAAGACCTTCAGTCGCTCGGGCGCTTTGACCGAATGCTGATCGATCCACCCCGCGACGGTGCAATGGACCTCTGCACCGCCATCGCAGAGGCGAAAGAGAGTAATCCAGAATTACAGCCGTCGCGCATTGTCTATGTGTCTTGTAATCCCTCAACCTTGGCGCGCGACGCGGGGATACTGGTTAACACGGGTGGTTATCGGCTGAGTCAGGCGGGTGTGGTGAATATGTTTCCTCACACCGCGCATGTAGAGTCGATTGCGGTGTTTGAGCGCTGTACGGGCTGATCCGATCTTATCAGCCAGCACATGGAGGTTCGGTCGGGGGTAGTAAGCCCCCAACGCGGCCAGCTATTTTTTACTAATCCCCACGCTTCGTCTTTAGCTGTTTTCAAAAGGCTGAAGCAGCTCGGCGATATCGATCTGACCGCTGGACTGGGCCAGCTCGAAAGCGTTCATTCCGTCAAAGCCAGTATAGGTTTCTTGCAACACGCCTGGTGGCACCGGAAACTCATCATTCTGTCTTCTGAGTTCATTATCGATCACTGAGAAGGTCGCACGGCCGGCATTGACCCGCTCCATGACTTGATCGGCATACACTTTATTTGGATTTTCCATCGCTGACCTTATCATCGATACGCGACGAACCTGCGTCTGGGCTTTCGCATTTGGGAGGGAAA
>JAPLQC010000073.1:51722-87157 GCA_026399895.1 Burkholderiales bacterium
AAATCAGTTTGCATACCAGATCAATCAATCCCTTTTCAGTAGCCATTAGCAGAGCATTTTGTTTGAATGTGTTTATCGTCATCGCTTGTCGTTCTGCATTCGGCAGAGATAACAAACGCGCTGCGATGCGAAGGCTGGCCGCGTTCGGGTGCAACGTCGAAATCATCAATGCATTATTTTTCCCATCGCTATGGTCTTCCGAGAGCCACTCCGCATAAGGCGATGCAAGCAGTAATTCAACCGTTTTTTCATCACGGATGGACGTTGCAAACTTCAGCACATTCATTCCGCCGCCAAAATGCTCACGTATAAGCGTCGCCGCTTCCGGGCGCTGAAGGAGAAGTTTGCCAACCGAGAGCGACTTTTCTTGTAGCGATTGTCCCAGCACGTTTCGGCCCAGCTTGTCGGTCACGCGAAGTTGATTTTCTGCGTTTGTAAGCTTGAGCAACTCTGCGGCACACGCAGCGTCATCGTTGAGTGTGGCCAGTTGCAGAGGTGTGAGATTTAATTGTCCGGGCAGCAAAGCCAGATCTGCTGCACCCGGGACTTCGAGAAGCATGCGCAGGAGGTGAGGTTTTTTACCATAAACTGCCATGTAAACGCTGGTGTTTTCGCCTTTAAATTGACGAGATATCCTGATCTGATTGGGCGCATTTGGCGCTTTCAAAAGTGCTCGTAGTGCTTCTACCGATTCCCACTCGATCGCCAATTGCAGTGGGGTATATCCAAGTCGGTTAATGGTGAGCGCGCTGTTCAGGCCAGCGGGTGATTTAAGAATTTTTTCGACAAACTCCGTGCGGTCGAGAAAGCTGGCCAGTGCCAAGGGGGTCATGTCATATTTACGGTCTGCCGTGCTCAGCAGGCCTGGTGCCTTGCGATTTTTTAGAAGCTCTTCCGCACCATTCAGGTCGTTCAAGTAGATCTTTGATAAAAGAGGATTGCTACCTTTTTCCTGCACGATTAAGCCAAGTTCTCTTAAAAACTCTTTTTTCTGCTCCGAGAAACTAGGATTGTTGGCGGGCGGAGAGTGATTGAATTTATCGCGATCGTTGGGGGGCAGTTCTCTGTGCGGCGCCTGCGAGGATTTTGTCGGCTTTACGGCCGTTTCCATGTTCTGGCTTTGCGACAGGCTGTCCTCGGGTAGAAAGGACTCCAGAACCTTTAGATAGGCTGGAGGAACAGAGGCTTTGTACACGTAGAAAAACTGTTTTAGGTGCGGAATCACCACCGACTTGTCTAGTCTCGATAGAAACGCGTTCAGAGCAGCAATCACCTCGTTTCCTGCCAGTACTGGCGCTGTAATGATGAGCGGAAGCAGCGAGAGAGTTTCGTTCTTGCTCTTCGGGTCCATCCTGTCAAGCAGCCACTCAACTAGATTCTTGTCGCCGTCGGTGATCGCATAGAACAGTGGCGGCTTATGATGCTTGTCTTCGCGAGTCGACAGGGTGGCATCTCGGGTAACCATCTCTTCGAGCTTGGTCATGCGGGCTTTCAGGCCTGGGTTCCTGATCGCGTCGAACCATTGCTTTTCGAGAGCTGCACGATTTTTTGCGCTCAGCGGGACGGATGCCGGAGTAGTGTTTTGCTGCCTGTCGACGCCTGCATTTTTCGTCGTATCGGATTTGAACGCGCTTTTGGCAGCGCTATCGCTGGCATTCTTTTCCCGGCGCTCGCTCGCCGAATTTTTCCCGGCGGCCGTACTTGTGCTGATCACGCTTGAACCCGGCAGCCCGGGTTTGTGAGGGATATTTACCGTATTTTCACGTGGCGTCACCTTCGGCGCTGTCGACGAAAGCGGTGTAGTTGATGCTGTCGTGCGAGGTGGCCGTATGGTTTTTTTTGCCTGGCTCCATTCATCCGCTCGCTTGCCGTAGCCCGCTGCATCTTGCTGTTTATCCTTCTTGCCGGGGGCGGTCAACGAGTCGTTGTCCTTGTCCGCCGTGTTTTCTACTTTTTTCTCGATGATGCTGGTTTCGCCGACCAGCTTGCGCTTTTCAGACTTGGGCTCTTTAGTCTCTGCTACCGGTGCCGATGCGGGCGCCACAGGCTCTGGCTCCCTCACTACCGGCGGCGCTTCTTTCGCTGCGCGCCGCTTGATTTCGGATTCGATATCGGACAGTTCGATCGGCCTAAGGTCATTGGCAGGTCGTTGCGGCAGCAGCTGCCGCAACATTTGCTCGAAACCTGTCAGGCGAGAGATGTCCTGCTTGCACCGCATTAGGATCGCCTGCAAGTAGGGCAGCGAATCTTCCTGGTGCGGGCCGGCTGCGAGGAGCGCATCGATGGCAGTGCCGGCGTTCGGGCTACCCTTTGCCGGCGTCCAGGCCAGCGCTGCCCTCAGTGCGAGCGCACGCGAGCGTCCCTCCCATTTCGCACTGTTCGCTTCGCTGGCGACTCCGAGGAGTTGTTCGATCAGTGCCGGCAGTTGCGTACCCGGCGCAAGGTCGTGCAGCGCCACCAGTGCCGAAAGCATCGAGGCAACCGAGGACCCATCGAACGTCGAGTCGACCTCGAGCGCATGAAGCTGCGCCGCCCACGACAAAGTTGCCGAGCGCATCAGGGGGCCACCGGCCTTGCCCCATTTGTCCATCGCCTTGATGAAGCTGCCGATGTTGGCCAGCGTCTGATCCGGCTTGCCGAACCAATCGACCTGTCCCCAGAATGTTTCAGATGCGCTCAGTTGAAGAAGCTGCGTCGCGGCAGCAGAGAATTCAGGCGATTGAAGTATCGCGGTTGAAGCTCCGGGCCGCAGGGCGCACTCATAAATCACGCGAATCAGGTTCGCGCTGTTGCCGAGGGTCTGCGCGGACCTCCCCGTCATGTCCGTTACTTGTATCGGCAACGTGAGGTTCAGCAGTCTTTTCAGCACCTGCTGCGCCTCAGGGCTGCCGACGGATATGAAACCGGCATCGAGGAAATCCTTGATCGTGTTTCCGATATTGGTGACTTCGACACCGTTGGGCGGGATGCGTATTGGTGCAGCCGGTGAACCATTGCTGTTTGACGGCCCAGGCCTGCTGGTCAGTTCATCCAATGCCTCGGCACTCGCCAGTGACAATGCTAGTTCACCCAGAATCTGCCGATTCTTTTTTCCCGCTTCGCTTTTGTCGAGCTTGATCAGGCCGAAGGTGCGGATGGTGTTCAGCTGTACAAAGACCTTGCCTAATTGCCGTGATACGACTTTGCCGTCCTCCGAAACCACCTTGCCGCTGGTCGCCGCCCAAGCGCCAAAGATGTCGATGGAGCGCGCGAAGATCGCCCGCACATAGTTGCTGTCGCTGCGTAATAGCTTGGCTTTGAGTAAGCGCGACTGTAATTTCAGTGTGTCCAGAAGACAGCCGTTCGACGGCAGATCGCGCGGCAGTCCTGCTGTCATCGCTTGCAGCATCAGCGCATCATTCACTGTGCGCAGTGGCGTCCCCAGCTTGGCCAGCTGTGTCTTGTTGAACAATGTGTGCATGACGCTATCGTCAAAGACGGTTGCGAGGCCGTTGCAGAGCCCCCGCACTTCTCTCGCGGACAGACTTTCCAGCAGCGTGTTGGTTGCTTGGCGCTTGCCGGCTATCTCGATCCCGTGCTTGCTCGCTTCACCCGCCTGGAGGAATCGTTCGAGCTTGGTGATGCAGGTGCCAATGCTGCCGCCGAATTTTCGAAGCTTTTCGAGATCGTCGCTGTTGCCGTTTCGGGCAAGCGTCTCTATCGCTTTTTGGGAATCCTTGATGCCATTAAAAAGCTCCAGTGTTTCGACAAGGTCGAAATGGTCGGTGCGATTGATATTTGCAACACGGTCTTGCAGTGAGCCCAACTGATATCGCTCGGATTTCAGCGACCACTGCTGATGGCCTTCATAGTCGCCTTCGTTAAAGTCTTCTGCAACATCGGATGCGATCAGCGGATTCGCTGATGGCTGGCGTGACCGCATACGTGTTTCATTCGACGTGTTTGTGAGCTTTGCGGATGGTGTGCCTGATTGTCGGTTTTGATTGGCATTCGCTTGCCACGCATCGAACGACGATGACGAAGAAGAAGATGAGGAAAAAGACGGGGAGTGGTTAGCGTGTGGGTGCATGGGGTTCTCCGGAATATAAACGGGGGCTTTGTAGCCTCACTTCCGGACCGGTTCCACTCGCTGCTGGAAAAGAAAAAGCCCTCCGGAGAGGGCTTGAACTAAAACATATGGAGCTGACTCATTCGCGCTCACCGCCGAAAATGCCCAGCAGGGATGTAGGCAGAGAAGATCACAACAGCGACCAACGAGATCACGATCTGCAACGCAGGCATCTGCAGGAAGATATTGGCAACACCTGCCAGCAGGATGACGATGACACCCGCGAACAACCAGCTCGACATGCCAGAAAAATCACGCTTGCTGGTGGTCGCAATCGATGCCATGGCAGCAAACACGACAGCGGTGCCGCCAAAAGCAGTCATGATCAGTTGCGGTCCGTTAGCGAAATGCAGGATATGGCCGATCATGCGCGAGAGCATCAGACCCATGAAGAAGGTGAAGCCCAGCAGCAAGACCACGCCCAAGCCGGAGTTTTTGGTGCGCTCGATGCCGTAGAAGAAACCGAAGGCGATCGCTAGAAACGCGATGAAGCTCAATATGGGACTGCCAGCGAACAGCGAGAAGTGCATCTGCACCCCAAGCCAAGCCCCCAACACCGTCGGCAGCATGGTTAGCGCCAGCAGCCAGTAGGTGTTGCGCAATACGCGGTGACGTACGACGGAAGTGTCGTCCAGCGTGCCGTATTGAGTGGGTAGCGGTTGGTTCATTTGACCTCCATTTTCAAATTAATAACAGCCGGCGAAGCTCGCCACCTGTCAATTCGATAATTTACCTTACTTTGTTGCAGGCTGCACCCGTCTCGGCAAAGCCCGATTTGCCAGCCAGCGTCGCTAGAGCGGCCTGAAAGGGGTACTTTCATGTTAAAATCAAAAGTTATCAAATAATTCTCCCCAATTCTTTAACCCTTTCATTCTATTGGAGTTTTTTCAGATGAGCACCGAGCGCACCCTGTCAATCATCAAGCCGGATGCAGTGGCCAAGAACGTCATCGGACAGATCTACAGCCGATTCGAAAACGCTGGCCTAAAAGTGATCGCTGCCCGCATGGTTCAGCTCTCTCGCGCCGAGGCGGAAGGGTTCTACGCTGTCCATCGTGAGCGTCCGTTTTTCAAAGATCTGGTCGATTTCATGATCTCCGGTCCGGTAATGATTCAAGTGCTGGAAGGCGACAACGCGATCGTGAAAAATCGTGATTTGATGGGCGCTACAGACCCTAAGAAAGCCGATAAGGGAACTATCCGTGCTGATTTCGCCGACTCGATCGACGCTAACGCTGTCCATGGTTCCGATGCCCCGGACACAGCAAAAAACGAAATCGCTTATTTTTTCCCGAGTTTGAACGTTTACTCTCGCTAATCTGATTAACGCGAGTAGCGCAAGCCAAGGGGCTGAAACAAGACGCGCGCATCGTCGCGATGTCCAACTCGGCCGCAAGGAGTTTGGGGGGTAACCATGGCGGCATTGACCAATCTGCTGGATCTGGAACCCGCTGCGCTTATTCGCTGGTGCGGCGAACTTGGCGAGCAGCCATTTCGCGCGAAGCAGTTGCAGCGCTGGATACATCAATTCGGCGAGGCCGACTTCGATGCGATGACCGATCTCGCCAAATCCTTGCGCGAAAAGCTGAAGCTTCACGCAACGGTAACTGCGCCAGCGATCATCAGCGATAACACCGCCTCCGACGGCACACGCAAGTGGTTGATCGACGTTGGCGATGGTAACGCGGTCGAAACGGTTTTTATCCCGGAAGAAAATCGCGGCACGCTGTGTGTCTCCACGCAAGCTGGCTGCGCCGTGAACTGCCGATTTTGCTCCACTGGTAAGCAAGGCTTCTCGCGCAATCTCACGATTGGCGAGATTGTCGGGCAACTCTGGATGGCCGAGCGAACCCTGCGGCGCGAGAAGGGCGTCACGGCCGGACCCAAAGGCGAGCGCCAGATTACAAATGTAGTCATGATGGGCATGGGTGAGCCGTTGCTCAACTATGAACCGACGGTCGCTGCGCTTAAGCTGATGCTCGACGATAACGCCTACGGCCTCTCGCGTCGTCGCGTCACGGTATCAACCAGTGGCGTTGTGCCCATGATGGACAAAATGTCCGGCGACTGCGCCGTCGCGCTTGCTGTTTCTTTACATGCGTCGAACGACGTGCTGCGTGATGACTTGGTGCCGCTGAACCGTAAGTATCCGCTGGTCGAGTTGCTTGCGGCATGCAAGCGCTACTTGGAATTTGCGCCGCGCGATTTCATTACATTCGAGTACTGCATGCTGGACGGCGTCAACGACACGGATGCACATGCGCGCGAGCTGCTCAAGCTGGTGAGTGATGTGCCTTGCAAGTTTAATTTGATTCCATTCAATCCGTTTCCGGCTTCGGGGTTGCGTCGTTCTGGCGCCACGCGCATCAAGGCTTTCTCTCAAATTCTGATGGATGCCGGTATCGTGACAACCGTTCGCAAAACACGCGGTGATGATATCGATGCAGCCTGCGGCCAACTGGCCGGCGATGTGCAGGACCGTACGCGTGTGCAAGAAAGAATGCGGAGTTTGGATTCGTATCAGCAAAAGTACGGCGCTGATTTCGGTCGTATCGTTGAGATTCCTGGGTAAAGTACCAATGAGTCGTTGGATTATTCTCGTCGCACTGCTGTCACTTGGCGCATGTACTCATGCATTGCATGATCCTGCAAGCACGGCAGATGCAGAACGACGCGCGAGCGCACGGCTTGAGCTGGCGAAAGCCTACTTCGCCGAGGGTAATCATGCGATCGCGCTTGAAGAAGCGAATCGCGCATTGGACGTGGCGCCCAACCGCGCCGATGTGCTCGGCCTGCGTGCGCTGGCCTTGATGCGGCTAGGCGAACCCGAGCAGGCGACGCAGAGCATGGAGCGTGCGCTGCGATTGGAACCGGATGATCCTGCACTGCAAAACAATATGGGTTGGCTGCTCTGCGAAACCGGTAAGGCGGCCGAGGGCTTGCCTTATTTTGATCGCGCGCTATCCCACCGTCGTTATTTAGTACCGGCGAATGCCGCGATGAACGCTGGTATTTGTAGTTTGAGACTGAATGATCGTGATCGTGCGGAGCATTATTTCCAGCGGGCGCTGCAAGCAGACCCCAGGTTGCTGGCAGCCAGGGCTCAACTGGCGCGGCTTGCCATCCAGCGAGGTGATGATCAGCAGGCGCGCCGACATTTCAAGCTTGTACTTGCTAGCGGCCATGCAGCTAGTCAGGACTACGCCTTAGCGGTGGATATCGAGCGGCGACTAGGCGACCGCGATGCTGAACGCAGCATCGCCGCACAGTGGAAACGGATATTCCCGGAATCCCCGCAGTTGCAGGCTTATTTGCGTACCGAAACCAATGAGCGATAAAGACAAATCTGATCCGACGGCGTCCGGCACTGATCCGATCCACGATCCGATTACCGGGTCGGGGTCTGGACATATAGCTGATGATCATGCTTCGGCTGACCCAACAGGGTCGATGCCAGATGACACCGTATCGGCATCGTCGAGTGTCGGTGCTGACGCGGCGTTGATAGCCGAGCAGCCGGCTTCGGTGGAATCAGTTTCTGCTGCTGATCAGGCTGACGGCCTGCATGCGGAACCTGTTGCTGAGAGCATTGCCCAGGAGCTACCGGGCGCTTTGTTGGCCAAGCGCCGTAAGGAGTTTCGTTTGTCGGTCGAAGATGTTTCCAATCGACTGAAAATCTCTCCACGTCAAATCGCTGCGTTGGAATCGGATGATTTCGCGCAACTCGCTAGCATGGCCACGGTCCGTGGCTTCATCCGCTCATATTGCAAGCTGCTAGAACTCGACCCGGCACCGCTGATCGCCATGTTGTCGAACGAGCCTAATCCGGCATTCGATAGCATGGTGGTGAGGCGCCCATTGCCTGCTCCGGGTCTGCGCGGCCGACAATCGCCTCCGCCTCGGCGCCGCAGCTCGAGCAAGTGGCCTTCACTGGTGATGGCAGCGGCCGTGGTGATTGCGCTGGTATTTATCGCTTTTCGCTATGAGTGGTTCTCCGTGCCGAGTGTGGACTATGCCAAGGTGATCGATGCGCTACCGCCACTGACCGGCGGCAGAGAAGCGTCCTCGCCAGAGGCGGGGAACGAGAAAGCGGGTGTACTAAGCTCATTAGGAATTGGGGCGAGTTCTGCTAGCGCACTTGAAATCAAGGCGCGTGAAGATAGCTGGGTTGAGGTCACCACTGTCGAGGGTGAACGTAGACTCATCTCGCGATTAATGAAAGCGGGGACGACAGAATTGCTTGAAGTGAACGAACCCGTGGTACTGGTGATCGGAAACGCGGCCGGTGTAGATGCTAGCCTGCGTGGGCAGACGCTCAACCTACGCGCGGTAGCGCGCGATAACGTCGCTAAGCTGAGTCTCAAGTAAGGAGCTATTCATGGATCAGTCCGTCTCGCCCGTACCCTCAGGACCTGTCGCGCGCAAGATCACGCGCCAATCGGTTGTGCGTTATGGCGACCGAGAAGTGCGTGTCGGCGGCGGCGCACCTGTAGTTGTACAAAGCATGACAAACACGGATACCGCTGACGCCATTGGTACCGCCATACAGATCAAGGAACTGGCACGTGCCGGCTCTGAAGTCGTGCGCATTACCGTCAACACAGAAGAGGCCGCAGCAGCTGTTCCAGCGATTCGTGAACAGTTGGACAAAATGGGTATTGATGTGCCGCTGGTGGGTGATTTTCATTACAACGGTCACCTGTTACTGACGCGCCATCCCGCGTGTGCAGAAGCGCTTTCTAAATACCGTATTAACCCCGGTAACGTGGGGCAGGGCGCGAAGCGAGATACGCAGTTCGCGCAGATGATCGAAGTAGCGAACAAATATGACAAGCCGGTGAGAATTGGCGTCAACTGGGGCAGTCTCGACCAATCGCTACTGGCGCGCATGATGGATGAAAACGCTCAGCGTAAAGATCCATGGACTGCACAAGGGGTGATGTACGAAGCGCTGATTACCTCGGCTCTGGATAATGCCAAGCGCGCCGAAGAGCTCGGTATGCCGGGTGACCGAATTGTACTTTCCTGCAAAGTGTCGGGCGTACAAGATCTGATCGCGGTGTATCGCGAGCTGTCGCGTCGTTGCGATTACCCGCTGCATCTCGGACTGACCGAAGCGGGCATGGGTAGTAAAGGGATTGTTGCATCGACTGCCGCGATTGGTGTGCTGCTCCAAGAGGGCATCGGCGACACCATACGGGTTTCGCTGACTCCCGAGCCTGGTGGAGATCGAACCAAGGAAGTCATCGTTGCGCAGGAAATCTTGCAGACCATGGGCTTGCGTAAATTCACGCCGATGGTGATTGCATGCCCCGGCTGCGGTCGCACGACATCCACCGTGTTTCAAGAGTTGGCCGATCAAATTCAAACTTATCTGCGCGAGCAGATGCCGGTGTGGAAGACCAGTTATCCGGGCGTGGAAGAGATGAACGTTGCGGTGATGGGCTGTATCGTCAACGGCCCTGGTGAGTCCAAGCATGCCAACATCGGTATCAGCCTGCCCGGAACTGGCGAGTCACCGGCCGCGCCTGTTTTTGTCGATGGTCAGAAGTCGGTCACGCTGCGGGGTGAGCGTATCGCGGAAGAGTTTCAAACCATCGTACTGGATTATGTGAAGACCCGTTATGGCAGAAGCTAAAAAAGAAAAAATCCTCGGGGTCAAGGGCATGAATGATGTGCTGCCCGACGATGCGCCACTGTGGGAGCTGTTTGAAAACACGGTGCAGTCGGTGTTGCGTAGCTACGGCTATCTACAGATTCGTACGCCGATTGTTGAACCCACGGCTTTGTTTGCGCGCGGGCTTGGTACCGTCACCGATATCGTCGAGAAAGAAATGTATTCCTTTACCGACAGCATGAACGGCGACCAGCTGACCTTGCGGCCGGAGAGTACGGCCGGTGTCGTACGCGCCGTACTGGAACATAACCTGACCTACGAAGGTCCTAAACGCTTGTGGTACTCGGGCCCGATGTTCAGGCATGAGCGGCCGCAGCGTGGTCGCTACCGTCAGTTTCATCAGATTGGTGCCGAGGCGATCGGTTTCTCGGGCCCCGATATTGATGCCGAGTTAATCATGATGTGCCAGCGTCTTTGGGATGATCTTGGCTTGAGTGACATCCGCTTGGAAATCAACTCTATTGGTGATGCTGAAGAGCGCAATCGGCATCGTGCAGATTTGATTACGTACTTTGAAAAACATAGCGACGTACTCGATGCTGAGGCAAAGCGACGTCTGCATACCAACCCCTTGCGCATACTGGATACCAAGAACCCGGCGATGCAGGAACTGGTGAATGATGCACCGAAGCTGCTTGATTATCTGGGCGACGAGTCGCGCGCGCATTTCGACGGTGTACAACGACTCCTCAACGCCAACAATATCCGCTTCACCATCAACCCGCGCTTAGTCCGCGGCATGGATTACTACAACCGCACGGTATTTGAATGGATAACCGACCATCTTGGCTCTCAGGGCACGGTGTGCGGTGGTGGTCGCTATGATCCTCTGGTCGAGATTTTTGGTGGCAAGCCCACGCCGGCAGTCGGATTTGCTATGGGTGTCGAGCGTTTGCTCGAATTGATGCGCGCGAACACCCCATCTACCAGCGCCGGTCAGTGCGATGTGTATCTGGTTCATCAGGGTGATGCGGCACAGTTGCAAGCCTTTATTCTGGGAGAGCGCTTGCGGGATGCCGGCCTGGATGTTGTGCTACATTGCGCAGCGCTTGGCGGCGCCGGCAGTTTCAAGTCTCAGATGAAGCGGGCTGATAGCAGTGGCGCTGCCTACGCGCTCATTCTGGGCGATGATGAAATGGCAAAAGGCGAGGCCACCATCAAGCATTTGCGTGAGGCCGACATGACCAATAATCAGCGTCACATCGGGTTCGATCAAGTCGTCGACTACCTCATCGATCAAATCGTCGGTGATGCGGAGCACGAACACGGTCACCTTCACGCCGGACAAATCCCTACCCATCATTAATAGTCTTATAAAAACATGGCATACGATCACGAAGAACAAGAGCAAATCGCCAGCTTAAAAGCCTGGTGGGATAAATACGGCAATCTGGTGACATGGTTAGTCACTGCGGTGCTGCTGGCCTATGCCTCTTGGACAGGTTGGAATTATTGGCAGCGCTCGCAAGCCGCGAAGGCTGCGGTCTTGTATGAAGAGTTAGTGAAGGCTGTCGAATCGAATGATGCGTCCAAACGAACTCGCGCTTCGGCAGATCTGAAAGATAAATTTAGCGGTACCGCTTACGCGCAGATGGGTGCGCTGGTCGCGGCTAGAGCCGCTTTCGATGCAGCTGATTTGAAGGCAGCTAAAGGCGAGCTGCTGTGGGTATCGGAGAACGGCAAAAACGAAGAGTTCAAGGCCATCGCACGCATACGCCTTGCTGGTGTGTTGTTGGATGAAAAGGCCTATGAAGAAGGTTTGAAGGTGCTGTCTGTCGATTTTCCAGATCAGTTTGCCGCCTTGGTGGCTGACCGCAAAGGTGACTTGTACTTCGGTCTGAACAAGCTGGAAGACGCACGTGCCGCTTACCAAACTGCGTTAGACAAAACCGAAGTGAAAAATCCCGCGCGCCAGTTGATTCAACTGAAGTTGGATGCGGTGGGTGGTTCACCGAGCAAGGGATGATGGGGAACGATTGATGAATGCCTCCCGCCGCTGGATGCGGTTATCTTCTTTGCTGATGGTCACTCTGCTGGCCTCTTGCTCGATGTTCTCCAGCAAGAAGCCGCGTGTAGAGCCAGCAGCATTGGTCAATTTCAAGCCGAGCCTCGTCGTTCGTACGCTTTGGCGCGCAGATCTAGGCCGTGCCGGCACACCGTTTCTCGCACCCGTATTCGCCGACGGTAAGGTATTTGCTGCGGGAGCTGATGGCAAAGTCGTGGCATTCGATGCCGCTAGCGGCCGGCAGGTCTGGAGCGTCACGGTCGATGCCGACATTGCTGCAGGTGTCGGTGCTGATGCGGCCACTGTTGCTGTAGCCAGTGCACGCGGTACCGTGTTTGCCTTCGATGCCGCAACCGGTAAGCAGCGCTGGAAAGTAAAAGCGTCGACCGAAGTACTGTCAGCCCCTGCAGTCGGTAGCGGTGTGGTGGTGGTACGCAGCATGGACAACAAGATCGTTGCCTATGACGTCGAGAGCGGCGAGCGCCGGTGGACGATACAGCGCACAGCACCTGCGCTGGTGTTGCGCGCTGCGCCCGGCATAGTCATTGCCGATGGCACAGCGTTCGTTGCCTTGCCTGCCGGGCGTATGCTGGCGATCAACACCGCCACTGGCGTCGCGCGCTGGGATGCGCCAATCGCCGAACCGCGTGGTGCGACCGAGCTCGAGCGTGTGGCCGATGTCTCTGGCGTTCCCGCTTTACTGGGACGTGAAATTTGTGCCACCTCTTATCAGGGCCGTATCGCCTGCGTCGATGCAGGCAATGGCAGTCTGCGTTGGGCGCGCGAATTCTCCGCCGACGTCGGCCCCGCAATTGATCAGCGCTATGTATTTGCAGCTGATGAGGTGGGTTCGCTAGCCGGATTCTCACGCGATACCGGTGGTAGCTTGTGGCGCAGTACCACGCTCAGAGGCCGTAGTTTGTCGGCTCCCGTCTCTTTTGGTCGTGCTGTTGTTGTTGGCGACAAAGAAGGCTATTTGCATTTCCTGTCACGCGAGGAGGGCGCGATGTTGGCCCGGCTAAGCGTTGGCGGTCAGGTGCTTACTGCACCGATTGTGACCGGTGCCAATTTAGTGGTGCAAACCATTGATGGCAAACTAATCGCAATCACCACCGAGTAATCCTTAGGCGTTTTTCGCCGCTGACGCAGCGGCGAACCTGGGCAAGCCCAGAATCGAAAATCACCATGAAACCTGTCATCGCCTTGGTCGGGCGGCCAAATGTCGGCAAATCGACCTTGTTCAACCGAATGACGCGCTCGCGCGATGCGCTGGTCGCTGATTTCCCCGGGCTCACGCGCGATCGCCATTACGGCGAGGGGCGGGTGGGTAAACGCCCGTTCCTCGTCATTGATACCGGCGGTTTTGAGCCTGTCGCTAAAGACGGCATCCTGCGCGAAATGGCAAAGCAAACGCGGCAGGCCATCGCCGAAGCGGATATCGTTTTTTTCATGGTCGATGGTCGTCAAGGACTGACCCCGCACGACAAAACCATCAATGATTTTCTGCGCAAGGCAGGAAGTAAAGTCATTCTAGTCATCAATAAATCCGAAGGCATGCAATACACCAGCGTCGCATCGGATTTCTATGAACTCGGCCTCGGCGATCCCTGCATTATTTCTGCTGCACACGGTGATGGTGTTCCCGATCTGGTGGAGGCAGCGCTCGATGAGTTGATCGACGATGAGGCGGAGGACGTCGACGAGCTTGTTCATCGTGGCACTCGGATTGCGATCGTGGGACGTCCCAATGTTGGCAAGTCAACGATGGTAAATGCGCTACTCGGCGAAGAGCGCGTGATTGCATTCGATATGCCAGGTACTACGCGTGATTCGATCGAGATTCCGTTCGAGCGCGATGGTCGTCACTATTCCTTGATCGACACTGCGGGTATACGTCGTAAGGGTAAGGTATTCGAAGCGATCGAGAAATTCTCGGTGGTCAAAACGCTGAAGTCGATTTCCGATGCGAATGTTGTTCTGTTGTTGCTCGATGCACAGCAGGACATCTCTGAGCAAGATGCACACATTGCTGGTTTTGTATTGGAGGCGGGGCGAGCGCTGGTGGTTGGTGTGAATAAATGGGATGGTCTGCAACAGGATGCGCGTGAACATATCAAGCGAGAGATTGAGCGCAAGCTATCGTTCTTGTCATTTGCCAAGATGCATTTCATTTCTGCGGTCAAGGGTACGGGCATTCCGCCAATGATGAAATCAATCAATGCGGCGTATGAAGCAGCGATGAGGAAATTACCTACGCCTCAATTGACCCGCGCACTCGAGCAAGCTGTCGAGCACCAGCAACCGCGCCGCAAGGGATCCGTGCGGCCCAAACTGCGCTACGCACATCAGGGTGGGCAAAATCCGCCGGTCATTGTTGTGCATGGCAACGCATTGGATGGGATCGACGCGAGCTATAAGCGGTATCTGGAGAAACATTTCAGAGAAAGTTTCGGTCTGATCGGAACCCCCCTAAGGATAGAGTTTCGCTCCGGAAAAAACCCCTTTTCTAAGGCGGATTAGCGAGGATTTTGCGCGACGGCGTTTGCCAGCAAGTGGCAAAATCGATTACATTCTGAGTTGCCAGTGATCGGGGCGTTTACCTCCGTCAAACGTAATAACAATCGCCTGAACATATAAGAATACGGAGCATCCATGAGCAACAAAGGGCAACTGCTGCAGGATCCATTCCTCAACGCCTTGCGAAAAGAGCACGTGCCGGTTTCTATTTATCTCGTTAACGGCATCAAGCTGCAGGGGCATATCGAGTCCTTCGATCAGTACGTTGTGTTGCTTCGCAACACAGTCACGCAAATGGTTTACAAGCACGCGATCTCGACGGTTGTTCCGGCGCGCGCCGTTAACCTCCAGCAAGCCTCTTCAGAGTCCGAGTCTGAGTAATCCCTTCTCGCCTCGTGGCCTTTGGCCCGAGGCTACCTGATGCGCGCTGTCCTCGTCGGCGTTGACTTTGGCAAAGGTGATTTCCTTGCCAGCCTGGAGGAGCTTGGACTCTTGTCAAAATCCGCTGGTGCAGAGCCAGTAGCAGCGGTAACCGGTCGGCGCGCAAGTCCGGACGCAGCCTTATTCGTTGGCTCGGGCAAAGCCGACGAAATTGCAGAGGCTTTGACCGATCTCGGTGCTGAGCTGGTGATCTTCAATCATGCTCTGTCACCCGCCCAGCAGCGCAATCTGGAGCGCCACTTGAAAGTGCGTGTGATTGACCGCACCAGCCTCATTCTCGATATCTTTGCCCAGCGTGCCCAAAGTCACGAGGGTAAGGTTCAGGTCGAGCTTGCCCAGTTGCAACATCTCGCTACCCGGCTGGTAAGAGGCTGGACCCACCTAGAGCGTCAAAAAGGCGGGATCGGTCTGCGCGGACCCGGAGAAACCCAGCTGGAAACCGACCGACGCCTGATCGGCGAGCGGGTCAAGATGCTGCGCGCAAAACTAGGCAAGTTGCAGCGTCAGCGTCTCACGCAGCGCCGTGCGCGCGAGCGCAACGCAACATTTTCCGTATCGCTGGTGGGGTATACCAACGCTGGCAAGTCCACGCTGTTCAACAACATGACAAAAGCCGGCGTGTACGCAGCCGATCAGTTGTTCGCGACGCTTGATACGACCTCGCGCCGGATGCATCTGGGCGAGGTAGGCAATATCGTACTGTCGGACACGGTTGGCTTCATTCGGGAGCTACCAACGCAGCTGGTGGCAGCCTTTCGCGCCACCCTCGAGGAGACGATTCACGCCGATTTGCTGCTGCATGTGGTGGATGCGGCCAGCCCGGTTCGCGACGAGCAGATCGTCCAGGTGAACGAGGTGCTGGCAGAGATTGGCGCGGATCACATTCCCCAAATTCTCGTCTGGAACAAGATTGATCTCGCAGGGCAGGCGCCCCGCGTCGAATATGATGAATATGATAAAATTCGACGCGTATTTGTCAGTGCGAGAACCGGCGAGGGCATTGACATGCTGCGCAGCGCGATCGCTACTTTTGCACAGCATTCTCACCGACCGCGGAACACCACGGCATGTTCGGATCAATAAGAAAAAAACTCGGCCTTATCTTCTCCCTCAATGATCCTCGTTGGGGGCGTGGTCCTCAGGATGAAGATGGGAAAGAGCCACGTCAAACAGGTCGGCCGAATGATGGTCCGCCTGACCTCGATCAGCTCTGGCGAGAGTTCAACCAAAGAATCAACCGTCTTTTTCGCGGCAAAGGCGGTGGTGGCGCCGGCGGTGGATCATCGAATGATGGCGATGATGCGCGCAACGCGGGCATCAGTGCTGGCGTAGCCGGCGCGGTCATTCTCTTTCTCTGGTTGGTCAGCGGGTTCTTCATTGTCCAAGAAGGTCAAACCGGTATCGTGCTGACTTTTGGTAAATACAGTCACTCGGCACAACCTGGCTTTAACTGGCGCTGGCCTTACCCTATTCAGACGCAAGAGACTGTCAACCTCTCGCAGGTTCGTACGGTCGAAGTCGGCTACCGCAGCAATGTCCGCAACAAACTCGCGCGCGAATCCCTGATGCTGACCGACGATGAGAACATCATCGATATCCAATTCGCCGTGCAGTACCGTTTGAAAGATGCCTCGGCTTGGGTGTTCAATAATCGCGATCAGGAAGAGACAGTCAAGCAGGTCGCTGAGACCGCGATCCGCGAAGTGGTTGGTAAATCTAAGATGGATTTTGTGTTGTACGAAGGGCGCGAGAAAGTTGCATTTGATACCAGCACACTGATGCAGCAGATTCTCGATCGCTACGCTACCGGCGTGCTAGTGGCCAATGTCACCATGCAGGCAGTGCAGCCACCGGAGCAAGTACAGGCAGCATTCGATGATGCGGTGAAAGCCGGTCAAGACCGCGAGCGTCAGAAGAACGAGGGCCAAGCCTACGCAAATGATGTCGTCCCCAAGGCGCGCGGTGCGGCCTCGCGCTTGATGCAAGAATCCGAAGGTTACCGGGCGCGTGTGGTAGCGAACGCAGAGGGTGAGGCGGCTCGTTTCAACAAAGTGTTGGTGGAGTACCAGCGCGCACCGGCGGTGATGCGTGATCGACTCTATATCGAAGCCATGCAGCAGATTTTTGCTAATAAATTAATCGCGCAAACGGCGGCTGAGGCAGCTTCTGGTGTAACTGCCCCCGCAACTGCAGCTACGCCGCCAGCGGCAAGTAATGAGCCCCCACTGAATGAGGGAAGAATTGATAGAAACCGCGAGCGTAGCTTGCGTGATCGGGAGAGTCGCTGATGAGTCGCCTGATCTCTTACTTTATTGCGGGCCTGATTGCACTGGCCATTTTGTCCTCGACCTTGTTCGTTGTCGATCAGCGCCAGTACGCGATTGTGTTCGCGCTGGGTGAGGTCAAGCAGGTCATTAAAGACCCCGGGCTGCACTTCAAGTTGCCGCCGCCTTTCCAGAATGTGATGTTCCTTGAAAAGCGCATCCTCACGCTCGACACCCCGGAGCCAGATCGCTTTATTACGGCAGAGAAGAAAAACATTCTGGTCGATGCCTTTGTTAAATGGCGTATCTCGGACCCGAAGTTGTACTTTGTTTCGTTTGGTGGAGACGAGCGCCGAATGCAGGATCGAATGGCGCAGATCGTCAAGGCCTCCCTGAATGAAGAGATTACCAAGCGTACCGTGCGTGAAGTGATCTCCGGCGAGCGCGGCAAGGTGATGGATGCCATACGAGCCAAAGTAGCCGCCGAGGCCACGCAGATCGGTGCGCAAATTCTGGATGTTCGTTTAAAGCGTGTTGATTACGTCGAGCAGATCAACAACTCGGTGTATGAGCGTATGAAATCGGAGCGCGTCCGGGTTGCCAATGAGTTGCGCTCGACTGGTGCTGCTGAGTCCGAGAAGATCCGTGCTGACGCTGATCGTCAACGGATCGTTATCTTGGCAGATGCCTACCGCCAGGCTGAGGCGATCCGAGGCGATGGCGATGCTAAAGCCGCTCGCATCTACTCAGACGCTTTTGGCAAGAATCCAGAGTTCTACAAATTCACGCGTAGCTTGGAAGCTTACAAGGACAGCTTCAAGACGCGCAGTGATGTGCTGCTGATCGACCCGAATTCGGAGTTCCTCAGGTACTTCAAGACCCCTGGCGGCGCGAAGAAGTAAGGCAAGTGGTGGGCTACTCCTTTATGGTCGCGCTCGGCCTGCTTTTTGTGCTCGAGGGCTTGCTCCCCCTGCTGGCGCCACGCCGCTGGCGCCAGACTTTCCTGCAAATAGCGCAACTTTCTGATGGCCAGATTCGGTTTTTCGGACTGGTGGCGATGCTGTTTGGTATCCTCCTGCTCGCTTTCCATCTTTTGCCCCTCCCGGCCTGATCCCCGATGCCGAACTGGCTGCTACCCGAGAATGTTGCTGATGTCTTGCCGTCCGAGGCGCGCAAGACCGAAGAGGTGCGTCGTGCCTTGCTCGATCACTTCCGTAGCTATGGCTATGAGCTAGTCGCACCACCCATGCTGGAGTACCTTGAGTCCCTGATGCCGGTGCAAGACCAGGATCTGGACCTGCGGATGTTCAAGTTGGTCGACCAACTCTCTGGTCGTACCATGGCGGTACGGGCGGATATGACGATTCAGGTGGCGCGAATTGATGCGCATCTGCTGAACCGACCGGGGGTCGTCCGCCTCTGCTACGCAGGATCGGTGCTTCACACGCGGCCTTCAGGTTTTCATTCCACGCGCGAGCCGCTGCAGGTCGGCGCCGAGATCTACGGCCATGCCGGGCTCGAGGCTGATATCGAAATACAGGCGCTGGCGTTGGCCTCGCTCAAGCTGGCAGGCTTGTCAGACTTGACGCTCGATCTTTCGCACGCCGGTATTCTGGACGCAGTGATCGAGGACGACGCTCTGGCAAAGCGAGATCGCTCGGCGCTGATCGGCCTGCTGCGTTCAAAGGATATGCCGGCATTGCGCGCATGGGTGGAGCGTTATAGTGGCCCAACGCGCGAGGCCATATTGGCGCTTAGCTCGCTGCGGGGCGGGGTGGAAGTGTTGCGCGCAGCGAAGCAGCAACTGCCGGCCAAAAAGGCGATTGGCGTTGCGCTCGAGGAGTTGGCGCAGCTTGCCGAGTCCGCTGGGGCAGCGCGTGTCAATATCGACCTGGCGGATCTGTCGGGCTACCAGTATGAAAGCGGTGTGACCTTTGCGATTTACGTCCCCGGCTTGCCAAATGCGGTGGCGCGCGGTGGACGCTACGACGAGGTTGGCGAGGCCTTTGGCCGTGCCCGACCTGCCACTGGGTTCTCAATGGATTTGCGCGAGATCGTCGGCCTGTTGCCGGTTACGCCACCCGTGCCTGCGATCAGTGCCCCGTGGCGCCAGGATGCATTACTGCAGGCCTTTATTGCCGAGTTGCGGCAGCAGGGTGAGATCGTGATCCAACATCTTCCGGGGCATCCGCATGATCCGCAGGAGTTCGATTGTGATCGCGAGATTGTAGAAGAAAACGGAAAGCTAATCATCAAGCCGCTACGCTGATGGCGGCAATCATAAGAGACTGAATCATCATGGCTAGAAACGTCGTAGTCATCGGCACGCAGTGGGGCGATGAAGGTAAAGGCAAGGTCGTCGATTGGCTGACTGATCACTCGCAGGGCGTCGTACGCTTTCAGGGTGGTCACAATGCCGGCCATACCTTGGTTATTGGCGGACAAAAAACGGCGCTGCAACTGATTCCCTCTGGGATTATGCGCGCTGGAGTTGCCTGTTACATCGGCAATGGTGTCGTGCTATCGGTGCCTGATTTGCTGCGCGAAATCGACAAGCTGGAAGCATCGGGTGTCGAAGTGACCTCGCGCTTGAAAGTATCGGAAGCGTGTCCGGTTATTCTGCCGTATCACACCGCACTGGACGCTGCCCGTGAGGCGGCCCGTGGTGCAGCCAAAATCGGCACTACCGGTAAAGGCATCGGCCCGGCTTACGAAGACAAAGTCGCGCGTCGTGCGATCCGCGTGGCCGATCTCTTGAACGAGCGACGCTTCGAAGAGAAGCTGCGCGAGAATCTGGATTATCACAACTATGTGTTGGTGAATTATCTGAAGGCTGAAGCTATCGACTTCAAAAAAACCTTTGATGATGCATTAGCGACTGCGCCGCGTTTGCGCCCCATGGTGACCGACGTTTCCAGCGCACTGCACGCGGCGCATAAAGCGGGTGCCAATTTGTTGTTCGAGGGTGCGCAGGGCAGTCTGCTCGATGTCGATCACGGCACCTACCCGTTCGTCACGTCCAGTAACTGCGTGGCCGGAAACGCCGCCGCCGGTGCCGGGGTGGGCCCGAACATGCTGCACTATGTGCTGGGCATCACCAAGGCCTACACCACGCGTGTCGGCTCTGGTCCGTTTCCCTCCGAGTTACCAACGGACGTGGGTATCGGGCAGCACTTGGCCAAGGTTGGGTTTGAATTCGGCACCGTCACGGGTCGGCCGCGCCGCTGCGGTTGGTTCGATGCAGCGTTACTGCGTCGCTCGGTGCAAATCAATGGTGTATCAGGGATGTGCCTGACCAAACTCGATGTGCTCGATGGACTCGAGACGCTCAAGCTGTGTGTCGGCTACAAACTCAATGGCAAGACGGTTGATGTTTTCCCGGTAGGTGCTGAGGAAGCCGCTGCGTGTGAGCCGATCTATGAAGAAATGCCCGGCTGGGAGCAGCCGACGGTGGGGGCGAGCACGATGGACGCTTTGCCAGCTGCTGCGCGTGCCTACATTAGCCGTATTGAAGAATTGGTCGGCGTGCCGGTGGACATGGTCTCGACCGGGCCTGACCGCCGGGAAACCATCGTGCTGCGGCACCCATTTAACGTACCCTCAGCGTAAATGTCATGGCTGGCGAGTCGGGTCATCGCTGGGTTGATTGGGATGAGTACCACGGCTTGATCGAGCGTTTGGCCCGTATCGTATTCGAATCTGGCTATGTATTCGATCATGCGCTTTGTTTGGCTCGCGGTGGTTTACGTGTCGGCGATGTGTTCTCGCGGCTGTTTCGCGTGCCGTTGTCGGTGTTGTCGACCAGTTCGTACCGAGAGGCTGCTGGCACACGCCGCGGAGAATTAGATATTGCCAACAGCATTACTTCAAATGCAGGCCCACTCTCAGGGCGCGTGCTGTTGATTGACGATCTGGTGGATTCTGGGGTGACGTTGTCGCGAGTCCCGCACCATATTCAACAGCAATTCCCTGAAATCACTGAGATTCGTTCGGCAGTGATCTGGTTCAAGGCGTGCTCGGTCATCCGACCGGATTATTTCGTTGAATATCTGCCGGACAGTCCGTGGATTCATCAGCCGTTCGAGATGTACGATGAGATGACCCCGGATCGGCTTCCCTCGGTTCAGCCAACTAAATGAGGTAGGGACGCAGGTGCTGTGCTAAATGAGATAGAGCACCCAGGTGCTGTGCTCGCAGGCACAATAAAAAAAGGAGGCTGCTTTCGCAACCTCCTTTTTGTATCTGGTGCCCACGGAGGGACTCGAACCCCCACACCTTGCGGCACATGGACCTGAACCATGCGCGTCTACCAATTCCGCCACGTGGGCCAAAAGAAGCGGGATTATAGAGGCTCAGAGGAAAAAGTCAAACTAATAGCCCTTGGCGCGAGGCACTGTATTGGCGGAAAACCCCGTAGATGAAGGCCCAGAGCGGGTATCCCTCAAAGGTCAGGCTGGTCTGTTGATAAGCCTCATTGTTGAATAATCCCTGCCACTGTCCAATTAAAGCCTTGATTTGCGCATACGCTGTGCGGAACTTGCTTACTTACGCCGAGTGGGTTTCTGTTTCGTCGGTTACACTTACGCCGCTATTCCTCCTACAAGATCACACGTTCTTTGAGCACTTACCCCTACAGCATCCCCAGCCGGGAAGATATCCTCGGCATACTGCGCACCAATGACGAGCCGCAAACCATTGCGGCTATCGCCAAGTCGCTTTCCGTGAAAGATGCCGAGCTGGACGGTCTGACTCGGCGCTTGTCTGCGATGGAGCGCGACGGACAAATCAAACCCGATCGGCGTGGCCGACTGCAGCTGGCAAATACCTCGAATTTCATCGAAGGTATCGTCTCGGCGCATCGTGATGGCTATGGTTTCCTGATACCCGATGATGGCGAAGATATTTTCTTGCCAGAGCGTGAGATGCAGAAGGTACTGCATGGTGATCGAGTACAGGTACGTGTGACAGGTCTTGATCGTCGTGGTCGCCCCGAGGGCACGATTGTCGAGGTGGTCAGCCGTGCCAATACGCATGTCATCGGTCGTCTGGTGAATGAAAATGGTGTTTGGCTTGTCGTACCGGAAGATAAACGCATTAGTCACGACATTCTGCTGGCGGGTTCGGTCGGCGATGCAAAAGCAGGTCAAGTGGTCAGCATCGAATTGACCGAGCAGCCATCTCGTTATTCTCAGCCACTCGGAAAAATCGCCGAGGTATTGGGCGAGATTGATGACCCCGGCATGGAGATAGAGATCGCTGTACGAAAGTATGGCGTCCCGCACGAGTTTTCAGCAGCGGCGCAAAAACTGGCAGCGGCTTTGCCGTCTGAGGTCGGTGATAATGATCTCGATGCACGCGTCGATTTGCGTGACGTGCCATTGGTCACGATTGATGGTGAAGATGCGCGTGACTTTGATGATGCGGTTTACTGCGAGCCCTGCAAGATCGGGCGCGCTAAAGGTTACCGTTTGATCGTGGCGATCGCCGATGTCAGCCATTATGTGAAACCGAATGATGCGCTGGATGCTGATGCATTAGAGCGCAGTACCTCGGTGTATTTCCCGCGGCGTGTGATACCAATGCTGCCGGAAAAATTGTCAAATGGGTTGTGCTCGCTGAACCCAGAGGTTGACCGTCTCACGCTGGTGTGTGACGCCGTTATCACCATGAGCGGCGAAATCCGTGCTTATCAGTTCTATCCGGCGGTGATTCACTCGGCAGCGCGACTGACCTACACCGAAGTGGCGGCGATCCTGTCCAATACACGAGGGCCAGAGGCGCAGCGTCGCCCTGGCTTGTTGCCGCATCTCCAAGATTTGTATGACTTGTTTCAGGTGTTGCTGGCAGCGCGTAAGCAGCGCGGTGCGATGGACTTTGAAACCACCGAGACCTATATCGTTGTCAATGCCGCTGGCAAGATCGAGAAAATCCTGCCGCGTACCCGCAACGATGCGCATCGGGTGATTGAAGAGTGCATGCTCGCCGCTAACGTTTGCGCGGCAGACTTTGTGCATCGGCATGAGCACCCGGCGCTTTATCGCGTCCATGCAAGCCCATCAGAAGAAAAGCTGAATCAGCTGCGAACCTTCCTCAAACAGCTCGGGTTGTCGCTGGGTGGTGGTAATTCACCGGCGGCTTCGGATTATGCTCAGCTGATGGAAAAAATTCACGGCCGGCCAGATGCCGTGCTGCTACAGACCATGCTGCTGCGGTCGATGCAGCAAGCGGTTTATAGCCCGGAGAACATCGGCCATTTTGGTTTGTCGTATCAGGCGTATGCGCATTTCACGAGCCCGATTCGGCGCTACCCGGATTTGCTGACCCATCGCGCGATCAAGGCGATTTTGCACGGCAAGCGCTACCATCCGAAGGGTATTGAAACCGAGACACTGAACACCAGCCTCTCGCCGATGGCGCGCAAGCTACTCGCGCGTGATCGCGCCAGCGGCAAGAAGCGCGCTGAAGGTGACTTGGCGATATGGGAGTCACTCGGCATTCATTGCTCGGCAAACGAGCGGCGCGCCGATGAGGCCTCGCGTGATGTCGAAGCTTGGCTCAAATGTTATTTTGTGCGCGACAAACTCGGTGAAGAATTCACTGGAACGATTTCGGGTGTCGCGTCCTTCGGTATTTTTGTGCAGCTTGATGCGCTGTATATCGAAGGCATGGTGCATGTGACCGATCTGGGCGCTGATTATTTTCAATATGATGAGGCGCGCCATGAGCTACGCGGTCAGCGTACCGGCATTCGTTATCAACTGACCGACCGTGTCACGGTGCAAGTCAGTCGGGTGGATCTGGATGCGCGTCGTATTGATCTGCGACTAGTCCATCAGCCGGATATTCACACGCAAATTAAGAAAGAGTCGCGTCGCGCTGATGCAGAGCATGTGCGCAGCGGTTTATTCGGGGCTAAAAAAGCTGCGAAGAAAGCTCCTAAAAAAGCGGCTGCCGCTATGCCGGAGAGTGCCAAGGCACGCAAGAGCGCCAAGAAGACGAATGGTAGTGGCAGTGCATCACGCACTGGCCGCAAAAAGCGTAAGTAGGTAACTTTGAAATCGAAACTTATTTTTGGCTTTCACGCAGTAACCGCACGTTTGCGGCTGGATGCATCGACTGTGGAGGAAATCTACGTCGATTCATCACGCCATGATCGTCGCATGGGTGATCTGCTGCGCGCCGCTAAAGGCTTCAATGTACGTGTGATCCAGGCAGATGATCAGCGCCTCGATGCCATGGTGGGTACGCGTCGTCATCAAGGCGTTGTAGCCCGCGCGGGCGAGCTCTCATTGGCGCGCAACCTGGCCGAGCTGCTGGATATGATTCAGGGGCCACCGCTGTTGCTGCTGTTAGATGGTGTGACTGATCCGCATAATCTCGGCGCTTGCCTGCGTGTGGCGGATGGTGCTGGCGCGCATGCCGTGATCGCCCCCAAGGACCGAGCAGTGGGACTGAACGCAACCGCCAGCAAAGTTGCCAGCGGCGCAGCAGATACAGTGCCTTACATCACCGTCACCAATTTGGCACGTACCATGCGTGAGCTACAAGAGCGCGATATTTGGCTGACCGGCACCACCGATGATGCAGAGCAGAGCATGTTCGATCTTGACTACACAGGTGGTACCGCCTTTGTGATGGGCTCGGAAGGCGAGGGGATGCGACGCCTGACTCGCGAGAACTGTGATCGTCTGGTGAGCCTGCCGATGATGGGTACGGTCGAGAGTCTGAACGTCTCGGTTGCTTCCGGGGTATGCTTGTACGAGGCGCGCCGCCAGCGGCTGCGTGCGGCGGGTGGGTAAAATATCGGGATCGGTCCCGGAGTCCTGACATGTTCAGCCGCCTAAACGAAGATATCAGTAGCATCATGCAGCGTGATCCCGCAGCGCGTAGTCGCTGGGAGGTCTTGACCTGCTATCCCGGCCTGCACGCCATCGTGATGCATAGTTGGGCGAATGCTTGCTGGCGTATGGGTCTGAAGTGGCTGGGCCGTTTCATCTCGCACATCTCGCGCTGGCTGACCGGCATCGAAATTCACCCCGGTGCCACCATCGGGCGCCGCGTGTTCATTGATCATGGCTTTGGTGTTGTGATCGGCGAGACTGCAGAGATCGGCGATGACTGCACCATCTATCAGGGCGTCACGCTCGGCGGCACATCACTAAGTAAAGGCAGCAAGCGTCATCCAACCTTGGGCCGTGGTGTGATCATTGGTGCGGGTGCGCAAGTCTTGGGTGGTTTCACAGTGGGCGAGGGCGCCAAGGTGGGCTCGAACGCCGTGGTCGTTAAAGAGGTGCCTGCTGGCGGGACGGCAATCGGTAACCCGGCGCGTGTGATCGCGAAAGATGCTCATTCCGGCCGTGACGATGCAGCAGCGCGTATGTTTGCGGCTTATGGTTTGACACCAAATGGTGATGATCCTTTATCCAAAGCCTTGCACGGTTTGATCGATAATGCAGCCTCGCAAGAGACGCAATTACAAAAAATCGTCGCAGCCCTCAAAGCGGCGGGCATTGCTGTTGAAGAAGTGGCGCCCTCCGATCGTTTCGATGCCGATCAACTCAACAAACTCGTTGAGTAAGTCATCGTTGTCGGTGCCTTAATCCCTTTCTTTGTATCAGCTTCTTGAAACGATTTTTCTCATTCGTTTCATCGCGATTGATAGTAGCTAGCTCAGTGCGATGGGTTTTCGTCGGCTGCACGTTTGATCTCTAATGCTCTGAGTACGTTGCGCTGAACCTTGCCGGTCGTGGTCATCGGCAGCGCATCAATAAACTCGATCTTCTTCGGGTATTCATACGGCGCTAGCTGGCCGCGCACATGCTGCTGCAATGCCTTGATCAGCTCAGCGTCTTGCTGCTCGCCGCGCGGTGTCTCAGTTGTAAGCACCACGAATGCCTTCACTAAATTGCCGCGCTCTGCATCAGGTGTGGGTACTACAGCGGCATTCGCGACGGCCGGGTGCTTGACCAGACAGTTCTCGATTTCCGATGGCCCGATTCGATACCCTGCAGCCTTGAACATGTCATCCGCCCGACCGCGGTACCAGAGGTAGCCATCGGCATCCATCTCCGCTAAATCGCCTGTCATCAGCCAGTCACCGCGGTACTTGTCTCGACTTGCATCGGGGCGACGCCAGTAGCCCGTGAAAATCACCGGGTCGGGTTGGCCATGAATATCGCAGCGATGCAGACCCACTTCGCCGATCTGACCAGGGCCAAGCGGCTCACCAGCGTCATCCAACACCGCGACGCGATGCCCAGGGTAGGGCTTACCCATGCTGCCCGCGCGCGCTGGCCAATAGAGTGCGCAGTTGCCGACCAGGTAGTTGGCCTCCGTCTGGCCAAACATTTCATTGACGGTGATCTTGAGCGCATCCTGCACCCATTCAAATACCGCGTCACCGACAGCCTCGCCTGCGCTCATGATGGCGCGCAGCTTGAGTGAGTAATGCTGTTTCGGCGTAGGTACGGCCTTCATCATCATCTTTAGCGCGGTCGGAAACAGAAACGTGTTTGTTACGCCATGCCGTGCCATCAACTCGAATGCATGTTCGGGAGAGAAGCGAGCACGGCTCGCAATGATGGTGCGACCGAAGTAGAGCGTGGGTAGAAGTGCGTCCATCAACCCACCGGTCCATGCCCAGTCAGCCGGCGACCAGAACACATCACCTTCTTGCGGAAACCAGTTTTGTGAGGCGACGAAGCCGGGCAGGTTGCCGATCAAGGCCGATTGCGGAATAAATGCGCCCTTCGGTGAGCCGGTGGTGCCACTCGTGTAGATCAGGATTGCCGGGTCGTTGGCGCTGGTAGTAACCGGTGTAAAACGATCGGGTGCGTTGGCTAATGCATTTGTCCAATCGATCAAATCAGCACGCTGAGTATCCAGTACGATGACATGCTTGAGCGAAGGGCAGTGCGGCAATGCGGCGTCGATGGACGCCAGCGCACTGGGATCGACGATTGCCACCATGGTTTCACTGTCTTGCAGTCGATACTCGATGGCTTCCGGTCCGAACAGCACCGATAGCGGCATCGCGATTGCCCCGAGTTGCTGGCAGCTGATATGCGCAACGGCGACCTCGGGTCGCTGCGGCATGACAATCGCAACGCGCGAACCACGTTCAACACCCAGCGAGCGCAGTACATGGCTGAGACGGTTTGCAGCACGCTGCAAGTGTGAATAGCTCACTTCGCGATGACCGTTCAGCGGGTCATCGACCACGATAGCGATACGCTCAGGGTCGTCAGACCAGCGCCTACAGCAGAGCTGAGCGACATTGCAATCCTCTGGAATCATCCACCGGAAGGATTGGTAGAGCGCGTCGTAGTGATCGGTGGCCGGCATCCGGTGTCCCCTATAATTTGATGGTGTGATGCTAGCCTTGGCCGCAAGTACTGGCAATCCTCATAACTCCCCATCTGATGCATACACCGTTCAAACCTTCCCGATCCGAGTTTCTATCCCTGCGCGGCCTGCGAACGCATGTGCGGCATTGGGGTAGTGTTGATGCGCCCAAGCTATTCATGCTGCATGGTTGGATGGACATATCCGCCTCATTTCAATTCGTGGTCGATTGCTTAAAGCGTGACTGGCACGTGATCGCGCCGGACTGGCGTGGCTTTGGTTTGTCCGAGCGTGTGCAAGCGGACTGCTATTGGTTTCCGGATTATCTCGGCGATTTGGATACGCTGCTGGATCAACTAGCGCCCAGCGAATCAATTCGATTACTTGGGCACAGCATGGGCGGCAATGTCGCCACGCTGTACGCAGGTATACGCCCGCAGCGGGTGTCCAAACTGATCAACCTCGAGGGCTTTGGCCTCGCGAATGCGGTGCCGGCGCAGGCACCCGCACGCTATGCGCAGTGGTTGGACGAATTGCGTGAGCCACCGAAGATGCGTAGCTACCCAGACACTGGCGCCGTGGCCGAGAGACTGAGCAAGACCAACCCGCGGCTCACGCCCGAGCGAGCGGCGTTTGTAGCGCAGCACTGGGCTGCGCAGCATCAAGACGGCGAGTGGCATGTGCAAGGTGACCCGCGGCACAAAATCGTCAGTGCCAACCTGTACCGGACCGAGGAGGTGCTCGCCTGCTGGCAAAACATCACGGCACCGGTGTTGTGGGTCGAGGCCGAGCACACCGATGTATGGCGCTGGATGGGGCCAAAGGCCGAGGTGCGTGCCGAGATCGATCGGCGCATGCAGGTCATTCCTGACGTCACCCCGGCATTGATCAAAGACGCGGGCCATATGTTGCACCATGATCAGCCCGAGGCGCTGGCAAGTTTGATCGAGGATTTCCTCGACTAAGCGTGCGCGCACGTCGAACAGTCGTCGGGCGTACAATCACAGCTTGATTGCTGCATACCCCGCCCAAGTTTCGCCATGCTAAACGCAGATTTGCACTGCCACTCGATCGTGTCGGATGGCACCCTCACGCCGACCGCACTGGCGCAGCGCGCCAAAGCGAACGGCGTCGATCTGTGGGCATTGACCGACCATGATGAAATCGACGGTATTGCCGAGGCGCGCCGGGCTGCTGACGCGGTCGGGCTGAAATTCGTTGCCGGCGTCGAGGTATCTATCACCTGGTCTGGCAAGACCGTACACATCGTGGGCCTCGGTGTTGACGAGCACAACCCCGCGCTGCGCGCTGGGCTTGCCTCGGTGCGCGGAGGGCGTGAAAGCCGCGGACGCGAGATTGCAGAGGATTTGGCGCGCGCCGGTATCCACGGGGCCTTTGAAGGCGCTATGCAGCATGCGGGTAACCCTGAGATGCTGGGCCGTACCCATTTCGCTCGATTTTTGGTCGAGAGCGGCGTGCGACCCACCGTTGCCGATGTATTCAAGCACTACCTGGTCGAAGGTAAGCCCGGTTTTGTGCCGCATCGCTGGGGAGCCTTAGAGCAGGCGGTTGAATGGATTCGTGGCGCGGGTGGCCGGGCGGTGATTGCACACCCGGCGCGCTATGCCTTATCCGAATTGCAACGAGACGCCTTGATCGAGGCGTTCAAAGATGTCGGTGGTGAGGGCATCGAGGTCGTGACTGGCAGCCACACGCCAGAAGAATACGATAGCTTCGCCCGGGTAGCGCGGCGGGCCGGCTTGCTGGCCTCGCGTGGCTCTGACTTCCACGGCGTGACGGAATCGGGCGCGGATCTTGGCTCTTTGCCACCGCTGCCGTCTGATCTCAAGCCGGTTTGGCATGATTGGTGAGGAATTCTCTGTTCATCCCGCAAAAAAACTTCGGCTTAACCTGAGTTGAATTCCGGCTAAGGCGTCGCCACATCAGGCTACACGCAGCCATAATTTGCCTGATTTCACTGACTCCTCAACGGAGACCATCCTATGAAAAGAATTCTGTTGTTCGTACTGACCAACGTCGCGGTGATCGCGGTCATGTCGATCGTGTTGTCGGTCCTGGGTGTTGACCGTTTCCTGACCTCCCAGGGCCTTAACGTCGGTAGCTTGCTGGTGTTCTCACTGGTAGTGGGCTTCACCGGCGCCATCTTCTCGCTCCTGATCAGCAAGCCGATGGCCAAGTGGAGCACGGGCGCCACCGTGATCGAGCAGCCGCAAAATGAAACCGAACGCTGGCTACTCGATACGGTGCGCCGACTTGCCGATCGCGCTGGCATTGGCATGCCGGAGGTTGCAGTCTACGAAGGTGAGCCGAATGCTTTCGCCACAGGTGCCTTCCGCAATGAGGCCTTGGTTGCGGTGTCGACCGGGCTCTTGATGAACATGACGCGCGACGAGGTCGAGGCCGTACTCGGTCACGAGGTGGCGCATATTGCGAATGGCGACATGGTGACCATGACGCTGATCCAAGGTGTGACAAATACCTTCGTGGTTTTCCTGTCGCGTATTGTCGGCTATGTGGTTGATCGTGCGCTGTCGCGTAACGATGAGAGCACGGGCGGTATCGGCTATATGGTCACCGTCATTGTTTGCCAGATCGTATTCGGGCTACTCGCTTCTATGATCGTGGCGTGGTTCTCACGGCAGCGTGAGTTCCGTGCGGATGCGGGCGCGGCTCAGCTGATGGGTAATCGTCAGCCGATGATCAATGCTTTGCATCGGCTCAGTAGCTTGCACGAGTCAGCGTTGCCGCAGTCAGTCGCCGCGCTGGGCATTAATCACTCGAGCGGTTTCTTTGAGCTATTCTCCACCCATCCACCGCTTGCGGAGCGCATTGCAGCGCTGCAGCGCGGTTAACCTCGGCTGCATCAGTACCCCAAAGCGACAGCCTGATAGGCTGTCGCTTTTGTTTTGTTCTTATGACCCAATACTTTCAAATTCACCCGGATAACCCACAACCGCGTCTGATCCGGCAGGCAGCGGAGATCATTGACGCGGGCGGCATTGTCGCCTTGCCGACTGACTCTAGCTATGCGCTCGTCTGCCACCTCGATGATAAGGATGCCGTTGACCGCTTGCGCCGTATTCGCGGTATCGACGACAAGCATCACCTGACACTGCTGTGTCGAGATTTGTCGGAGATCGCTAACTATGCGCGTGTTGACAACAAGCAGTACCGTTTGTTGAAGGCCGCCACACCCGGTCCATTCACATTCATTCTTGAGGCAACGCGCGAAGTGCCGCGTCGGCTGTCGCATCCATCGCGCAAAACCATCGGCCTACGCGTGCCTGAAAACGCTATCGCGCAGTCGCTGCTTGAGCAGTTAAGCCAGGCGCTGATCGGGACCACACTTATCCCAGCCGGTAGCGAAGTACCGCTGAACGACCCGGACGAAATACGCGACAACCTGCAGCGGCAGGTGGAACTGGTGATCGACGGCGGCAGCTGCAGCCTGGAGCCGACCACGGTCGTCGATCTGACCGGCGATAGTCCGGTGGTATTGCGCCGGGGTCGGGGTGATACCTCGTTGTTTGCTTAGTCGCCGGGCCGGCGAGGGCCACAGAATCGTTAGAGCGCTCTGATAGAATCCCGCTGATGAGCGACACCATTCAGACCATTGCGGTCTATGCATTACCGATTCTTTTTGCGATTACCCTGCATGAGGCAGCGCATGCGTACGCTGCGCGGTTCTTCGGCGATCTGACGGCCTACTCGCAAGGCCGCATGAGTCTGAACCCGGCCAAGCATATTGATCCCATCGGGACCATCGTGCTGCCGCTGATACTCGCGTTGGTGCAAAGCCCGTTTATCTTCGGCTATGCCAAGCCGGTACCGGTCGACTTTTCGCGACTGAATAATCCTAAACGCGACATGCTGTGGGTGGCGCTGGCTGGCCCGGCCGCTAATTTGGTGATGGCGCTGGGTTGGATGATTCTTTACTTTGTGCTGTACGGCGCTTCTTTGCAGGAAGAATATTTTTTCCGCGTTGCCGAGGCTGGCATTGTGGTGAATCTGGTGCTGTTTGCATTTAATTTGTTTCCGCTGCCGCCGCTCGACGGTGGCCGGATTCTGACCAGTCTGCTGCCGATGCGCTTCGCATTCAAGTTTGCCCGCCTCGAGCCTTACGGAATTTTCATTGTGCTTGCACTCGCGATGCTGAATCTTCTGAAGTTCTGGATGATCCCGGTGGTTGCAGCGGCGAATGCTGTGCTTTCCGTGTTGGTTGCTCCCCTAAAATTTCTCGTCACCTGATACGCCATGTACCCTGATCGTGTTGTCTCTGGAATGCGCCCCACCGGTGCGATGCACCTTGGTCACTACCACGGTGCGCTGAAAAACTGGGTAAAGCTTCAATCCGAACACCCTTGTTTGTTTTTCGTCGCTGATTGGCACGCACTGACCACTCACTACGACGATCCCTCCATCATCGAGAGCAGTACGTGGGACATGGTGATCGATTGGCTAGCTGCTGGTATCGACCCATCGCAGGCCACTATTTTTATTCAATCAAAAGTACCCGAGCACGCAGAGCTGCATTTGTTGCTGTCGATGTCGACACCGCTCGGCTGGTTGGAGCGTGTGCCTACCTACAAAGATCAGCAAGAAAAACTCGCTGATCGTGACCTCGCTACCTATGGCTTCCTGGGTTACCCCTTGCTACAGGCCGCCGACGTTCTGATCTACCGCGCCAGCATGGTGCCGGTGGGTGAGGATCAGGTACCGCATATCGAAATGATGCGCGAGATCGCGCGTCGATTTAATTATCTGTATGGCCGCGAGAAAGACTTCGAGCAGAAGGCGCAAGAGGCGGTGAAGAAGCTAGGTGCCAAGCGTGCAAAACTCTACAACGAGCTGCGCTCGGAGTTTCAGGAAAAGGGTAACGATGATTCGCTCGCACAGGCCAAGGCCATGCTCGACGATGCGCAGAATCTCTCCATGATTGATCGCGAGCGCTTGTTTGGTTATCTGGAAGGTAGTCGCAAGCTGATTCTGGTCGAACCACAGGCCCTGCTGACCGAAGCTTCACGTTTACCGGGTCTCGATGGTCAGAAAATGTCCAAGAGCTATGGCAACACGATTGCTCTGCGCGACGACAGCGACACCATCACTAAAAAAATCCGCACCATGCCAACGGACCCGGCACGCGTTCGTCGCACCGATCCGGGTAATCCCGATAAATGCCCAGTGTGGATGTTCCATCAGGTGTACTCCGACCAGAAAACGCAGGACTGGGTCGTTCAGGGTTGCAAAACTGCAGGCATCGGTTGCATCGAGTGCAAGCAACCCGTGATCGATGGCATCCTCAAAGAGCAAGAGCCGATGCGTGAGCGTGCGCAGCAATATCTGGATGATCCATCGTTAGTGCGCGCGATCGTCGCCGATGGTTGTGATCAGGCGCGCAAACTAGCACAAGAGACCATGCGCGATGTGCGCGAAGAGATGGGTCTGTCGTACAACTGATGGCGCATAGCTCACCCGACGCTTCACCTTGGGTTAGTCGTTTCGCTTCACTGATTCCCCAAGGCAGAACGCTCGATCTTGCGTGCGGTAGCGGACGCCACTCGCGACTGCTGTTGTCGTTGGGCCATTCCGTACTCGCCGTTGATCGCGATGCGGCAGCGCTTGAATCATTCGTCGGCTCAGGTATCGAGACAAAACAATTCGATTTGGAACACGAAGGTGCCGATCGGGTATCCGGTTGGCCGCTATCGCCATCGTCCTACAGCGGCGTGGTGGTGACGAATTACCTGCACCGCCCGCTGATGGATGCACTGCTGGCCTCGGTGGCGCCGGGCGGCGTGCTCATCTATGAAACTTTTGCGCAAGGTAATGGACAATTTGGCAAGCCGTCGAATCCGGATTTCTTGCTTGCGCCGGGCGAGTTGCTTGATAAGGTCTCCCGAGCCGGTGGCTGGCGTGTGATCGCCTTCGAGGACGGTTATGTCAACACCCCAAAACCGGCCATGATTCAGCGCATTTGCGCGCGCCGAGGTGGCCCGGAGCTAGTGCCGGCCGATGTTGCAATTTGAAACCTCATTATCCGACCCCCGGCAGTACTGATCCGATACAATTCACCTTTTGCTTCTCGGCGATAAAACAACCATGATCCAAGGCAGCATTGTCGCAATCGTGACGCCAATGTTCGAGGATGGCAGCCTCGATTTTCAAAGCCTGAAGGCGCTACTTGATTGGCACATCGCCGAAGGTACTGACGCGATTGTCATTGTCGGCACCACCGGTGAATCACCAACCGTCACAGTCGAAGAACATTGCGAGTTGATCAAGGTCGCGATCGAACATGTCGCCGGCCGCATTCCGGTGATCGCTGGCACCGGCGGCAATTCAACATCAGAAGCTATCGAACTCACCGCGTTTGCCAAGCAAGCGGGAGCGGATGCCTCTTTGCAGGTGGTGCCTTACTACAACCGCCCGACACAAGAGGGTATGGTGCAGCACTTCACACGCATCGCTGAGTCAGTCGATTTGCCCGTCATTCTGTACAACGTACCTGGACGGACTGTTGCTGACATGAGCAACGACACCATTGTTCGCCTGTCATCCGTGCCGGGTATTGCGGGCGTTAAAGATGCCACCGGTAATATCGCACGTGGTACTGAACTACTGCGCGCTGTGCCGAAATCGTTTGCGGTTTACTCGGGCGATGATGCGACAGCGATGGCGCTCATGTTTTGCGGCGGTAAGGGGAATATCTCCGTCACCGCCAATGTGGCGCCGCGCGCGATGCACGAACTCTGTGTTGCCGCGATGGCAGGCCGTGTTGCAGAGGCAGTCGCCATCAATGACAAACTGATCCCGCTGCATAACCGGCTGTTTGTAGAGCCGAATCCGGTGCCAGTGAAATGGGCACTACAGCAGATGGGGCGTATGCAGGGCGGGATTCGATTGCCGCTCGTGCCGCTTGGTGCGGCTAGCCATGACTGGCTGCGTAGCGCACTGCGCGAATCCGGCGTACTGAACTGACGTCATCACACTCAATACTTTCTTGGTACCGAAATGAACCCTGTATTCAACACACGAAGCTTTTGCACACACCTTGTGCTGCCGTGCTTGTTTGTCACGATCGCCGGCTGCAGCAGCGTGAGCGAGATGCTCGAGCCCGAGAAAATTGATTACAAGGGCGCCACAAAATCGAGTGGCAAAAAAAATAAACTCGAGGTACCGCCCGACCTGAGCGCACCGCGAGGCAGCAATGCCTACAACGTCGATAACCAGCGCGGCACTGCGACGGCTTCGGAATACTCCGCGCGTCAACCCGGCGCAGCCGGGAAGTCGGCTGCAGCAGTGGTGTCGGAGGGTGCAGTTGCCCCGGCCGTTGTCTCAGGTATGCGGATCGAGCGCGATGGCAAGCAGCGCTGGCTAGTGGCCATGGAGGCACCTGATGTGCTGTGGCCTAAGATCAAAGACTTTTGGCAGGAGAGTGGGTTCCTGATGGCTGTTGAGAACCCACAGGCTGGTGTGATGGAAACCGACTGGGCAGAGAATCGTGCCAAGATTCCGCAGGATTTCATTCGCAATAGCATCGGTAAAGTGTTGGACTCTTTGTACTCCACCGGCGAGCGCGATAAATTCCGGACCCGGCTTGAGCGCCGCGCCGATGGCGCCACCGAGATTTATATCAGCCACCGTGGCGCAGAAGAAAAAGTGACGGGGCAGGTGCTTAGCCAGTCGACGGTTTGGACCGCGCGCGCTTCGGATCCCGAGCTGGAAGCCGAGTTTTTGAGACGACTCATGACGGCGCTGGGCAGTGATCCGAAGACCGCAGCTGCTGCGGTGAAGGACGCCAAACCGGTCTCAGCCGAGCGTGCGCGTTTATCGAAAGACGCAACCGAGGTTGAGGTCGGCGAGGGCTTTGATCGCGCATGGCGTCGTGTGGGTCTGGCCCTCGATCGTGTTGGCTTCACCGTCGAAGATCGTGATCGTGCGCGGGGTCTTTACTTTGTGCGTTACGTTGATCAGGGTGACGACGCCAAGAACAAGTCAGAGCCAGGTTTTTTTGCTCGCATGTTCCGCTCGAAAAATGACAAGAAAGACGCACTGCGCT
>JAPLQC010000053.1:0-3169 GCA_026399895.1 Burkholderiales bacterium
ATCAACTTCTACCCTCACTGTTGGCGGGTGGACATACGCTCGGCTTAGTGGCGATCGGCAGTGGTAACGATACCGCGCGCGCCTTGGGCGTCGACCGCATGAAATGGCATGTCGCGCTTGATCATGCGCTGCAATCTGCACCCGAAAAAATCGATCTGGGTGAGATCACCTACACCAACGCGCGCGGCTTCACCCAAACCAAACTGTTTATTTCGAGTTTTTGCACCGGCTTCGATGCCGCAACTGTTCAGCAAGCACAGTCGCTACCTACGTGGCTGGGCGGCATGCCACGCTATACGCTGGCGACCATGGTCATGCTCGCAACGCTCGACAGCTTCGATCTGCGTATCTCTATCGACGGCAAAGCCATTCATGCAGGCCCTGTTCTGCTAGCGAGTGCGCTTAACTCAGCTACCTATGGCGGTGGTATGCAAATTGCCCCCAGCGCACTGATTGATGATGGCGCATTAGATCTCTTGATCGCCGAGCGTATGGGTTTGATGCGCGTGCTCTCGCTGCTACCGCGCATGTTGGTGGGCAGTGCCAATGGCTGCCGATGGTGAGTATCTGGGCGAAGCGCTTGAGGCCAGCCTTCGTATCAAGCCGGCGCAGTTGTCGGTGCTGCGCGCGCAAAGCTCTCAGCGCTAGACGCCTGCCAATCACTACGAAACGGCTCCGGCAAACTCGGTAGCTGGGTCTCATCCAGTAATACACCCGATGCAAGCGTCGGAATCTGCGACGCTAGCGATACCGCACGACCATCTGCATCACGCACCATGATGTAGTGCGGCGTAATCTGTTCCGGATGCTCCAAGCCAGCGGCACCCATCAATTCAGCAAACGCCTCGACGGTGAGGTCATGGAAATTCTTCACGCGCGTTGCTTTGTCTGGTACCACTAATGCGCGTTGACGATCCGGGTCTTGCGTTGCGACACCCGTGGGGCAATGATCAGTATGGCAAGCGCGCGATTGAATACAACCCAGCGCGAACATGAAACCGCGCGCCGAGTTACACCAGTTAGCACCGAGTGCCATCGCACGTGCCACATCGAACGCAGAAATGATTTTGCCGGAGACACCAAGCTTGACTATATCCCGCTTGCCTACACCCACCAGGGTGTTATGCACCAATCGCAAGCCTTCACGCATCGGCATGCCCATGTGATCGCTGAATTCCACCGGCGCGGCGCCCGTACCACCCTCGCTACCATCCACCACGATGAAATCCGGCCACGTGTCTTCCTTCAGCATGGCCTTCACAATGCCGAACCATTCCCACGGCTGACCAACACACAGCTTGAAACCAACGGGCTTGCCGCCCGATAGTTCACGTAAACGACGAATGAAATCTACCAAACCTTGTGGCGTCGAGAACTCGCTATGCCCAGCGGGTGACACACAATCCTGCCCCATCGGTACACCACGCGTGCTGGCGATTTCAGCGGTGACTTTCGCGGCGGGTAAGACACCGCCATGACCTGGCTTGGCACCCTGCGAGAGCTTTATCTCGATCATTTTGACTTGCGGAGATTGCGCCTGCTGCGCGAACTTCTCCGGGTCGAAATGGCCTGCCGAATTACGGCAGCCGAAATAACCCGAACCGATTTCCCAAATCAAATCGCCGCCATGCTCACGGTGGTACGACGAGATAGAACCCTCACCCGTGTCATGCGCGAAGCCACCCATCTGCGCACCACGATTCAGCGCGCGAATTGCGTTCGGCGATAACGAGCCAAAGCTCATCGCCGAGATATTGAAGACCGATGAAGAATACGGCTGCTTGCAGTTGGGGCCGCCGATTTGTACACGGCAAGTCACCGCCTCTGCATGCTTGGGCGCGGCGGAGTGAATAAACCATTCGCTATCGCTGGCATACATCGAGCGAATCGAACCAAAACCGCGCTTGTCGTTCTGACGTTTGGCGCGTGAGTACACCATCGCACGCTGATTGCGCGAGAACGGAAGATCTTCTTCATCACTCTCGAGAAAATACTGACGAAGCTCCGGCCGAATATATTCCAGCATGAAGCGCAAATGTCCGGTCACGGGGTAGTTGCGCAAAATCGAATGATGCGTCTGGCGGTAATCTTTCAAGCCCACGATAAACAGCGCGAGCGATAGCAGCGATAACCAGATCGATATCGGCAGCAACAAAAATACGCCGAAACCGGTTAAGACCCATGGCAGAAAACGTGTGTATTGCATCATTGACTATCCCCTCACTTCATGCCGGCGCTGGCCGAGATGAAGACCTACCTTATTAATTAAACGACACCGATACCGACGGATCACCCGGCAACCCGATGTACTGAATCCGCACCCGCATACCCGGCTTGGTTGGTTGCGACGGAATCAAGCTACCCAAACTTAAGAGATCACCCTTTTGCAAAGTGATACCCGACTGCTTTAGTGTTTTTGCCAACCAGATCGCCGCATTCAGCGGGTTACCCATAATCGCGCTACCCTTGGCGCGACCTAGCTCTTTGTTTCCTTCCGCTTCATCAACCATCACAATCGTCATCGTCGCGAGCGAATCAGCAAATGCTTGCGTCACTTCCACCGGAATCTCCTGACCGGTAACACCACCACGAAATCCGGCATTCACTGCAGTGAAGCGGTTACCCGAAAACTGACCCTCCAGCATCAAATCTGGTAGTTCGATAAAGGGCACCACAGATTCCAAATGCGCCAGCGCTTCCAGCGGGGTCTTGGCATCCGCCAAGCCGGCGTCTTTCACTTCAACGATGAAATCTGCTTCGTATTGCGAACGCGCGCCAAAGTCATGCGGTAACACTGCGATGATGTCGACCATATTACGGTCGTACATATAACCCCAGCGCGGGCCATCAACACCAAAACGCTGCTGCACCGCTGGGTTGGTGAATGCTGCCTTGTAGCCGATCGGGCTACCAAGTACTGCGGGCAGTTTTTTGGCGAGCTTTTGCTTGGTGCATTCTGCATCCGCCACATTCATATCGTTGCTAAATGCCTTACTCGTACGACGCTGTTTGAAATCTTCTAGATAGGCATCGATCTCTGCATCATTTGGGCAAGCGGCAATGGCAACAGGTGTCGCGCACGCAAACCAAGCGACGAATAGCGCGGGAATCGTCCAGACTCTCATGGGGTCGGTCTCCTCTTTTAGTGGTGCCGAGAATAGCATGCGAG
>JAPLQC010000053.1:3184-21025 GCA_026399895.1 Burkholderiales bacterium
TATCGTTGCACTGCAAATAACGGTTTGCCTAACCTGTTAAATCATTCATCGTGTTTTCGCGCGAAGGCTATGCACTGATGTACTGGCAGTTTGCTGCATAGCAGTATTACGCACGCATGACCGAATGGAATAAGCGCAAAAAACATGACCTTAGTACTTTGCAATATGAAAAGAATTCGACGCTAAACGCATTCTCGATTAATTAACCTCGCACGTAACTATCCCCGCATTTTCAAGTGCCTTCAGGCTTTGTTATCAAATTACTCTTTAATGTTAGTAAGTTAATCACCTGAGAAATTTTATTGATTGTCAATCTCACCAAGCATCAAGTATTCTTGCCGCGCAGTAATTTTTCATTTCCGGAGGGGAGATATGGCGAAGAACATTCGCTTCGGTGAGTACGTGCAGGCCGTGACAGTCGATTCCGACTCGATCAGCTACTCGAAGCTCATTCCAAAACCGAAGCTTGACAAGAACGGGAAAGAAATCCCGATGAAGCCCGAGAAGATGCAACTCGCGGGCGCTGATATTTATAACCTGCTGCAACCCTACATCAGTGTTCGGTTCATGGAGCAGTTGCAGGCGGTGCTACCGCTGGCGCTTTATCTGGCATTGTTCCAGATTCTGGTGCTGCAACGCTCGGTGAATGGATCAGCATCGATCACACTGGGTCTGGTGGCGGTCATCGTTGGCCTGATGATCTTCATGGAAGGTCTGAAGCTCGGTCTGATGCCCTTCGGCGACATCATCGGTAACACCCTGCCCAAGAAACTACCACTCGTAGGCGTCTTGATCATTGCAGGTTTGCTCGGTATCGGTGTGACCTATGCCGAACCAGCGATCGGTACCCTGAAGATTGCCGGCTCGATGGTGGATCCTGAAAAAGCGCCGATGCTGTATTACGCGCTGATGGTTCGAACTGATGTCACCGTATTGCTGGTCGGTTTCGGTGTGGGTCTAGCGGCAGTGATCGGCTCGATGCGCTTCCTGTACGGTTGGAGCCTGAAGCCACTGATTTACCTCTCGCTAATCCCAACGACCATCCTGACGCTGTATTGCGCATCGAACGATCAACTGTCGTCGATCGTTGGTTTGGCATGGGACTGCGGTGGTGTAACGACCGGCCCTGTGACGGTACCACTGGTACTCGCGCTCGGTATTGGTATCGCATCATCGGGTGGCAAGGGCGATAGCTCGTTGTCCGGCTTCGGTATCGTGACGCTGGCATCGATTTTCCCGATCCTCGCGGTGTTGTCACTCGGCGTTTACTTTGGCTTTACCGTATCGCCAGCCGAGATCAAAGCGGCAAACGCGGTCGTGTTCGAAGCTGCCAAAACTGCTTCGGGTGCAAGCAACGTATCGACCTGGGATCTGATCCTGATGGGCCCGATCAAAGACGGCGTACAAGCGATTGTGCCGCTGGTGATCTTCCTGTCGTTCGTGCTGTTTGGCATCCTGCGTACCAAGCTGCCGAATGCCTTCATCATCGTCTGGGGCTTGTTCCTGTCGGTGGTCGGTATGTGTCTGTTCAACATCGGCCTGCTGTACGGTCTGTCGTCACTCGGCGACCAAGCCGGTAGCCTGATCCCAGGCACGTTCCAGGAGATCGTAATTCCTGAGCGTCTGCTGTCACCCGGCGAGAACGCCACCTACGGCAACCTGTACGGCCCGTTCTGGGGTGCTGTAATTGCGCTGATCTTTGCTTGGGTACTCGGCTTTGGCGCGACGATGGCTGAACCAGCGCTTAACGCTCTCGGTGCCACAGTGCAAAACATGACTAATGGCTCGTTCAAAAAGTCGATGCTGATGTATGCGGTTGCAGGTGGTGTATCCACCGGTATCGCACTCGGCGTAGCCAAGCTGATCTTTGACTTCAACCTGCTCTACATCCTGATTCCCGGCTACATCCTCGCCGTGATCCTGACGGCACTGTCCACGGAAGAATTCGTGAACATCGGCTGGGATTCTGCAGGTGTGACCACCGGTCCGGTGACAGTGCCTCTGGTGCTGGCGATGGGTCTTGGTTTCAGTGGCGCGGTGAAAGCGGTAGAAGGCTTCGGCATTCTGGCTGCTGCCTCGATCGCACCTATCGTCGCGGTGCTTGCCTTGGGCGTATATGTCCAGTGGAAGGTCAAGCGCGAGATGAAGGCCGCAGAAGCCGAAGGCGCATAAGCCGACAGATCAACGAACAAGTATAGAAAAGGATATTCAAATGGCTAAGCGTAAAGTTACCAACCTGACCGAGGTTGCACTCATTACCTGCGTAGTGCAGAAAGGTCTGGCCGACACCATCAATACCTCGCTGCTGGAAGTTGGCGTGCAAGGTTCTACCGTGCATATGGGTGTAGGCACCGGGGTGCGTGAGCGCCTCGGCATTCTGGGTGTGGCGGTCGACGTCGAGCGCGAGATCATCAGCGTGATGGTTCCGCAAGATCAGACCGATCGTATCTTCGAGCGTATGTTCTTGGCCGGTCGCCTCGATACGCCTGGCATGGGTTACATCTATGTGACTCCGCTGATGCAGGCTGCGACCTACATTCCGCCCAGCCTGATGCAAGACTGATCAGGACGCCAGGAGATTACTATGAGCCAAAACGATAAAGTCGATATCCCGTATATCGATTACACGCGACTTATCACCTGCATTCTGTACGAAGGTGGTGGTAGCCGCGTCCTCGAGCTGCTGCATCACAAGGGCTTGAACGAGTGCCATATGTATTCGGTGCGCGTCAACCCGATTGGTCGCGCTTCATTGGCCGGCGGCCTACCAGAGATCCCGAAAACCGAGATCGTGCATCTGGTGGTTTCCGCTGACCAGGCCGACTACGTGTACGCGATGCTTTATGAAGAATGCGATATGAGGCATCAGGGCAAGGGCATGATTACCGTGAACCGTTTATCACGCTCTTCCCGAGTCGCGCTGCCGCCTAGTATGGAAGAAGCAGCCTGATCGCCACGCACACAACAACACCTAATACAGGAGAGATCCATGAGTGACGTTATCAAGAACATGATCCAGCGTAACAAGCGCGCGATTTTCGATGTCGAGGCGCTGGTCCAGTTCAACGTCGGGCAAATCCAGGTCGCGCGAAGCACGATCGAGGAAAACATCACCGACGCACAGCAGAGCTATCTGATTAACGCAGCGGGTAACCGTGAGTTGATCATGCGCACCACTGACGATGTATTCCGTAATCGTCTGATGATGATCGAAGGCCTGACACCGACCAATAACGACGAAGAAGCCTTCCAGCTGTCGATGGCTAACCGCGTCAAGGTTGAGTATCTGGAGCACCGTTCGAAAATCAACCGCAAAATGGCCAGCATTGCGCTGAAAATGGCGGATGCAATTCGTGCACTTAGCGATGTCAGCCAGACCTTCTACGAGTTGAACGAAGAGATGGTCAACTACATCGACGAGATCGCTGACTCCAACGGTCAGTGGCTGGACGGCGAACTCAAGCAGACGATGAATCAGGCTTCGCACCACGGCAATGAGTCGCGCGTGAACGAGATCGAAGAAGTGGTTCGCAGCATCAAGAACAGCTCGATCGAAACCCGCAAGATCATTGAAGAGACCTTCGCTACCGGCGAAACCCTGAAAGACAAGCTGAACGGGATGCAGGATGCAGGTAACGAGTTGCGTGAGAGCGTGATCTCGCTGCGTGAGAAGGTTGACGCTAACCAGAAGCGCGTAGCAGACCAAATCGGCGGCTAAATCGTCGCTTTGCCGTCTGGAAACTTTCCCGACGGTTCGTTACACTACGGGCTGGCACTTTGCCAGCCCGTTTTTCATTTGAGGGGTTGCACACGATCCCTTGCAAAAAAGAGAAGTATTGCAGGAGCCTGTATGAAGCGCCGTGTCATGGAAGTAATGGATGGGTCGTCTCACGACCGCGCAGGTAGCATCGTCGAATGGATCATTACCTTCGTCGTGCTGACCAACTGTACCGCGGTGATCCTGGACTCCGTGCCTGAAATCCATGCTCAGTACAAAGACTTCTTTCATGAGTTCGAGTTCTGGAGCGTGATGTTCTTCTCAGCCGAGTACATCATCCGGATCTGGTCCTACGGCGCACGCTACACGGCAGATCAGGGCGGCGCCTGGCGCGGCCGACGTGAATACGCGTTCAGCTTCTTTGGCCTGATTGACTTTTTCGCAACTGCGCCCTACTTCGTGCACAGCCTCTTCCCGTTCCTCGATCTGCGCGTGCTGCGTGTGTTGCGCTTGCTGCGGATTCTGAAACTCTCCAAGTACAACACTGCCCTGCAAGATCTGGCGCATGCGGTGATGTCCGAGCGCAAAGCCTTTGCTTCGGCGCTGTTCCTGATTCTGATCGCGACTATTGTGTCGGCGTCATTGATGTATTTCGCCGAGGGCCATAACCAGCCCGAGCATTTCGGCTCGATTCCGGCGTGTATCTACTGGTCCATCATTACCATCACCTCAGGCTACGGCAACGTCGAAGAGCTGACGGCTGCCGGTGACATCATCGCGCTACTCACCGGCTTCCTTGGCGTGTGTATGTCGGCCATCATGACCGGTATCGTAGCTTCCGCATTCTCGAACCAGCTAGGTCGTAAAAAGGCCGCTTTCGGGCAGCAGCTGCGCGAGGCCTTGGCCGATGGCATCATTACCGAAGCAGAGACCGACACGCTCGACCGTCTGCGCCGTCAGTACCGTCTGTCTGAGGCGCAAGCGCGCGAGATGATGGAAGAAGCGCGCAAAGAGTTTGAAGAGAAGTATCAGCGCAAAGTGCGCGACGTTGCCGCAGGCGAATAAGCACCGCTAGAACCTATCTACTTAGGTCGATGGCAAGGGTGAAGCGGGGAATTCGTGCAGCATGCTGCGCGCCCGCGAAACAGCACTAGCTTGCAAGCTAGTGCGCGCCCTGCAAGGGGCAGCACCGAAGACAGTAAAAGACGTACGGCGAGTTGCTGCCAACGCCGCAAGCGGCCTAAGAGATAGGTTCTTAGGCGGCCACCGCGGGGAATAGATCAGACACCCGACCGCTCGCATCCACCCGGTAGCACCGCAAATCCAGATTGAACACCTCGGGCTTGACGATGGAATTGCCCATCAACATGCGCGCGCATTCCTGTATGCCCTCGGGCACGGACGGATGCGGGAAAATCAGCTCTGCTAACACCTCGATACCTGCGCCCATCGCGATCATCAGCGCAATCGCCTGACTCGTGCTGGAGGCGTGATTCCCCATCACGCGCATGCCGAGTATCTTCATCTCATCATCATCAGACACCAGAATTTTGAAAAAGCCGCCCGTCTTACCCATCGCAATCGCACGATTGATATAGCGGTAATTCATCACCGCGAGCCGGTAAGGGATTTTTTTCTTCTTAGCCTGCGTCTCGTTCAAACCAACCGAAGCCACCTCCGGGTTGAGGAACATGATGGTCGAGATGTTTTCATATATCAGCTGGTGTTTAGGCTTACCGAAAATGCGCTCAACTGCATAACGCCCTTCCAGCTCGCCCACATTCACCAGTGAGATGTCGGCAGTGAAATCGCCCACGGCATAGATATTCGGTACCGTCGTCTGGGTGTCATTGTCGATGCAGTAGCCGCGTTCATTTAGCTTGACGCCGGCGTTTTCCAACCCCAAGCCATCGGTGTTGGCGACTCTGCCAACCGACACCAGGGCGTTATCCACCACATAGGTCTCGTGCCGCCCATCTTTATAATCCAGCACGTACTCGACACGACCATCGACCACCTTCATTGAAGCCAGCGAGGCATTGTGGTGAATGACGACTCCGTTACGCTCGAGGTTGGCCGCGAGTGCATGCGAAATATCCTCATCCTCGAAGGGCAAAATGCGGTCTTCTTTATCAATCAGGTAGACCTTGGTGCGGCCAAAGTTGGAAAAAATTGTCGCGAACTCGCAGCCAATAACACCCGCACCGAGAATCACAATACTTTTGGGGAAATCCGGCAGGCTGGCAATGCCATCGCTGGTGAGAATCGTTTTTTCGTCGATGGGTATTTCGGGCAGATAACGCGGGCGACTACCAATCGCCAGCACAATATGATCGGCGTGAATGATTTCGGTACTACCGTCTTGAAGCGTGATCTCGATCTGGTTGGCGTCGAGTAGTCGGCCATGGCCTTGGTACTCAGACAAATGTCCGCTGCGGCGGAAATAATTGATCTGCTCGCGGAGTTGACGATGCTTTTCACCGACGGCGTGATGCATCTCACTAATCACCGCCGGGTAACTCAATTCACAGTCATGCACCGTGTAGCCGTGATTAGTTTGGCGGGTTTGTAGGTAGGCCTCGGACATCTCCCACAGCGTCTTCGACGATAGCGCGCCGTTAAAAATACCAGCACCACCCACCTTGGCTTTTTCGATCAGCGCAACTCGCTTGCCAAAGTCCAGGCCACGCATCACTGCCGCAAAACCCGAAGGACCGCCACCAATCACTACCAGATCAAACCGCTCCATCACTTGTCTCCGTTATTTTGCGAAATCAATCAGGTTCAACGTCGCTTATTTTTTAAAACTTGGGGCGGGTGCGATCCAGCTGCTCCCAAATCGATCGTTCAAGTTCAGTCGCCTTGCCCGGCTGCTGTAACGCTTGTCCGATTTTTTGCGTGTCAGTGACCGAAGAAAGCTCGCTCATGCGTGCCACCAACATTCTGAATTGCGCGACTGCATATTCGGGGTTCTGTGCTGCCAGCGTCAGACTACCGAACTCCCCGGAAGGAGTCTCGATCGGATCTTCCCCCTGCTCGATCAGTGCGATGATCTCGTTGATCTCATGATTCGAGAGGTGATGCTGGCGCGCAGCCTTGATGAATTCCTCGCGCGCATTGGCATCGAACTCGGATGCCCTGCCCATTGCAATAAGCTCTTGCTTGATACGCTCGCGATTGGAACGCAATTGATCGGTAAAACCAGACGCCAGAATAGCGGCGGGGATCGCAAAAATACCAATTCCGATCAATGCTAATACCACCGTAATAAAACGCCCACCCGGCGTCACCGGTGAAATATCACCGTAACCGACCGAGGCGAGTGTAATCACCGCCCAGTAGATCGATTGGGGAATGTTTTCGAATTTATCGGGCTGTGCATCACGTTCCAGCAAGAAGCCAAAGGCCGCCATCATGAACACCAACAAGGCAATCATGAACATCGCGGCCATCAGCACCGGCAGTTCTTTTCGAATCACCGCGAACATGGTGTCGCTGGCAGATGAATAGCGACCTAGTTTCAATAGTCGCACCATCCGCACAATCCGCAGGAAGCGCAGATCGACGGTGCCGCCCAATGCCGCCTCTAAAATGAAGGGCAGGATCGCGAACAGATCTAGCAAGCCAGAGAACGACGAGAAGAAACGGTAACGCGCTAGTAAAGGTTTACGCGATGGATCTTCCTCTGGTGAAGCATAGATTCGTAACGAGTACTCAATCGCGAAGACCACGAACGAAGCGACATCCAGGAAAGCGAAATGCGGCGCAAACAGCACGCGTATGCTCTCGACCGATTCCAGTACGATCGATAGTACCGAAACCACTATCCAAAAGATCAGGAATACCTCGATCACTACATTCAGCTTGCCGCCATACTCACTAGGGAACAACATCGCATGCACTTTTTGGCGCGTCGTGCGGCCACGATTTAGCGCGATGAACTCGGTGATGGCTTCTTTCAGGATGCGCGAAATTTTCAGGATCCGCAGGACGCGCAGAATTCGCAGTACGCGCGAATCAATCGGCAGCAGCAATCCGATAAAGAACGGCAAAATAGCCAGCAGGTCAACGATACCTACCCCGCTGCTGATATAGGCCCAGCGAGGAGATTTCGCAGCGCCGTATTCAGGGTCCTCCGGTGCCAGATAAACGCGCAGCAGGTATTCGACCGAGAACACAGACACCGAGAACACATCAAACCAGTAAAACGCCTGCGCATACTCAGCGGCCAGTACCGGCGCTGACTCGAGTAGCAGCGCAAATAGGTTCAGCAGAATCAGTAAAAACAGAAAACGATCTAGCGAAGATCGTGCACCCTCACTCTGTTGGTCGTTGAGCAGGAAGTTGTAAACACTGCGGCGAAAGCCGACGGGTGCTGAATTCGAGGTGGGTTGCATCATGATTTGCCGGTAGTAGCCGGCTTTATTAAAAAGTTAACACCAACAACAGGCCAGCGATGCCATTCAAATAATTATTAATAAGGCACCATGCGTATATTTCAGATTGTCCAAGGCACGACGAAGCTATAATAGCCGCGCATTGAATCTTTAATCAATGCACCTTTGGGGGGCATCCGCTCGCTAACGCGACGGTAGAATAAAACGGCTTCGTTCATGCCGAAATGACATCGATGAAATCGCTTCAAACTCGCATCTACGACCTACTCGAAGGGTCGATCAACAACAAGGCCAGCCGCGCCTGCGAATTTTTCATCGCCACGGTCGTGGTGCTGAATGTCTTTGCCATCATTCTCGAATCAGTTCACGAGCTGCACGAGGCGTACGCTGCTGAATTCCATATATTCGACGTCGTCAGCGTGATGATCTTTACGGTCGAGTACGTGCTGCGCGTCTGGTCGTATGGCGTCAAGTACAACAAAGAAAATGGCGGCAGCTGGCGCGGTCGTAAAGAATATATTTTTAGCTTCTACGGACTGATAGATTTCTTCGGTACGGTGCCGTTCTATGCGCAGCTACTGTTCCCGGGCCTCGATCTGCGAGTGCTGCGGATATTCCGCCTGATGCGTATCTTCAAGCTGTCGCGCTACAACAGCGCGCTCACCGATTTGATCGAAGCGGTAAGAGCCGAGCGTGATTCTTTCACCTCGGCGTTATTCCTGTTGCTGATTTCCTGCCTGGTGTGCTCGTCGATGATCTACATCGCCGAAGGCCACTTGCAGCCGGAAGTATTCCCGTCGATTCCAGCCACCATGAAGTGGTACCTGCTGACCATCATCTCTGGCTGGGGTAACGTTGATCCGGTATCTACCTTCGGCGTCGTATTAGTGGTCATTACGCAAGTACTCGCGATTGCGCTGGCAGCGATTCTGACGGGTGTAGTGGCCACTGCGTACACCACGCAAGTGGAACGACGCGAGATCATGATGGAAACCGAAATTCGTGAAGCGCTTGCCGATGGCATCGTGACGGAAGAAGAGCAAGTCAAACTGGAGCAACTGAAGCGCCAGTTTGGTATGAGTGACGAGCAGGTAGAAGCGATCCGTCGTCAGGTCGAAGAAGAAAGAGCAGATAAGGCCGGAAAAGCAGGCGGCACAGCCTAAGCCGCCCGAAACGTTATCGGTGCTGATGCCAACGGCCCAGCCCGAACAGGAGATAGCATGCTTGAATTTTTTCAGCACTTGAATTGGGTGGTGGTCGGGCAGATCATACTGATCGACATTCTGCTCGGTGGTGATAACGCAATCGTGATTGCACTCGCATGCCGTCACCTGCCAGAGCATCTGCGCATGAAAGGCATCGTCGGCGGTGCACTCGGCGCGATTGTGCTGCGCGTTGTCCTGATTGGATTCGCGGTCACCCTACTCTCTGTGCCTTACCTGAAAATCATCGGTGGTGTTCTGCTGATCTGGATCGGTATGAAGCTACTAGTGGATGAGGGTGACGACGGTGAAGAAATCGACGGCGGCACTCGACTGATGACCGCCATCAAAACTGTGATCGTTGCTGATCTGGTCATGAGTATCGATAACGTCATCGCGGTGGCTGCTGCAGCAGAACAAGCGCACACCGACCACAAAATGATCTTGGTGGCCTTCGGCATCATGGTCAGCATCCCTGTCGTGATCTGGGGTAGCTCGGTTATTCTGAAGGTGATGCACAAGTTCCCAGCAGTAGTCACCCTGGGCGCTGGTCTGCTCGGCTACTTGGGTGGCTCAATGATCGCGCATGATGTGGCGATCGTAGATTGGACCACGCAAAATCTGCCGATGGATCTGCTGCAGTTCCATGATATCGGTGTACACCTCAGCTTGACGGGTACCCTTGGCGCTGTCTTGGTCGTTGCCATTGGCGCATGGGTAAGCAAGAAGCCGTCGCCTGAAGTGCAAACGCCGGATGCCGCATAACGATCCACACCGACTGAATTACACTGGGTTGCATACTGATGAGTAGCTCATCCGCGATGGATCAAAACGACATCCGAGGTCCATCGTCGCTATCTGGCTGGCGCCTGAAGTGGTACGTCATTATTTTCGAGGCCGACACCAAGGCCGGGCAACGATTCGACATGCTGCTGATCTGGGCGATTTTGCTCAGCCTAGTGGTGATCATGCTCGACAGCGTCAAAGCGCTACACACCGAGTACGAGAACGCATTTGACCTTGTTGAATGGGCCTTCACCCTGGTGTTTACGGCAGAGTATCTGGCGCGACTAGCGTGTAGCCCACACCCGCTGCGTTACGCCAAAAGCTTTCTTGGTGTAATCGACCTGATCTCTATCCTGCCAAGCTATATCGCGCTGTTCGTACCCGAGGCTTACGTACTGCTAGATGTGCGCATCCTGCGCTTGCTGCGCTTGTTCCGCATCCTGAAGATGACGGGCTATGTCGATGAGTTGCAGTGGCTGATGATGGCAGTGGCAGATAGCCGGCGCAAAATCGGTGTTTTTATCTCGATCATCTTCACCCTGGTCGTGATTCTCGGTTCGTTGCTGTATGTGATTGAGGGTCCAGAGCATGGCTTCACCAGCGTGCCAATTTCGGTTTATTGGGCTATCACCACCATTACCACGGTGGGCTTTGGCGACATCACTCCGCACACTGATTTAGGTCGCTTGATTGCCTCAATGATGATGATGTTTGGTTGGGGCATTCTGGCGGTGCCGACAGGCATCGTCTCCGCAGAAATGATCGCGCAGCGCGCGGTGCGTAAGACATTGTCCGAGACGACTACCCGCACCTGCCATGGCTGCACCACAGAGGGCCACAGTGCCGAAGCAAGGTTCTGTTTGCACTGTGGTGAGCAATTGACCGAGTATTTCGGCGAAGCGCCACCATTGACGCCACGTATTGCATTTGCATCAGCACTGATCTATATGATTAACGCCGATGGCAAGATCGAACCGCATGAGATCAGCCGCTTGGTGACGGCACTGAAAAACGACCGTGAGCTTTTAGAGTTGGCCAATCGCTATACCAAGCTGAACTCGATCGATGAATTCCTCGTCAACTGCCAGGAAGTACTCGACAAAGAGCAGCAGCTATCGGTACTGGTGAATTTGTATGATGCGATCCTGAGCACACGCGAACCGGCGTTGCAGGAACTTGAGTTGTTCAAGCGCTTCATGCAGACGTTCAGCTACGACGAACAACAGTTTGAACCGTACTTTCATTCGATAGCGGTTAAGAATAACAGAGCGTTATTCCGTCACTAAGCCGCTCTCGTCGCAAGAAACACGTAGCGATTCAAGCTGAAGAAATAACCATCCTCAGCACCGATGGCGCGGGCATCTTCTTGCCAAGCTGCGATATCTTCTTTAGTTAAGCCATTGCGACCGGCAGCGAAGTTCCCCAACATCGTCATCATGCCAACGCTGTAGGTTTGCGGGTCGTAAGCCAGATTCAATAGCGGCACTACTTCTACCCTCACCTCTTCAAACCCAGCCTGCATCATGCGACGCTTGAGTGTGCGTGGCAGTTGCGGATGTGGAATGTGCTGATCCCAAGTCTCCAATACGCGGCGCATGCGCGCATCATCATGGCTCGCCCACACCGCCGATTCCCAATCGGTATCGACCAGCGCGACACGGCCACCGGGCCGCACCACGCGCGCCAGCTCACGTAAGGCATCATCGATCTGCTCAACGTATTCATACACCTGCGATGCGAGTGCAATATCAAACTGCGCATCCTTAAATGGTAGTTTTGTCACATCCGCTTGTTCAAAGCTGACGCTCTTTAAGTCGGTACAGCGTTGTTTTGCAATCGCCAGCATGGGCGGCGCGATATCGATACCGACCACCTCGGTGTTCTGCCCAACGGCCAACGCTAATGCTTCAGTAGTCAAGCCAGGGCCGCAACCAATGTCCAGCGCTCGCTCTCCCTGTTTGGGTGCGAGCAGGGCTAAGACTTTTTCACGTTGAGCGACGACATCCGAGGTGAGATACACCGCCGTCAGGATCTTAGAGGCCTGCTCATCGAATTGCTCTTGTGCAGTGGGCGCGGTACTCATCGAAGTCCTTCTAATAGCGCTGCATGAAAACGTTCGGGGTCTTGCATTTGCGGGGCGTGGCCAAGCTCGGGAAACAGCACCAGCTTCGCACCGGGAATTGCGGCGGCAGTACGGCGTGCGAGCTTAGGATAATCACCCAACCGCGCCTTGACGTCGGGTGGCGAGATGTCTTTGCCAATCGCAGTGCCATCGCGCTCACCAAACAGTAGCAGGGTCGGCACACGCAACTGCGGAAACTCATACACCACTGGCTGCGTAAAAATCATGTCGTAGGTGAGCGCAGAGTGCCAGGCTACCACCTCCCGGCCGGGGCCTCTGAACATACCCGCGATCATCTGCACCCAACGCTCATACTCAGGCCGCCACTCATTCACGTAGTAGGTCACGCGCTCATAGTTGCGAATACGTTCGGCGGTAACTTGTTTTTCTCGCGCGTGCCACTGATCCAGCGACAGGCTAGGTACGCCTTCGGCTTTCCAGTCTTCCAAGCCGATCGGATTCACCATTACCAGTTGCTCTACTTGCTGCGGAAACATCAGCGCGATACGTGTGGCTAGCATGCCGCCGGTGGAATGCCCCATTACGGTAAAGCGCTGCACGCCAATAGAATCAAGCAAGGCCTTGGTGTTGTGCGCCAGTTGCTGAAACGTGTACTGATACGCGGCTGGCTTACTCGATTTACAAAAGCCGATTTGGTCCGGAACGATCACCCGAAACCCCTTCGACTGCAGAGAGCGCATGGTGCCTTCCCAGGTCGCTGCGCAAAAGTTTTTACCGTGAAGCAGAACAATGGTGCGGCCGTTCGCGCGCTCAGGCTGCGCATCCAGATAAGCCATTTGTACTTGCTGACGCTGCGACTGAAACACGAACCGCTGCACCGGTAGTGGGTAGTCAAACCCCTCAAGTTCTGGGCCGTACGCCGGGCCTTCGTCGGCGATGGCAGGTGCGCCCGCGAGCGCAAGCGATAGCGCGACAAGAATTAGTTTAAATAATCGCATTTACGCGCCCTCCACATGCTTGCGCTTATCGTTGATGAAGTAAGCCGCCACCAAGCCGACGGTTGCACCAAACATCACATAGAACGATGGCGCCAGCAAGGAACCTGTCTCTTTGATCAACCAGGTCACGATCAGTTGTGCGAAGCCGCCGAAGATCATCACCGCCATGTTGTAAGCCAAGGCCAGTCCGGTGGATCGCTGCCGCACGGGGAATTGTTCGGCGAGTGCCGTAGAGATCGCACCGAAGCCGACTGCAATCGCACTACACAGCGCGACTTGCATGACAGCGAGCCGTATTAGCGATGGCTCGGCCAACATCCAAGCCATCATTGGGTAAGTCAGTACCAGATACAGCAACGCTGCCAACATCAACACCGCACGCCGACCGATACGGTCAGACAGGATGCCGAACAAAGGTATCAATACCGTCAGAAAAATCAGCCCTGCTACCTGAGCAGTGAAGGCATCTTTGAGCGGGATATTCAGCTGGGTCTTGGCATAGGTGGGCATATAAATCAGCACCACATAAAACATGATGGTGGTTGATACGACCAGGCCGAAGCACACCAATACATCACGATAGTGCTCGCGCAGCACGGCCATTAGACCCAGGTGCTGAGTCTCGTCTTGTGAAGCAGCGACAAACTCTTCGGTTTCAGACAGATGCCGACGCATCCATAAGCCGACTGGCCCAATCAATAGACCAAATAGAAACGGCAAGCGCCATCCCCAGTCATCGATTTGCTCGGGGGTCAATCCTTGCGTAACCAGCATGCCAGCTGTCGCACCGGAGAGTGCAGCGATACTTTGCCCCACCATTTGCAGCGAACCAAAAAAGCCGCGCCGTTCCGGCGGCGAGCTCTCAATCAGAAATGCAGTGGCACTCGCAAACTCACCACCGGTTGCCGCGCCCTGCAGCAACCTCGCCAACACCATGATGGCGGGCGCCGCGATACCAATCGCTGCATAGGTTGGTGCGAACGCGATCATTGCGGTCGCGATGGTCATCAATAAAATAATGAGCTGAAGTGCCGCCTTACGTCCACGACGATCGGCGTACAGCCCGATCAACACCCCGCCCACCGGACGCATGAAGAACCCTACGCCGAAGGTCGCCATCGCGATTAACAATGAGGCATATTCACTGTCGGCCGGAAAAAACAGGCGCGAAATAATCACGGTCATGAAACCGTAAATCACGAAGTCATACCATTCCAGCGCATTACCGATGACGGCAGCGAAAATCTGGCGGTTTCTGGTGGCGGTGGACATGTGGTGCTCTCCGGTTTAGTTTTATTCTCGGTTAAACTCCGACGATCTCATTGCATTGTACGGAGAAATCACGATGGCCCTGCTCATTATCGGATTGGTGCTTTTTCTGGGCGCGCACTCGACGCGTATGTTGGCAGATCAGGCCCGCACTCAAACCATTAACCGCATCGGCGAGATGGGTTGGAAAGGTCTGATCACTGCAGCTTCCATCGGCGGCTTCGTGCTGATCGTGATTGGCTACGGCCAAGCCCGCTCCTACCCGCTACCGCTCTGGACAGCACCGCTGTGGACTCATTACCTGACGATCCCGCTGACGTTCATCGCTTTTGTACTAATCACCGCTGCCTATGTGCCGGGTAATGGCATCAAAGCCAAGGTCGGGCATCCGATGGTGGCGGGTGTTAAGACATGGGCGTTCGCGCATTTGCTTGCCAATGGCAATCTGGCTGATGTGCTGCTGTTCGGTAGCTTCCTGATCTGGGCCGTGGCCAGCTTTGTGAGTTCACGTCGCCGTGATCGCGTCAACGGCACCACCTACCCCGCTGGTACGGCCGTACGCAGTGGGCTGACGCTTGTCGTCGGCACCGTGCTGTGGGCGGTGTTCATGATGGTGCTGCATGTGCGGTGGATTGGCGTCTCGCCACTCGGTATGGTGACCGCGCCTGCGGTACCGGCTATTGAATCGCCGGCGATTGTCGAGCCTGCGCCGCAAAGTGAGTTGAAGGCGGAAGGCGCGGCGACCGCAGCGCCAGTCAAAACTCAGGACTGATCATTCGTAGCGACTTGACCAAGATGTCCATGTCGGTCGCCGGGATTCTGCCGCCTGTTTGTAACTTGGATGCCCGTAGCCGAGCGGCATGTGTCATTGCTCGCGTGAGCCCCGCGCCGGCGCCGGTCTTTATAAAAATATAAGGATCCTTCTTCGCATAGTCGGTCAGGTGGACCTGTAAGGCTGGCAGCACATCGGCATAGGCAATGAAGGGCTGATCGCAGTATCGAAAGTGTAGAAGCAACCACACCTCGAAGCATGGCGCGCTAATGATCGGCTCGATACAAATCTCTGGCTGCCCATGCCTCGTATTGGCTCGCTGTACAGGCGTTTTACAAAGCTGTAGTGCGCGCGATAAATCAGCTTGCTCACCATCGATCACAACGAATACACGATCTCGGGGAGTCTGTTGAAAACGATCTCGCGCTCGTTTAACGACAGCAACTGCATTACTGCGTGTTTGCCCCGCGATAACTTCCACGCTGGCACTGTTTATATCAAGGTGGGCCAACAAGCCTTTCAAGTAGTACGGCTCAGTAAACTCACCCTCACAAACAACCAGCGCTGACCCCTTTTCTCGGCGCCCTGAATTTTTCCTATCTACTCTGGCACGCTCAATCGCCAACAAGCCAGATCTGGCTCGATTAGTCCGCATCGCTGCAGCTCAGAACTGAAAATCACTGAGAAAGGGTATCGCCCCATAGCGGCCCTGCAGGTAACCCCTCTCGATTGCCTCATTCTTGCGAGGACTGAATTCCAGCAGTGCGTAAAGCTCTGTACATTGCTGCTTGTTTTTTTCGACGAACCAAATCTGATCGCGACGCAAAAGATAGGGATCAAGTAGCGAGGTGTCGTGGGTGGTAATCCACATCTGCGCACCTTTGCTGGACAACTGGGGGCTATGCAAGATTTTCAAGATGAATCGCGTGAGAAGAGGATGGAGGCTGGTGTCGAATTCATCGACGACGATCAGCTTCCCATGCTCCAGTGCGTCCAGCAAGGGAGTTGCGTAACCTAGAAGACGTAATGTGCCAAAAGACTCAAAGCGGGCATCGAACCATTGTTGCTTACCATCGGAAGATTCGTGACAAAACTGCACTACCGGTAGGTCGCCATCCGAATCGTGGACTTCGGCCATCGTCGAAGAATCTACCTTGAACTCCGGGTGACCCAACCTGCGTTTTTCAACCCGAATGTCACTGATGTGAATATCGGCTGCGTTCAATAAACGCAGTACCCATTGTTTGTAATGAGGATCATCCAAACGCTGGGAAGACGGTATCAGATTGAATGGCGCTTGTGCCGGGAAGATAGCCAGCGAATTAGTAAACCATTGGAACAAAGGTTGAAGCTGCAAGCTATTGGACTGCGCCGCCTGTGTGAGAAACAGGGATCGAGTACCCGTATTCGCTTTCCAGAGCTCACGCTGCCCCTTCCGCTCACCTTTGAAATGTACTGAAAATGGTTGCCAGTCAGTTTCGCTATTCTCGGTGTTGTAGTGATACTCAAACCAGCGCTGTGCTTTTGCAAGACGGTATACAAGCAGCCACTCACCATGAACACGGTTTGCATCAAAACTGAAACCGTATTGATACCGGCAATCACCGATCACCAGTGTCACCTCGAAACGTGTTGGCTGATCACGTGATTCACCATCCAACAGGAATGGCGTGAATTGCTCTCGGAATTGCGGCTCTAGTAGGCGGGTTGAATTGAGGACGAGTCGCTGCATCGTCATCAATGCAAGGATCAGGTTACTTTTGCCGCTTGCATTCGCGCCGTAAGTCACCGCCGAGCGCAGCAAATGCTTGGCGCCGTGGGCCTGCGTTTCGATACAGTGCGAGCTGGCGTGAGCGCTGTCCTTGGATGCAGCGAAGCTCAGGCACTGCTCTTCCCGTATCGATCGAAAATTAGCGACTCGGAACTCGACCAGCATTTTTCGTATAAATGAAAAATAAAGCCTATTTTCAGAGTTTTTTTACGGATTTTCAAGTCATTTGTTGTTTTAAATGGGGTTTCACCACGATCGCCCCAGCCCGGGCGCATGACGGCCAAAAGCCATAAAGACCCGAAGCGCGAGGTTGCTCCGCGCCAAGTCTTCGAATACAGTCAGGCAGGATCCGCCAGTGCCGGCGCTGCCGGTCCATTGGTCTTACAACAATAACCATCCGGCGCAGGCCTCGCCTCGCGCCCTGACCTGGGAGGCAAGCAAGCATGACAACGGCATCGGGGCAACACGCGCACGAGCGCAAGGCATCGGAGTTATTCGTCGAGGCGCTGGAGAATGAAGGCGTCGAGTATGTATTTGCGGTACCCGGCGAGAAGAACCTCGACTTGCTCGATGCGCTGCGCACGTCTACCAAGATCCGCCTGATCCTGACTCGGCATGAGCAGGGCGCTGCCTTCATGGCTGCGACCTACGGGCGCCTCACAGGCAAAGCCGGTGTGTGCATGGCGACGCTCGGGCCTGGCGCTACAAATTTCGCAACCCCCGCGGCGTATGCACATCTTGGCGCTTTTCCGATGATCATGATCACCGGACAAAAGCCGATCAAAAAATCCAAGCAGGGGCAGTTCCAGATCGTGGATATCGTTCAGCTGTTTAAGCCGATCTGC
>JAPLQC010000053.1:21032-95117 GCA_026399895.1 Burkholderiales bacterium
CGCGCCAGATCGTTAACGGCAATACGATTCCAGCACTCGTACGCGAGGCATTTCGTATCGCTGAAGAAGAGCGCCCAGGTGCGGTACTGCTCGAACTCCCCGAAGATATTGCCGCAGAACTTTGCGATGCACATCCGATTCCACCGCACCCGCGTTATTACGCCGAAGCCTCGGATGCTGTATTGCAGACGGTGGCTGATCTGATCGTCAAGGCCAAACATCCATTGGTGCTGGTTGGTGCAGGTGCTAATCGCAAGCATGCGCGCGAAGCGATTCATGCTTTCGTGCATCAGCTGCAGATTCCGTTTTTTACGACGCAAATGGGCAAAGGCGTGGTGGATGAATCTTCACCGCTGTTTTTGGGTACTGCAGCGCTGTCGGATGATGATTATTTGCATGCTTATATTCACCAAGCGGATTTGATCATCAATATCGGCCATGACGTGGTGGAGAAACCGCCCTTCTTCATGGAACCCTCTGGGCAAACTGTGGTGCATGTGAACTACCGTGCGGCACAGGTCGATCAAGTGTATTTCCCGCAGGTGGAGGTGGTGGGTGATCTGGCGCTTTCCATCAGCCATCTGACGCGTATGCTCGAAGGCAAGGTATCGCTTGATCTCAGTCTGTTCCAACAAGTGAAGGCCAATGTCGAGCAGCGTATCGCTGAAGCAGAAGATGATGATCGCTGCCCGATGCTGCCGCAGCGGCTGGTGAAGGATATTCGTGCGGTCATGCGCGATCACGACATCATCGCGCTCGATAATGGCGTTTATAAAATCTGGTTTGCACGCAACTACCGCGCGCATCAACCGAATACGATTTTGCTGGATAACGCACTAGCCACGATGGGCGCTGGTCTGCCCTCGGCGATGATGGCTGCCATGCTGCACCCAGAGTCGCATGTGATGGCGATTTGTGGTGACGGTGGTTTCATGATGAATAGCCAAGAGCTAGAAACCGCTGTGCGATTGAGGCTGAATCTGGTGGTGCTGGTTCTAAACGATGGCTCGTACGGCATGATCCGCTGGAAGCAGGCTGGTGCGGGTATGCCCGATTGGGGACTGGAGTTTGGTAACCCGGATTTTGTTGCTTACGCCAAGAGCTATGGTGCGCATGGCCATCGCATACAAAGTTCTGCCGAATTCAAAACGGTGGTCGCCAAAGCCTTTGCCGATGGTGGTGTTCATCTGATCGATTGCCCGGTGGATTACTCTATGAACCGTAAGCTGTTGATCGAAGATTTGCGCAAAAATCATCAGCAGCAGGCGCGACACTAAAGCGAACGTATAACGTATGTGATGCATATACGGCATGTATCGTGCGCTATGCCGACTATCGACCTATAAATGAATACGAAACCATCATGAGCACACTTGAAGTCGTCAATCCCTTTGACCAAAAAGCTATCGGTACCGTTGATCTGGTGCCATGGACTAGCATCGATGGCTGGCTGGAAGATGCGCATCGCCTGACCCGCGATCGTAGCCAATGGCTACCAACACATCAGCGCATCGCCATTTTAAAAACCTGCGCCAAGCTGATGAGTGAACGCGCTGCGGAACTTGCCCATCAGATCGCGGATGAAGGCGGCAAGCCCTTGATTGATGCGCGGGTTGAAGTAGCCCGTGCGATTGATGGTGTCGAGCTTTGTATTAAAGAGCTTGGCCATCTCGTGGGCAATGAGGTGCCAATGGGTTTGACACCCGCTGCCGCTGGCAGGCTGGCGTTTACTACGCGTGAACCGATTGGTGTGGTGGTAGCCGTATCAGCGTTTAACCATCCACTTAACTTAATCGTCCATCAAGTCGCACCTGCGATTGCAGTGGGTTGCCCAGTGCTCGTCAAGCCGGCTGACGATACACCGCTCAGCTGCAAGACCTTTGTTGATCTGCTGATTCAATCCGGCTTACCGCCGTCGTGGTGCCGCTTTGTACCATGTGACTTGGCGAGCGCGGAACGCATGGTGACCGATCCACGGGTTGCCTTCTTCAGCTTTATCGGCTCGGCTAAAGTGGGCTGGATGCTGCGCGCCAAACTCGCACCGGGTACACGCTGCGCACTTGAGCATGGTGGTGCTGCACCGGTCATCGTCGATAGCGGTGTTGACAGCGCCATGATGATTCCCAAGCTGGTGAAAGGTGGCTTTTATCACTCGGGGCAAGTGTGTGTCTCTGTGCAGCGCGTGTTCGCGCCACGCGCACAGGCAGCTGCGCTGGCAGAGGGCATCGCAGCGCATGCGAGCCGGCTGGTAGTGGGTAATGCGATTGAAGAAACGACCGAATGCGGCCCACTGATTCGGCCGCGTGAAGTAACGCGCGTCGCTGAATGGGTCGACGAAGCGGTGGCAATGGGTGCGCACAAGTTGTGCGGTGGTCAGGCACTCGGCCCAACCACGTATGCACCGACTGTCTTACTCGATCCACCGCAAAGCGCCCGCGTATCGAACAGCGAGATTTTTGGGCCGGTGGTGTGCGTATACAGTTATGACGATCCGGCGCAAGCGATTGAGTTGGCGAACAGTCTGCCGTACGCGTTTCAAGCGTCGGTTTTTAGTAATCGGCTAGATTTTGCGATGCAGGCGTTTCGCGGTTTAGACGCCTCAGCGGTGATGATGAATGATCACACCGCTTTCCGCGTTGACTGGATGCCCTTTGCAGGTCGCCGCCAATCAGGTTATGGCATCGGCGGCATTGGTCATACCATGCAAGACATGACGCAGGAAAAAATGATGGTGCTGCCAATAATGGCAGCACCCTAAGAAGGCTGGTGCTTAACTCAGTAATGTGACCTGAAGTATGTACACCAAGGCTCCTGCGAAGTAGCCACCGATCGCTAGCAGGCTGATGTTTTTCACATACCAAACAAAATCGATGCGCTCGAGGCCCATAGCAGCGACACCGGCTGCAGAGCCAATGATCAGGATAGAGCCGCCGGTACCAGCGCAGTAAGCAAGAAACTGCCAAAGAAATGCGTTCGGACCGTACTGTTCAAGCGAGTACATGCCGATCGCCGCTGCGACCAAAGGGACGTTGTCGACGATGGCGCTGACAATACCAATCAGCATCACGATCAAATCTTGCCTACCCACCGTCGTATCAAGCCATCCTGCCAGTGCAGGGAGGATACCGGCATGCTCCAGCGTTGCCACCGCAAGCAAGATACCGATAAAAAACACAATAGACGCCATATCAATGCGATTGAGCGCACTGGTGAGGTTCAGGTGCTCGCGCTCTTCTTCGGTTTTATTACCGTGTAAGAGGTCACCGACTAACCAGAGTATGCCCAAGCCAAGCAATACGCCCATGAATGGCGGTAGATGGGTGATGGTCTTGAAAGCAGGCACCGCGATCAATACGCCCAAGCCAAGGAAAAACATGATGTTGCGCTCGCGCTCGGACGTACCCGCGCCCTGGGGATGATTAGGGTCTTGCTTTGGTTCGACGACAGTCTTGCCGCGCAGGCGATAACTGACTAACGCCAAAGGTACTAATAGGTTGACCAGCGAAGGAAGAATCAAGGCCCCCATGATCGAAGATGCGGTGATCTGACCGCCAATCCAGAGCATGGTAGTGGTGACATCACCGATCGGCGACCAGGCACCGCCTGCGTTGGCAGCGATCACTATCATCCCGGCAAACAGCAGGCGCTCTTCACGTTTATCGAGCAGTTTTTTCATGAGTGAGACCATCACAATCGCAGTGGTCAGGTTATCGAGTACCGCACTCAGGAAGAACGTCACGATTCCCACCAGCCACATCAACGAGCTTAAGCTGGTGGTTCGAATACGGGCGGTTACTACATCGAAGCCATCATGCGCGTCGATCACTTCGACGATAGTCATCGCGCCCATCAGGAAGAAGACGATCTGCGCGGTACCGATCAAGGTCTCGCCGAGGTGGTCGCTGACATGCCCGCCCTCGCCCACCATCAACGCATAGACGCTCCATAACAGACCGGCACCCAGCAAGGCTGATGCTGATTTATTGATCTTGATCGGGTGTTCGAAGGCGATCGCAGCGTAGGCAATCACGAAGATGCTGATCAGCAGAATATTCATGGGGGACGAGGGCTTGTTATAAAAACAAGCAGATTGTAATGCGTGATCAAGATTTACGGCAGGTCAACCGCACAGCTGTGATCGATTACGCACACAACCAAGCCGGTATATCCCGCTGACTCTGGAGTACCCGCCAAATATCGAGATGATCTGGCTGCTCCAAATAGAAAATGAGATAGGGATAAGCCTTCAACGGCCACATTCGCAAGCCGGGTAAGTCCAGCTCATGGCCATATCTTGATGATCCGGTTTGTGGGTATCGACTCAAGTGAAGATAGGCTTTCTCGAGCGAATCGACAAAGCCCAGGGCTACATCAATGCCTGCCTCGTGCAGGTAGTAGTCAACGGCCTCGTCAACATCCCTACTCGCCTGTGGGCGAGGTATCGATCGCTTGGATTTCACGCCGACTTGGCGTGACGAACTCGTTGGCGTAAAGCTTCAAAGTAGGCCTCATCGGCAACTTCGCCGACGCCTGATGATGCACCGGTCAGCAGAAGTCCACGCAAGTGTTGCCGATCTTGCTCCTTGCGAATGAGTTCACGCACATACTCACTGCTGGTGCCGTAGCCGCGCTCTACAACCTGCCCATCAACAAACTCTTTGAGGGTCTCGGGGAGGGAAATATTCATGGTTGCCATGCCTCGGAATTTAGAGGATTTGGCAAAATTTGGCAAGGCCCGGCATCAATATCAGCGGGCGTTAAACAACCTCAGCCCAGCCTCATCCATAGCACGTTGCTCCTGTTTAGCAACTGCCAGCGCCTGATTGCGCTCGTCGCGCTCGACCATGGCGTCCATTTTGGCCTGCTCACGCAGCGCCTTCACCAACTCGGCCTTGGCGTCTGCCAGCATGAGATTGGCGTCTTGTAGCTGACCCTCGACCCGCCCGCGCAAGCCGCGTAGGTGCTCCAGAAATTTACGATAGGTGATGGTGTCGGAAATCGAATGCGCTTCCTTCTGCGTCTCGTTGTAGCGCGCTATGTAATCATCACGTAGCTGATCAAGATGGGCGAGACTCTGCTCAAGCTTGGCCACACGCTGGCGCGCATCCGTCACCAGCTGCTGCGCATCACGTAAGGCCGTTTGTGCTTTTTCAGCGAGTACTGTCCAGGTGGTCTGTTTCATGATCATCGCGGCGCCGCTCAGGCACCCACCAGTTCACGAATACCCTGCCAGGTCTCTTCATGACCCACGCCATCATGCAAGTCTTGCTGCAAGAAAGCTTCAATACGCGCACGCAAAGCGATCGCCAGATCAATCTCTTGGTTGGAGCCAGCCTCATAGGCACCCACAGAAATCAAATCCTGATTCTGTTGGTACAAAGACCATAAACGTCGAATTCGGTTCGCCATCTTCAAGTCAGCGGGCGAAACTAAACCCTGCATCACCCGTGAGATCGAACCATTCAAATCAATGGCCGGATAGTGCGCTGCATCTGCCAACTTACGCGACAACATTACTTGCCCATCCAGCGACGCGCGAGCGATATCGACGATGGGGTCTTGCGCGTCATCGCCCTCGGCCAGTACGGTATAAATCGCAGTAATCGCACCATAGCCATGCCGTCCCACGCCGGTGCGCTCAATCAAATTCGGTAGTAGTGCAAACACGGAGGGCGGGTAGCCCTTGGCGGTAGGTGGTTCACCAATGGCTAAACCAATCTCGCGCTGTGCATGGGCTACGCGCGTGAGGCTATCCATCAGCATCAAGACATTTTTGCCCTGATCACGGAAGTACTCTGCAATTACGTGGGTCAGATGCGTTGCCTTCAATCGCATCACGGGTGATACGTTGGCGGGAGAAGCAATCACTACCGATTTGGCACGACCCTCAGGGCCAAGTACCTCGTTGATGAAGGCTTGTACCTCGCGACCACGTTCACCGATCAGACCAATCACCACGACATCGGCTTCGGTGTTGCGAGTGATCATGCCAAGTAACGAACTCTTGCCGACACCCGAGCCCGCAACCAAACCAATACGCTGGCCACGTCCCATCGTTAGCAAGCCATTGATGGCTTTGACGCCGACATCGAGTACTTGATTGATAGGGCCACGCTCCATAGGATTCAATGGCAGACCCAGCAAAGCGAGTCGGTCTTTGCAATCAGGTTTGGGGCCGCCATCCAGCGGCTCACCAAAGGCATCAATCACACGCCCGAGTAACTCGGGGCCTAGACTCGCTTCAGAAGAATTAGTAAGTACGCGTACCGTAGCACCGGGACCAATACCCACGGCTTCGGTAAACGGCATTAGGAATAGCGTTTGGTCATTAAAGCCCACGACCTCGGCTTGTACTTTATGACCACCGGTGGTGGATTCAACTTCGCATACAGCACCGAGGGGCGCCATGATGCCACGCGCTTCCAGTGTCATGCCAATCAAGCGCACCAGCGTACCGGTATGGCATGCGGGTGGCACGCGGGTGTGCGCGATCAGATGATCGACCACCTCGGCATAATCAAGCATGATCATCCGACGGCGAGGCCGTCTCTAATACTTTGTCGCTCGACTGCTCGGGCTTGTCGACGACGGTCACATCATCAACCGGCTGACCGGTTTGCAAGCGATCTGATAATCGATTACCACCGGTGCGCCAGCTTGGTGCTGGTGCTTGCGCGATAGATTTTTTTACGCCTTCAACACGACGCTGCATCAAGTCTTCCACAACACTGCCGTCGAGCGACACACGTACGCTACCGCGCTCGAGTGAATTGTCAGGTCGAAGAATCAAGCTATCAGCGTATTTTTCTACGGTAGGACGATAGGCTTCAAGATCGTCGGCATGCAAATGAATTACTACCGGCTTATCACCGGATGAGTTCAATTCGCGTAAAGCGTTATCTACTAGCCGCGAGATGGTCTGCGGACTTTGCGTCAACTCACCTCGCACCAGCTGCTCAGCTAGATGAACGGTAAGTTTTTTCAGGGGTTCGAACAGCGCGTCTGGGTTGTAGGCCAGCTGCTGTAATTGATCGATGACGGTCTGCAGCTGATCTAACTTGGCTTGATGCTCGGCTTGCTGTCGTTTTTGTTCATCGGTTTGGGTCTCGGCGCGACCTTGCTCAAGGCCAGCAACCAAACCTTCGTCATAGCCCTGCTGATGCGCAATCGGACGCTCAGATTCGCGGCCTTCATTGCGACCCGCTTCCAAACCTTGTGCATGCGCCTCGGCACGAGCGGCCTCGACCTTTTGCATCACGGCTTCGTTATCGAGCAAGGCATCTTCAAGTAGCTCGGCCGCCTGTTCTGATAGCGTCTCTGAGAGCAGGTGGGCCTCTGTGGCTAATGCAGACGCTGCTTCTTGGTGCTTTACCGTGCCGTCTTCGGCAGCGACTTGTGTGCTGGCTTCTGTATTTGTACCGATAGCTGCATCAGCTTCGTCGGATAGTGCAGCAACGCCTTCGGTAGCTAATTCGCTAGCAGAGTCAGTCGATGAAATTTCGGCAACGATGGCATCAGTGGCTGCGGCAAATGCCTCGACCTCACTCGTCGGGCCTGGCTTGGCTACCGCCTCATCGCTGGCTAGCGTCTCACTATCAGCATCAGCTTCAAAACCTTTTGCTGCGGCATTCAAATTCTTATCGAGCTCGGGATTGAACTCGGCACCGATTTCGCTCGCCGCCTCCGCTGCAAACCCAGGCTCTGGGGCAGAATCTTCGGCCACGAAGGGATCGGCAATCACCTCGTCGATAGAAAAATCTTCGTCCGGTAAATCGAGGCTGCTGTCGCGCTGGAACCCGGCAGCGACGTAGCCGCCGGTCAGGGGGTCGACACCAAACATCGCCTCGGGTAATTCTTCGCGCTGCTCGACAAACGGCGGCGCGGTTCGGTCGAGCAGGTTTTGCACCGCAAACGGATTGGTGGTCGGATCGAACATCCGATTCGGCAACCACTCGTTGCGCTTGCGCGCGGTGCGTACCTCAGACAAAGTCTGCTCCGCCCGATGCCAGGATCAGTTCGCCCTTCTCGGACAGCTTTCTGGCTTGACGCATGATCTTCTTCTGCGCGTCTTCCACTTCGGTCATACGCAGTGGGCCTTTGCCTTCCATATCGTCGACGAACATGCCACGCGCACGGCTCGACATATTGTCGAGGAACTTGGTCTTGACTTCTTCGGTCGCACCCTTCAAGGCGATCATCAGCATATCGGGCTCGACTGCACGCATCAGCGCCTGGATACCACGGTTGTCCACCGCAGCCAGATTCTCGAAGCTGAACATGTTGTCCTGAATACGCAGTGCCAGCTCTTCGTCGATCTGACCTACGCCTTGCAAGATGGAAGATTCCAACTCCACCTTGGTGAAGTTCATGATCTTCGCTGCGGCTTTTACGCCGCCGAAGCTCGACGACGATGCCGATGCATTATTCGAGAACTGCTTCTTCATGATGGTTTCCAGCTCTTCCATCGCGGAAGGCTGAACCGTATCTAAGCTAGCGACGCGCTGTACAACCTCGGCACGTGATTCTTCTGGCAGGAAGGCCAAGACATCAGCAGCCACTTCAGATTCCAGCACCGACAAAATAATCGCAGTTACCTGCGGGTGCTCACCACGAATCATTTCAGCAATCGCGCGTGCATCCATCCACTGCAAAATCTCCAGGCCACGACTGGCTCGGCCGGGCATGATGCGTGATAGCACTGATGCCGCTTTATCCGGACCCAGCGCGCGCTTGAGAACTGTTTCCACATATTCGGTTGTGCCGAGCGAGAGACTGGTCTGCTTCTTGAGCATGTCGACAAACTCATCGAGCACCACGTTCACCGCTTCTTGCGACATATCGGCCACCGACACCATCGCAGCACCAAGTTCCTGTACCTCTTTCGGATCCAAGTAGCTGATGATGTTAGATGCCAGGTCTTCGCCTAGCAAGAGCATCAGGACGGCAGCGCGCTGCACATTGGTAATCTCGCCTAGCTCGCGCTTGAGATCGTCCGAAATTCCTGGAATTGTTGTGTTATCTGCCATGATCTACCTCGATGACTACTTTCCTTTGGGTCCTACTTGTTATTTCTTTTTTGGGTCGCTAATACCACGCAACATATTCTTCACCATCAGGACCACGCGGCCCTTTTCTTTCTCAGTGAGGAATTTCACCAGCATCAGCTTGTCGTCGTAACTTTTTGCATCTGACAGCATGTCAGCCGGAAGCGTAGGCTTCTTTTTCTTCGGCTTCATTTTGTTTTTCATCGCCTCGAGTTCTTCGGGCGTCTGCTCTGCTTTAGGTGCGACTTTCTGTTCGTCTGCCATGATAGTTCCAGTTCCGGGGTTAGTAGGCCGTCTTAATTACGGACCATATTCTTCAAGACCAGCGCCACCCGGCCAGACTCTTGCGCCACCAACATCCGGATCAGCGCAACCTTGTCATCATAGCTGTTGGCGGTATCCAGCATCTCGGCGGAGAAGGTAGGTTTCTTCGGCTTCATCGCCTGCATCCGTGCACGCAGCTCATCCAGGCTCTCACCGTCTTCAAGCTCTAGCTCATCCTCGTTCAACTCGCCATCCTCGCCATACTCGCCCTCGGCAGCAGCCGCTTCGGCAACCGCGGCAGCTTCGGCAGCAGCGTACTGCTCAGCTTCTTCGGCGATTCGGGCTTCTTCGGCAGCCAGTGCCAAGGCCGCAGCTTGCTCCTCTTCGGCGATCTTGGCCTCTTCTGCCATCTTGTTCTCGAGCTCGGCCTTGGCCTCTTCGGCCGCCTGGGCCTCGAGTTGCTTGACCTCTTCCGGCGTCGGGCCGTATGGCGGCATGATCTGCTGGTTAATGGTCGGGCCTTTCACCATCGGACGTACCACAGCGAGCAGGAACACGATGATTACGAGAGCCGCTACGCCGATTTTAATCACGTTCTGAATATCTGGATCGGCATACCAAGGCTTAGGTGGCTCGGGTGCCAGCGTCTCAAACCGAGCTGGTGCCACCGTGACAACATCACCGCGGTCTTCGTTGTAACCCACCGAGCTACGCACAAGGTTCAACATACGATCCAGTTCTTGCTGGGTATACGGAATCGTGGTCGGCGCACCCGGCGGCAGCGGCTTACCATCAGCCGGCGGTGGCGCAGGACGCTCAGCAACCACCACAGCCACCGTGATACGCGAGATCGTGCCTGGCGAATTCTTGGTGTGACGTACCTGACGGTCCATCTCGAAGTTACGGGTCGACCGGGTAGTAACGATTTCATTGGTCGCCGGCTTCTTCTCGTCAGTATTGGTGTTCTTGGTCAGATCAGCATCTGGCGGCGGCGAGTTCGTCAGCGAGCCCGGGATACCTTCTGGATCCAGCTTGAACTTACGCTCGGTCGTCAGCGCCTCGGAACGTGGCTTCACGCCCTTGTCTTTATCGTCAAAATCTTCGGTCGTGGTTTCAATCGTGGTGTAGTCCATGGTCAGGTTGACCTGCGCTTGTACCGCAGCCTCACCCACTACCGGACCCAACAATTCAGTCACACGGTTCTTATAGGTTTCTTCGGTACGCTGCTTGTGCTGCATCTGCGCTACGGTCAGACCCATCGCTGCATCGACCGGGTTATCCATAGTCAGCAGATTGCCCTGGTCATCCACCACTGAGACGTTTTCAGGGGTGAGATAAGGCACACTCGAAGACACTAAATGCACAATCGCTTTCACCTGCGGCGTTGAAACACCACGGCCAGAATGCGGTGTAACGACCACCGAAGCCTTCGGGGTAGCGCGATCGCGTACAAACACAGATTGCTTTGGCAAAGCCAAATGCACGCGTGCTGCTTTAATCGTAGAAATTTGCATGATGGAGCGCGACAACTCCTGCTCGATGGCGGTGTTGTACTGCACTTGCTCCATAAACTGACTGGTCGTCATCGACGACTTGTCTTTCAATGACTCCATGCCGATCGGCTGGGCTTCTTTCGGAATACCTTGCCCGGCCAGAAAAATTCTCGCTTCGTGATAGCGCCCTTCTGGCACTGTAATTTGACCACTCTGGGTATCGACCTTTGGCTTGAAGTCACCTGCTTTCAGCGCTTCGAGCGCAGCCATTTTGTCGTTCTCTGTCATGCCGGGCATGATCGGGCGGTACGGCATCGACTGCGTCGACTGAAACACCACAGCAGTCACACCCAACACCAGCAACACGGTCATTGGTAACAGCGCACGACGTACGGCGGGCTGCTTGATGACGCCATCCATCCAATCGCGGAATGAGGAGAATCCGCTGGCAACGCCCTGCACTGCCGTCGGCAAAGGCCGAGGGCCCGCTCCGGTGTTTGCAGGAACGCCGGTTCCACCGGGTTCACCCGCCAGTGTCGGTACACCGGGTGGCATGGGCGGTTGTGTACCGCCTGGGTTAAGTGTCGCTTCAGCCATGTTTCTACTCTCTGCTTATATTCGGGTCGTTCGGGTCATCAGACCGGCATGTTCAGGACGTCTTCGTACGCTTTTAAAACCTTGTTACGCACTTGCAGTGTTGCTTCAAACGCGAGCGATGATTTCTGCATCGCGAGCACTACATCCGTCAGCGGAACATCTTCACCACGGTCATACGCATCTTCCAAAGTACCTGAATAGGTACTGAGGTTATTGGTATGCTCGACTGCCGACTTGATCGCTTCACCAAAGGTAGGCTTGCCAACTTCGGGTGTGGGCGGTGTCAGTACCGGTGGTGTGTTGTTACCGGTGGAGTCCACTTGATGCTGGCGCAGTGCGGCCAGCATCGCATCGATATTGGTTTGGCTATTGATTTTGTTAATCATGGCGCTTATCTCCTCAGCTTATTAAGCAGCTGCCATACCGTGCATGCCATTCATGCCGATCATGCCGTTCATACTGTTCATGCTGTTCGTTGCCGCATTCGCGGTCATCCCCAGCTCACGGAATTGCGCCATCTTGTAGCGCAGCGAACGTGGACTGATACCGAGTTTTTTCGCAGCTTCATTGCGATTTCTGGTCGACTGAATCGCCGCCATAATTACTTGGTATTCACTGCTCTTTACGGCGGTCGATAGATCGCCAATCGCACTCGCATTCAATTGATGCGCCTCGGATACCTCACGCGGGCCGTACTGCATCAGATGTGATTGCGTCGATGCCGGCAAACCCTGTGGTGCTTGGCGTTGATCGATCTCGTCGAACATCAATTCGTTTTCAGTGATCAGATCGTCGTTGCTGAGTACTAGCGCACGTTGAATCACGTTTTGCAATTCACGTACATTGCCGGGCCAGCTGTAATGCTGCAGTTGCTCGATCGCGGTTGCATTCAACTGCACCTGACGATCAGCAGGGCCGAATTTTTCCAGGAACTGCATCGCCAACGGCAGCACGTCACCTGGACGCTCGCGCAGCGGCAAAATCGTCAGCTTGAATGCACTGATACGGAAATAAAGGTCTTCGCGGAATTCGCGATTGTTAATAGCTTCGCGCAGATCTTTATTGGTCGCAGCAACGAGTCGTACATCCAACTCCACCGAACCATGACCACCCAGACGGGTGATCTTGCGCTCTTGTAGGACGCGTAGCAGCTTGGTCTGCAGGTGATACGGCATCTCGGCAATTTCATCGAGGAAGATGGTGCCGCCGTGTGCCTGCTCGAATAAACCACGGTGTTCTTTCAAGGCGCCGGTGAATGCGCCCTTCTCATGACCAAACAATAAATCTTCAATCAGATGCTCAGGTAACGCAGCGCAGTTCAAGGCCACGAATGGACCATTACGACGCGGCGAAGCATCGTGAAGTACCCGCGCCAGTACTTCTTTACCGGCACCTGTTGGGCCGACCACCAAGGCCGATACCTCGGTTTGCGCAACACGACGCGCAAGCTCAAGTAAGTGCTGGCTGTTAGGGTCTACAAATACAAAGGTTTGCGGGTTGCGCTGAGTCACTTCAGCACGCTTGGGCGTCAGCGCCAGGGCTTCGCGCCAGCTATCCACCGACCAATCGTTGGTGGGCAGTACGTGATACGCACCGCGCCGCATCGCCTCAACGCCGAGCGAGAGCTCGCCCTGATCAACGCGGCACAGCACCGGCACATCATGACCAAACGACTGGGTGAGCTTCTTCACCTCTTGCAGCAGGCCGACATCGCCCATCAGCCGGATCACCACTAAACGTGCCTTCGCCAAGCCTTGGCGCAGGTCGTCAAGCGTGGTTACGGGCAGCAGCTGCAAGCCAGCGGCAGCAAGCTGCTCGCGCTCCGTGCTACCGACCGCAGCCTTGGGATCCAGCCACAGCGCTGGATGAGAGTTTTCGAATTGAGCCGTCACGATGATTGCCTCTGGGAACAAGGGATGGTTCCCTTGTAGCAATCAGTGTGCCAAGTATTTTCTTGAGGAAATATGAGGGTTTTCAGGCCATGTGTCGGATCGGCAGGCCTTTGCCGGGGGAGGAAAAAGTCGACCGGGTGGCGGGCGACGGAATGTCGACAGTGGGTGCGCCAAACGCTGGATCCCGGCCTAATTCACGCTTTGGTCGGGAAGCCTCTGGCAGCCAAATCCAGACATACGCGCGATGTTCACTTTGATTAGAAGTCATCGTGAATCTTACGCTTTGGCGCATGAACAGATTTAGGCATTAGCGCGAGTTTTTCCTGTCGACGCCAGACCTCACGATTCAGTGCGTCAAGGTCAGGCTCAAATAGCGGCACCCCACAAATCACCGCCGCCTCAAACACCGCACCAATCGAACAACCAGCATCACCCCTCTCAATTCGCTGTAACAGCGCTCTGGACATACCCGCACGCTCAGCCAACTCGGCTGCAGTCATCGCGCGAGAGATTCTGGCNATTCTGGCCTCACGAATTGACTGCCCCATCAGCGTCAGGGCGGCTCGAGCATGGCGGGACAGTGGACGATGTGCGGTCTTTGGCATAAGAATGACTCATTAATGATTCATAAGAGGTAAAAATACTCGTTTATGAGTCAAATTACCATTGCTGCCATTCCGAGCAGCTTTCAGACACCAAGACAATGCAATTGCATTGACCTTGACAAGGCAGTTGCATTACCATGACCACATTAGATATATCCCACAGGAGCACGCCATGCCCGCCACCCTTGAAGCCGAATCCACGTTGACCGACCGTTATCAGACCACCGTGCCGGAAACGGTGCGCCGCGCTCTGCGTTTGCGTAAGCGGGACAAGATCCAGTACGTCATCCGCCCCAGCGGCGAAGTGGTGCTGACACGGGCTAGTGATAACGAAAACGACGACCCAGTGCTTAGCCAGTTTCTGGGATTTCTGGCACACGACATCGCCACGCACCCCGGCCACCTGCAATTGGTGAGCAGCGATTTTGTCCAACGCGTTCAGTCACTGGTCGGTGAGGTGGATGTGGATCTAAATGCACCCCTGTCGGCAGACGATGAATGAAGGGCGCTAAGCCTGCTCCTCTGGCCATCCATGGCTGGATGGTGTTTGCGCACCCGCTGTTCATGGCGCAAGTTGAAGCCTTGGTGGAGCAAGTCGAAGCACTCAAGAAAAAAGATGCGACTGGCTACGTCAAGAAGAACGCCACCAAGCGACTGGCCGCTATTGCCCGCCTGGCCTTTGATGTCATTCCTCAGGACCCCACCCGCGCTGAATACCGACAGGGGGGCACGCTGGGCGATGATCGGAAACACTGGTTCCGCGCCAAATTTTTTCAGCAGTACCGCCTGTTTTTTCGATACCACGCTGCCGCCAAGATGATCGTCTACGCGTGGGTGAATGATGACAATACCAAGCGCGCCTACGAGAGCAGCGATGACGCATACAGCGTCTTTCGCAAAATGCTCGAGAGTGGCCACCCGCCTGACGACTGGAATCAGCTACTGCGCCAGGCCGAACTTGCGGGGCATCGGCTGCAGAGCGTATTCAGCACTCTGGGCGAATAAGGTCAGCCCAAAGCCCGCCAAAACCCCTTACTCCGGACAATCCTGGTACTTGCTATCCCGGCACAGCCTGGCCTTTTCAACCGCCAGTGCCTTCTGTGCGTCATTCAGATCACGGCTAATTTGTACGGCAAGCCCCACCGCTTGAGCTTCGCCATTCAAGCGCGCTAACTCCGCCCACACCATTGCCTTCGGCAGCTCACGCCGCCAGCCCTCACCGGTGTAGTAGATCGATGCAGCCATTAGCTGGGCAGCGGAACTGCCGTTACGAGCAGCCTTCAGGTACCACGACAATGCCAAGGCGCCATCGCGCTTGGTGCCAGCGCCGGTGCGATAGCACTCGCCCAGCATGTACTCCGCGTCGGAATAACCTGCTTTGGCAGCGGCTTCATACCAATGAAACGCCGCTTGTGGATCAATGGGTGTGCCGCGCCCTTGCAGATAAAGCGTAGCGAGGTTGTACTGCGCCGCTGGCAAACCACCCTCGGCGGCTAGCCGATACCACTTGTACGCTTCTTCCGGATTACGGTTAACGCCCAGGCCGTATTCATACAAGTAGCCAAGATTATTGCGGGCATGCACATCGCCAAGCTCGGCAGGCTTACGCAGTGCGCGCACCGCCGTGCTGTAATGACCACGCTCGATGGCTTTCATCGCTGCAGGCAAATCGGCCCGCGCTGACCATGACGCGAAAAACACCAAGACGATGAGAAACAGACGGCTCATGCGAGTTTGCTGAAAGTGGAATAAGGCCCGATGGCCGCAGAGCTCGCTGCAGAAGTAGGAGCATTGCTGGACATGGAATCACCAACCGCAGTGGGGTCGGTAATACCGTTCACGCCATTCGTTGATTTGCGCATGTAGCCGCGACAGCGCACGCCATCGGTGCGCAGTACTTCGATCGCCGGCATGATGCGACTTTTGAAACCCATCAGACGACAGGCATAGGGAACATTCGGATCCCAACTGACCGAAAAATGCCGGCACTGCCAGCAGTTCGGTGCTTCGCTGTCGGCGTGGGAAGCGTTCATTTCTTATCGCGGTTCCGTTTCTGGTGATCGATCCATGCACGTGTGCCTGCAGCGGCAAACACCAGCGCCAAAAAAATCGCGCCCAGTAATCCCTGAAAAAAATCACCTAGTGTCATGCCCGGCGGCAGAAACCGCTGCGGATACATCACCACTAAGCCCAGCATCAGCAACAGTACGATCAGTACGATACGCACCAACCTGAATACCAGGCGTTTGACCCGGTCATTCATTTTCCCTCCACGTGGCTTTTATCACGCGGATATTTTGTCACAGCCCTGCGGTAACGCGCAGAACGGGCTTATGGCCCGCCTGCAGGTTAGCCGAGCAGCTTCAGCACGGTTTGCTGGCTGGTATTGGCCTGTGCGAGTACCGCAGTTGCAGCTTGTTGCATGATCTGTGTCTTCGCGAGTTCGGTTGAGGCCTTGGCGTAATCAGCGTCTTCGATATGGCTACGCGATTCGGACAAGTTCATCGACACGTTCGACAAGTTGTTGATGACGTGATCCAACCGGTTCATCACCGCACCCATAGTCGCACGGGTGGCGTTGACCTTGTCCATCGCGTCATCGAGCAGTGCCAGCACCGAGGAAGCGCCGTCACGAGTGTTAATACGAACGCGACGATCTTCGACGTTCAGGTCAACATCGCCGGTAATCTCACCGGTGATGGTGCCTGCCTTACCAAAATCTGCCAGATCAATCGTGATGTAATCGTAAGCCGAAGCACCCACTTGGAAAGCAAGTCGTCCAACACGAGGCGGATCCATATCTTCGCTAGCGCGGCCACCGAAAGTACCTTCCTGGAAGCCCAGTGCTGCAAAGTTACCGTCTGCGCCGTAGCCCTTGTCACCCACAGAAATCGTGAATGGTTTGCCAGTCGCGCGGAGTTTTTCCAGCTGATCTGACGGCGGCGCGCCATCTGGAGAAGGCAGCTTAGGCAGCAACGCAGGATCAGAGACCAAGCGTACGGTGCTGTACAGCGTACGAGCCGATGTAGAGGTGGCGACACCATTAATGATCCCAGTGACGTCGTTATCACCAAAACTATTTGGCGTCACAGTGGCCAGCGAAACTGTTGGCGGTGTCGTACCCGTGCTCTTCGCACCGCTTAAGGTAAACGGCGAGCCTGCAACCGTCGAGGTAATCTCGAGGTTGGTAGTATTGGTAACTGCTGTTTCAATGTTTTTCAGCGTACCGGCAGTAATCAGGGCATCAATCGCTGTTTTGAGCGCAGTTGCCGCGTTACCGGTAGCACCTACTGTCGCGGTGACTGCGGTACCGTTGATGTTTACAGTGACTGTATCAGTCGCAACACCTGCCGACATAGTGATTCGTGACACCTGCTTGACCGAACCGCCTTTGTCCAGACCAAAGCTGGCCGCTGAAAGATTCTTTTCGTTCGAGTTATACCAGACAGAGAAGTTACGTCCATCGGACGTGAGCGTCACACCGCTACCATTGTCTTCTGCCGTAACACCGTGTTGACCAGTGCGGGCATTGATCGCAGCGACTACTTTCTCTCGGCGAGCGGTGCCGGTTTCATCTTGCAAGAAGACGACGGGAACCGTAGTGCCATTAACGAACAAGTTGTACGTCGTACCACTAGCCGACGTAGTCGGTATTGAAGTAACTGTGCTCAGGCCCTTAGTGACTACCGGGTTCGCCAGTGCGCGAACACCCGTCTCATGGCTCTGCGAATTGATGGCAGCAGCCATCGCAATTGCAGAAGCACTTGGGTCACTACTTGCCGCGACCGAGCTGGATTTTTCGTCATCCGCTGTGGTCGTTGCACGAATCTTGATACCGTTGATCATCAGATCATCGACATTCATTGGCTTAGCCTGCGATGCCTGATTCTCTTCAACCGTGGCAGTCGACATTGTCGAAGTCGCGCCACTAGAGGCGGTGGTCGACAAAGTGAATGGGGTACCCGCTGTACTAGCCGTCACCAGCAATTCGCCGATGGTTCTGCCCTCAGCAACCGTCACACCCAGGGTTGAATACGATGCTGAGGTCGTGATGGCGGTTACCATTTTGCCGCGCAGCGACTGTGCAGTATCCGCTGCCGCCGCAGTCACCGAGAAACTCGTACCGTTAATGGTAACTTGGTAAACCTCGGTCGCTGCCGTCGCGCTGCCAGAGAAAGCAACAGACGAGACTTGCGCTACCGGAGCATTTACCATCTCGCGCGGGAAGGTATTGAATACCGACTCGTTCTTGGTAAAGTTACCTTCGATCAGACCAGTACGGGTGATATCACCTGTAGTCGCGCTCGAGATCACCACTGGCGTTGGAATCTTGGATTCTAGCGAATAGGTTGCGCTGTGTACGCCCTGACGCAAACCGATACGCCGACCGAATACATCGGCATTCTCACGAGTTTCAAAGCGGACCTCGATATTGCGGCCATCGGCAGCAACCAGGGTAATACCTTTCGAGTCGTAGCCGCTGTCAATTGCCTTGACACCGGTCTTGGCTGAAATCGTGTTGATCGCACTCACCACCTGCTGGCGGGTCGCACGCGTATTGTTCAATACCGAAGTGATATCCGCCGAGGCATAGCCGTTGATGAACACGACGCCTTCAACCGAAGACTCTGCACTCATCGCCTGACCAGTGAAAACGTTTTCGTTCACCTTGGCATATACGCCCGTACCCGGACGCATCGTGGTGTATTCCTGCGTAGTGTCGACGATGGCCGACAAGCCAGTAGTACCAGGCAAGACTTCAGTTTTTGGCACATTACGGTCAACCACCGGGAAGTCGATCGACAGCGTCGAACCACCGGGCGCATAGTTAATTACCCGCCCCGACGAGGCACCGAACGCTGTGCTGTTACGCAGCGCTTGGGCAATCTTGGAAGCAGCGAGTACCGACGTATTCTCTGCCGAGGTCATTTGAATAGCGACCCCGCCCACAGTAATGGTACCGGTAGTCGGTACACCCGTTAACGTAATTGTTTGTGACTCACCTGTCGTGACACCGGTAGTTGATGCCATACGATTGATGGCTGCGGCCTTGGCAATCGCCGAGCCAGAGGCATTATTCACCGGCGAATAAGGATCATCCTCCGCATACGAGGCGCCGATATCAATGCCATTGATACGCAGGTCACCTGCGCGCAACGCAGGGATACTGCCTTCAACAGAGACAGCCAGACCTACTGCGCGACTTGTGAAGGCCTCAGTGTTGCCGACAGAATCTCTGAAGGTATACGTCAAATCTTGAGAAATAACCTGGCTGTTGTTACCTGAAGCGGCGCTGAAAGTGACTGTACCAGAGGCTGGTGTAGAAGAACCCGTCATCGCGATGGTCTTACCATCGACAGTTTCAAATGAGGCAGTGACAGTACCGGTTGTACTGACGCTAAAATTCAACGCACCGCTCTTCAGGAACACGCCATTACTGCTGAAGCTCTCGCTAGTGGCGGTAATTGCATCGCGTGTAGTTGCAACTGCTCTTGTCAGTCCGGTGGCGCCGACATCGACCGCGATATCAGCCATGTCGCCATCGTTGGCGGCATAGGTAAAAGTTAGAACGCCGGCAGAGGCGCCAGTACCTTGCTCAATGACGCGGCCCGAGGTTGTTGGATCAAAACTAGGGTCAGCCTGTAGCGTCGATCTGACTTTTGCAACAACGGTTGAAAGACCAGCGGCTGCATCGGCAGCAGTAATCGTCACATTGACGCCTGCTACCTTGATTACACCCGTCAGAGGCGTGCCTGTAAATGTCAGGGTCTGCATTTCGCCTGCATCAGTACCATCGACTGTACGCATGGTCGTCGGGGTAATGAACACTTCACCAAACTGCCCGACCGAGGTTGTTTTATAAACCGGCATTTCGCCAACACGCTCACCCGCTGTACCATTCAGCACAGGGAAGCCGTTCCACTGCGTGGACTCGGCGATGTGAACGATTTCTTGTTTCAGCTGCTGGAACTCGAGATCGAGGTAGCTACGCTGCGCGTTTTCGTTGGTATCGTTGACCGCCTGGATCGCGAGTTCGCGCATCCGCTGCATCATGTCCGTGATCTCATTCGTCGCGCCTTCGGCGGTCTGGATCAGGTTGATTGCATCGCCGGCGTTTCGAACGGCCTGGTTCAGGCTGCGAATCTGATGGGTCATGCGTGTTGCAATCGCAAGGCCAGCCGCGTCATCGCCAGCGGTGTTGATCCGCTTACCAGTTGACAGCTGCGCCATCGCATTTGACATCGCACCTTCAGTGCGCTTCAAAGCCGACTGCGAAAACAGCGCTTTTACGTTTGTGTTTATGACCGCCATGCTCTTTTCTCCTTCAGGCGTCTTGAGCTTGCTTATTCGTTAAGGGCAAATAGCCCTATGGTTGTACCAAGCCAAGCAATCGCCGTGCCAGAACAAAATACTGTTTTAATTCAATGACTTAATAAATATTATTGCTATCTTAAATACTTACCTTCGCGCTGGCGGCAAGTTATGTCGACTTTCCGGCAGCGATTTGCCGCCGATTTGCCGCTTGCCGCTAAACACATTACTTATTCAGCGTTGAACTGCGCCCAAGCCCAATGCCTCAGCCAATGCGTCATATTCTTTTAGCAATTCCGGGTGCTCTGGGTACAGCGATAAAGCAATACCGCAGGCTTCAAACGCCTCGGCCAAATCCAGATTGCAACGCAATGAACGAATCAGCATCGAGTGTGTGAATGCGGTGGCATTGGTGCTCTGCATCTCGATAAGCTGCTTCAACAAATCCACGGCCTGCGGCCAATCTTCACGTACGACCGCCAACAAACTAGTGATCGCCAAAATATCTTCGCTCTCTGGATGGAGCGCCAAACCTGCATCACCCAACGCGTAAGCCAGCTCATCACGGCCCTCACCCATCAACGCTTGAATCGCCATACGGAATTCCTCCGGCGAATAGCGCGAGATTTGAGACATGTTGAAGACTTGGCCTTTTTCGGCGTAAGAGATCATGACTTGGGCGAGGTTTTGCATCGTTCAGCTCCTGTGCAGGGTTGTTGCAGTAATTCGGGGTGGTATCGAGTTCAGCAATTCGACACCTCCGATCGGTTTGGCAAGGCAATTAGCAAAAGCGATGCCAGTTAAATCAAGAACACCCTAAAAGCATTGTTTATTCAAAAAACTGCCCTAAAACCGGAAGTGGATTGCCGCAGCGGCAGCAAATAACCGCAGATTTGGCCGCGCATTGCCTCTTACTGAAATACCCCGTCGATAAATTGGTAGGCATGCTTAATGCTAAGAAGCAGAACCAAACAATAACCAGGCGCACATGCGCGAACAAACAGCGAGACTCGACGGATGAACACACTAGACACGATCACACCTCAGAAAGCCGCTGCGCACCACGCTGCGTTTATTCCCACACCACCGAGCGATCAGTTCAAACGCGCGGTGAAGCTGCATCAGCAAGGTGACCTTGCGATGGCCGAGTTCATGTACCGGCAAATCCTGCGCGAAGAGCCTGACTATATTGAAGTGACTTACTTGCTGGGCCTGCTGGCCAACCAGACAGGCAGGCCAACAGAAGCGATTGAGCGTATTAATAAGTATTTAGAAGTACGCCCAGATGATGCACAGGCAATGTCGATCTTGGGCCTGTGCTACTTCGATCTAAAAGAGTACGTCAATGCGGTTTCACTGTTTGAGCAGGCTCTGGAGATGAACCCGGGCGTTGTTCACACCATGCAGAATCTGGCAAAAGCCCAGTTTCAGATAGAAGAGTACGCAGCAGCACGCCAAACCCACGAAAGCGTACTCGCGCTGTTGGGTCAAGACGTAGAAGCGATGATTGGTATTGGGCTATGCAATCGTGAGCTTGGCGATTATGAAGCTGCATTGGGTATGCTGGAGCATGCAATTATTACCGAGCCTCGCCGCGCCGAGTCGCATTTCTATTATGGAAATGTGCTGCGTGATGTTAAGGACTTCCAAAGTGCGATCGACGCTTACGGTACAGCCATCACGCTGAACCCGAACTATCTGGAAGCCTACGCAAACTGTGCGAGCACCTTGAAAGACCTAGGTTTAGTAACAGAGGCAATGGCCTTCTACGACAGCGCGCTGATGCTAGACCCCACCCATGCCGAGGCCAACTACAACCGCGCATTGCTGTTATTGAATAACCTGAAGCTTGAAGAGGGTTGGCGCTTGTATGAACGCCGACTAGATAGCGATACCAGCGTACGCAAGTTTTTGGGTGGTCAGCGTCTACGACTCGCACCTGAGTGGAACGGACATGGTCAGCCAAAATCACTGCTCGTCATTAATGAGCAAGGCCCGGGCGATCAAATCTTTTTTGCCGGTATGCTGCCTGATCTTGCGAACCAAGTGCCAGTCGCTACCGTATGTGTTGAACCGAGGTTGGTGCCGCTATTCAAGCGCTCAATGCCGACACTGAATTTCATCAGCCCGGATCAACTTGAAGGGAGACGGTTTGATGCACAAATTTATTTCGGAAGCCTTGGTAAGCTGTATAGACCCAATACCGAATCGCTATCGAAGATACACTCCCCTTACCTACTGGCTGACACCAACCGCGTCGCTCAGTTACGTGCAAAGTTAAAGAACTCAGAAAAACTTGTCTGCGGCATCTCTTGGAACAGCAAAAATGCCGATCACGGTGAAGGTAAGAGTCTTAGCCTGGAGGCATTAAATCCGGTATTACAATTAGCGGGCTTTGATTTTGTTAATCTTCAGTACGGCGACATATCTGAAGAGCGTAATGCATTTATCAAGCAACATGGCGTCAATATTCACCATGTCGATGAGATAGATAATCATAATGATCTGGATGGCCTTGCCGCATTGATCGATGCCTGCGATATCGTCGTCACGGTATCGAATACCACAGCACACTTGGCCGCCGCCCTTGGCAAGCCAGTGATCGTCATGCTACCGAATAATGATGCATTGTTCTGGTATTGGCATCGTGATTCACACACCACACCTTGGTACCCAAGTGCACGACTCTTCAGACGCTCGGATTCCGGTCGTTGGGAGGATGTCATCGACGCCGTAGCGCTCACACTGGCCGGTATCCAGTAACACCATGCATGCGGTTGTAAAGGGCGGTAAAACCGCCCGTGCATCAGCACTCGTTCAGCAAGGTCTGCAACTGATTTTGCAGGGGCGGTATGAGGATGCACTTGCAGCTGAAGAAGCAGCACTTGGACTTGCACCAGCGCTGCCAGATGCCCACTCTTACCGCGGCAGTGCGCTGTTACAACTCGGCCGATTGGATGAAGCGCTAGCCAGCTATGAAAAGGTAGTTCGGCTAGCTCCTAATGCAGCGGTGGCGCATTACAACCGAGCAAATGCCTTAAATCGCTTACGCCGTTATGACGAGGCATTGCAAAGCCTGAAACGGGCACTCAAGCTTCAGTCACAATATACCGATGCTTTATCACTGACTGGCAATGTGCTACTTGCTCTCGGTGATATACAAGCAGCGGTGCAGCACTATGATGCTGCGCTAAAAATCAATCCAAATGCCGCAGATGCGCACTTCAACAAAGGATTAGCACTACTCGCTGCAGGCGAGTTCTGCAATGCCTGGGAACATTATGATTGGCGCTTGCGCTGGGATATGGCAATCCGCGTTGGTCAGTCGCGCTCTATCGAGCGTGTTGCACCTGATTGGGATGGACAATCGACAGACAAGCCAATCCTCGTTATTCCCGAGCACGGCCTAGGCGATCAGATTTTCTACGGTGGCATGCTGGCGGACCTGCAGCGTGTTGCACCGGGCTCGACCGTGTGTCTTGAGCCGAGATTAGTACCCTTATTCGCCAGATCTTTCGCCAACCTACGCTTTGCATCACCTGATGCCATCGACACTGAAGAATGCTTAAATCATGGCGCCTTCAGTGCCCAAATCCATATGGGTAGTTTGGGTAAGTTCTTCAGGGCCAGCACTATAGGGCTGAACAATGTAAGTACACCCTACCTGAAAGCCGATTCAGTAAAAACTACAGATATTCGTAGCCGAATCGCAAAAAAGGATCGGCTTGTTTGCGGCGTTTCTTGGCGCAGTAAGAACGCAGACTTCGGTGCAGACAAAAGCATTACCTTAGAGAGGCTCACGCCGCTGCTCTCAGCGCCGGGGGTCGACTTTATCGATCTTCAGTATGGCGACACCAGCGACGAGCGCCGCGAATTTGAGCAGACAAATGGCATCTGCATTCGGCGACTAGATGATATCGATAACAAAAATGATATTGATAGCCTGGCGGCCTTGATTTCAGCCTGCGATATCGTCGTTACCATTTCTAATGTCACCGCACATATCGCCGCTGCACTCGGTAAGCCAACGCTCGTCATGCTGCCTAACTCGCCCTCGCTGTTCTGGTACTGGCACCGTGAGCGCCCTGACTCACCTTGGTATCCAACTGCTGTTCTGATACGACAGACTCAGCGTGGAGAATGGCAAGACGTTATCGAGGTAGCGCGCGCAGCACTGGATGAATTCAGATCGGAGCGGTTGGGGTGAGACCTGCGCAAAAATCCGGCTCTGGCAAGGCAGAGCAACTTTACTTGCAGGGTCGAGCTCATCATAAAGCCGGCGATCTCGCCATGGCCGAAGCTGCTTACAAAGAAGTCCTTAGACTAATTCCCACCCAACCAGACGCCCTTCATATGCTTGGCGTGGCTGCGTTTCAGCAGGATCGCTTTGAAGAAGCTGAACGACTGCTCGCGGCCGCTATTCGCCGAATCCCAAAACCAGCACTGGCCTACTACAACTACGGCAATACATTAAGAAAACTCGGCCGATTCGGGGATGCGATTAATGCTTTCACTAAGGCTTTCGAACTCGACCGTTCGAACATTACCTGTTTAGAGCAACTTGGGAATATCTACAAGGAGCTAAACCAATTTGGCAAGGCGCATGAGTACTACGATCAACTGCTCGCGCTGGAACCGACAAGCGCCATCGGCCGGAGCAACAAGGCGATAGCCTTGCTGACCGAGGGCCGACTAGCGGAGGCTTGGGAGCTGTACGAAAGCAGGCTGGACCAACAACTGGGTAACAGCCACCCCAAGCTCGAAAAGCTTCCGAGGCTGGCACCTGAATGGGATGGATGCATTCCATCGAAGCCACTTCTGGTTCTTCCTGAACAGGGCCTGGGCGACCAGATTTTTTATGGTGGGATGCTTGCTGACCTCGAGTCGGCTGGTATCGAATGCCTAGTTTGCGCCGAGGATCGACTTATTGATCTATTTCGTCGCTCGTTCCCGCGACTAATGTTTGCCACACCGGCGCAGCTAACTGGGTTGAATCAGCGTGAGACCCTATTTGGTGCCCAGATCACGATGGCTAGCCTAGGCCGTTGGTTGCGCACATCTGAACAAGATTTAAAAAAAGTTCGCAGCCCTTTTCTGCTGTGCGACAAATCACGAGCCACAACCCTACGTCGCCAATTAAAAAAGCCGAACCGCCTGCTCGTAGGACTATCTTGGCAAAGCTTGCGTACTGAACAAGGCGCCAATAAATCGTGCAGCCTGAGTCAACTGCTCCCCGCATTGAAGTCGGAAAACATCGACTTTATTGACCTGCAGTACGGGGATACCAATGAAGAAAGATCCCTTTTAAAAGCATCCGAAGGTGTCGATATTCAAAGACTCGATACCATCGATAACAGATTAGATATCGACGGGCTCGCCGCATTAATCGATGCCTGCGATATCGTCCTGACCGTATCGAATACCACAGCGCATCTCTCAGCCTCCCTCGGAAAACCGACACTGGTCCTGCTGCCATGGCACACACCGCTTTGGTATTGGCACCTCAATTCGATGGATTCACGCTGGTACCCAAGCGCGGTACTACTACGCCAAAGTACTGCCGGCAACTGGAGCGAACCGGTCGCACAGGTCGCTAAAATCATCCAAGGGCTTGCACGCGAATGTGTCTAGCGCTGTTCTTCCTGAAATCGGCAATAAGCATTCAACTAAACGGCAAGCTTTTGCCGCAATCTATGCCGCTACGGCAATTCATGTCGCTACTACGAATCCACTTAGTCGCCCGGGGATAATCAAGCCATCTGGCACGCGAATTGCTGATTCCTCGTTATAAATCCTTATGGGGAAAGCGATGAAGCTGAAAATCTATGTGGGCTGGGATCCTAGGGAAGACATTGCATGGGAAGTATGTCGCCACTCGATATTGAGCCGTACCGACCCAACTCAAGTCGAAGTCCACCCGCTAGTTCAATCGGAACTGCGTGCCCGAGGCTTATATCAACGCCCGGTAGACACACTTGCAGCAACCGAATTCAGCCTGACTCGGTTTCTGACGCCTCACCTCGCTGGTGAGCAGGGTTACGCCGTATTTGTCGATTGCGACTTCTTATTCCTGACAGATATCCGCAGTGTTATCGATGAAATCGATCCCACCAAAGCGGTATCCGTCGTCAAGCACGACTACCAGCCAAAAGAGACAGCGAAGATGGATGGCTGCGTTCAATACCCCTACCCTAGAAAAAACTGGTCTTCCTTCATGGTGTTCGACTGCGGCCACCCCGCCGTGCGGGCGCTCACACCTGCGGTTGTAAATGCAGCCGAGCCTGCCTACCTGCATCGCTTGCATTGGCTTAATGACTCGGAAATTGGCGAGCTGGACAAAGGCTGGAACTATCTTGAAGGATGGTATGCGCCGCAGTACGAAAAGCTAAAAGCGGTGCATTACACCTTGGGTGGGCCATGGTTTGAACACAAGATGAACTGTGATTTTGCGGATCTGTGGCTGGATGAAATGGCCGCACTGGTAGAAGTCACAAAAGAGCGAGAAGCGGCATAACGCCACTCGAACCAAAGAGAGGGACTGCATCATGCTGATCGAGTGGCTCGTACCTTTGATCACAAAAGAAATATCAACGCTGAAAACATGCAATTTAGCGTCAATTCGGCTAAGAGCTGCCGTCGGCGCTACCGCGGCTAGAGAATCAGGCTGCACAAATCAATTTCCCGATGGTTATGTAGCACCATCTCCGGAGGTCATCGTAGTTGGGAAAATTGACAACATCTCTGATCAAGGTAGGGCAGAGCGATGGATAAATAGGCTGAAAAGCCGAAAATCCAGCGCGAAGATTATCGTCGACTACACTGATCATCATCTGGCTAGAAACACAGAAAACGCATGTTTTTACAGAGCTGCGCTTGACCTATGCGATCACGTTGTATGCTCATCGCGAATGCTTGTTCAAAATCTAGCATCGCACTATAACGGTCCAACTTCGATTATTGAGGACCCCATTGAAGTACCGATCCTGGCGCCAAGAAAAAAGGGAAATGCTGTACCAACGGCACTTTGGTTTGGCCATGGATCAAATCTACCGTACTTGATCGACTTCCTATGTAACGGGTACAGCTATTCAAACCCCGCTCGCTTAATTGCGATGACAAATTTATACCCGCTTCCAGAAGAGCTAACAACAATCTTGAATAGACCAAATCTGGATAATTTGGAAATCAATATCGTGCCATGGTCACGCGACGACATGGTTCAAGCTGCGCACCTAGCTGATATGTGTTGGATTCCAGCTGGAGTGACCGACCCTCTGAAAAGTGGCGCAAGTTCGAACCGGCTACTCACAGCCCTCGCACTGGGCTTGCCGACAGCCGCCGACCCCCTAGATTCATACCAATCGTTTAGCAATATCTATATGAACCTGCGGAGTAACGAAATTATGTCTGCGATTACAGATCCAGCGCCACTCTTCGAAAAAGTGAAAATCGCACAGAACATAATTTCCAAAAACTACACGGATGAAAAAATTCGCCAAAAATGGGCATCAATGATCGCAAAGGAAACAAAACACACTATCCAATATGCGACGTCATAAATTCAAGCAATATTTGAAAGCAAGTCTAACCGGCGGGCGAATTAACATGAGTTATTTAGGAAAAAATTGTTTTTAATAAAATAAATAACCTTCCAAAAATATTTTTATTGAACTTGTAAAATTTTATTTGAATTCATCTGATAAAAGAGTCGATATGCAACCAGAGATTCCATTTTTTCGCCCAGGGGCTTTTGAGAATTACGGAAACTTAGTCACCACTTTAAGCAACTACAATACAAAAGAACGATTCGACCTGATTTCTCTGCTGCCAAAATGTGACTTTGAATCAGTCATAGAATTTGGATGCGGAGATGGAACAAATTTATCTTTTTTTGCTAAAGAATTAAATACAAAACTTGCGGTTGGAGTAGATGTCTGCAATAGCCAAGAATCCAAAGGCAAAAATTTTACCTTTCACCACAAAACAGTTGAAGATTTTTTGGAATCAAACCAACAAGTTTTTGATGTGATAATTCTATCTGACGTATTAGAGCATCTATACAACCCATGGACTGCTCTATCAAAATTGAAAAAAATTCTTTCTAAAAATGGATTTCTCTTGATAAGCGTACCAAATATAGAAAATATTACTTTGGCAGATAAGTTTTTCTCTGGAAATTTTTTCTATGAGAGAACGGGATTAATGGATCAAACGCATATAAGATTTTTTTCGACAAAAACTCTTACTAAATATCTAGAAATTAGCGGTTTTAAGGTCCACGCAAGTGGATATCGTCCTGATAGCTCCCTTGCTAAGTTAAGATCAGAAGCATTATCTGGACTAGATAAATTTGACCAAATATCTCTGAATCTTGAGAATGCGAGTATTAAGGTATCAACTTCAAATATCGAAAATAAATTTGGTCAGCAGGTGCTGGTCGCTGCTTGCCATGCGTAAAAAGTTAACAGCCGTTATCAGTAATTACGCGCCAAGGGGTCAACAAGATCTAAACAGATTGGTTTCTCAAATTGAGAACTTAGTCGATAAGGTTCTGATCGTAATAAATGATGATAACTGCACTCAATCTAGATTTCAAAATGACGGTCATCTAACGATCACAAGAGCAAACCTTGGAATGAATATAGGTGCTTGGTCTGAGGCAATTCAATATTGCGACTCTGATTCGCACGTTATCTTTTTACAAGACGAATGTACACTGGTGGATTCTGACTTTGTAAATGCTTACACGAAGAAATTTGCTGATGAAAAGGTAGGGATGATCGGCGAATCTCTCAACCTCAAGTGGAATCTCCCGTGGGAGCAAATTCGCGAGAGTTCACTCAATTACAAATTGCCCTATAACAATAATACTCTATGCAATAGAGTTGATTTGTATTTGTCCTGCTTCCAGGCTTGGGGAATTCGCCCCGGATTAAATGGCCTTCATCTTAGAAGCCTCGTTTGGGCATTTAGCGCAAAGGCTATTCAAGTAATTAAGAATTTTCCTTGTGGATTAACAAAGGAAGAGTGCATTGCTGCAGAAATTGGAGTTTGTAAATTAGTAAATCAATTAGGGTTCGAATTTACTCAGTCAAGTGAAAAACCTTTCGCTTTCTTTGAACATTCGGAGTGGGAAAAGCATGGATTTCACAAAAAACTGAAATGATTATCCAAGATTTCAATTAACTACTGTTTCGAGTTTTTTTTAGGCAGACTTATTTTGCGCAGCCGGATCCACAAAATATAAGCACCTAATTTCAATAATATTTTTATCCGATGACGATGTATCAAATTTTATCGTACTGATTTCACTATTTAAATTTTGGCAAGAAAAATTTCAGCTAATCGGAGTATTTATGAACCTCTGGCAATCTTTTCAGACAAATTCAAAAAAAGTTATTCATAAGTGGGCTCATTATTTTCCAATCTATGAGCGCCATTTGGCGGAATATCGAAACAAAACAATCACAATTCTCGAGATTGGCGTTAGCAAAGGCGGATCACTACAAATGTGGTCGGATTTCTTTGGTCCGCTCGCCACTGTGGTTGGCATAGATATCGATCCTCTTTGCAAAGCCCACGAAGCCGACGGAATCCATGTAAGGATAGGAAACCAAGCAGATACGAATTTCTTGGATCAAATTATCAAAGAATTCGGCGTGCCTGATATCGTAATCGACGATGGTAGTCACAAAATGCTCGATATCGTATCTAGCTTTGAGCATCTGTACCCGAAGTTGCCTAAAAACGGTATCTACATTGTTGAGGATTTGCACACTGCCTATTGGGAGGAGTTCGGCGGGGGCATAAGTAATCCAAGTACGTTTATCAATGTAGCAAAGAACTTTATTGATAGCCTTAATGCTGATCACTCTCGTGGCGAAATTCAGCCCGATTTTATTACTCGACACACTTTTTCGATCTCTTTCTATGACAGCGTTGTAGTAATGCAGCGAGGATCTATTCCTTACAAAAAAGCCCCAAAAATTGGAATTTAACCTCTTGAAAAACGAAACCTATATGAACCTCGATCAAAGCCTGTTGGTTAAGTCCTCAAACTCATCCATTCCTAAACTTATAAGCCTGCCCGGCACGTCTGTTCCGAGTACAGTGAATGACAAACGTATCTTGCGAGCTCACATAGCACGGCGCTATATCTCTGGCATTGGTATTGAGATCGGCGCTTTGGGTACTCCACTTGATTTACCCCCAAGTGCCCAAGCAATATATGTTGACCGGTTGAGCCTTGAAGACCTTCGTAATGAATATCCGGAATTGGCACACCGTGAGCTACGGTCACCCGATGTAATCGATGATGGTGAAATGCTTCACAAGTTCGATGAAGGCAGTCTCGACTTCATCATAGCGAACCATGTGCTTGAACACTGCGAAAACCTTCTAGGTACGCTGGCTGTACATGCAAGCAAGCTAAGAAAAGGTGGGCGGCTGTTTTATGCGGTGCCTAACCGCGACTTTACCTTTGATCGCCACCGGCAAGTCACACCGTTCGAGCATCTTGTGGAGGACTTCTTGGATGGTTCGGAGAAGCATCGGGCAGCGCACTATCTGGAATGGGCAACATTGGTAGAGGGCCTAAAAGGAGTAGATGCTCAAGCGCGTGCGGCTCAGCTACAACAGGCCAAGTACTCTATTCATTATCATGCTTGGGATGCAAAAGCACTAATGCGTACATTAGCTCTAGGTACGGAGTTCATTAACTTCCCAGGCTTCGTTGCCCATTTCGAGCTAAATTTGCATGAAATCATCGCGTGCTCATTCGCACAGATTAGTGTTGGCGCCGTACCCTCAGACCTGAATAAAGCCTCGAACCCGCTCTGCAACCACCGGCAATGCTGCCGCCATTGGCTCACCATGCGGCACAACAACTGGCATCACTGACGGGAACCACGGGTAGGTATTTGTCTCCCCCAGCAAAACCCAGTTTTGGCGAGTCATGGAGATCGTCTGTGTGCCTACTGCTCCCGCTAATGGCACTACAGCTGAGGAAATCGATACGACCAGATCCAGATTTTTTATCAGTGAAGCGACACCACTGAAATCATTCATCAGATCTAGATCTTGCCAGCGTAGGATATGAATACCAAGCTCACGCTCGATCTGCTGAATCTCCTCCTCGCACTCGCCATACTGCAAATTCACAAACAGTGCCCCAGGAATTGACAAAACACTGCGCCAATCCTCAAGCGCCGTGTATTTTTTGTTTCTAGTAGCTGATAGCTTATGACTGCGCCAGCAAATCCCGATCAGCTTTTTGTCTTTGAACTTGGCTAACCTATCTGCGAATTTCTCTACATCTGTAGGGTCAGGGTTAAGCAAGGGTGGCGCGTCGCGAAGAACGTCCACCGAGCTCATCAATAGTCGAGGCAGCGAGCCGATTGGAAGGTGATAACTAAAGTCGCTCATCGATTGTGACTCTGCCCTGACCCTAACTTCCGGCATCGACCTCGCAAATAGGTTCACCAGCCTGTGGTCACACTCAAGCACCAGATTGTTTCGAACCGATTGCGGTAACAAGGGTATGAGCGTAGCGAACCGGATTTCGTCACCAACGCCCTGCTCCCGCCAGATCATCAGCCGCTCGCCTGGAGAAAGACTCTGCCCGTCCCACATGGGCACCGAAAACTGTCGTTGCGGCCCGCGCGCTAGGGAAGCTGGAATTGCTGGCGAAAAGCCTTTTTCATAAAGCGCCCAACCTTCCTTTATTCGCCCGCAGATCAGGTACTCGATTCCTAGTTGCAGCTCTAACATATCGGATTGGCGCTGATTTTTAGCGAAATCTCCAGCCTTTAAGTTTTCCAACTGCTGAATGGCTGATTGAACGTTTCCCGCCTGAGAAGCTTCCTTGGCAAGATTGAATCTTGCTAGGAATGAAGATGGATCCAACATCACACTCGTTTCAAAGGCGTGCTTTGCTTCTTCAAACATTCCCTTTTCCACGAGCGCAGAGCCAAGGTTATTGAAGGCCAGTGCAGAATCCGGGTATTTGCTCACTGCGCGTAGGCAATTATTCAATTGAAGGTCGTTCTGACCCAGCTCTTGATATACCTCGCCTATGTTGTTCATGGCAGGCAGATAATCTGGATCGAGCCCTAACGCATGCTCAAGAGCGCCTCGAGCCTCTTTGAATTTTTTCTGACGACTAAGGCATAACCCAAGATTAGTCCAAGGCTCAGGGTTATTTGGGGTTACCACCGTCCATTTGGCGAAAACTTTTTCTGCAAGGCCAAATAATCCGCGTGGGGCAAGAATTGCGCCAAGATAGGCAAGATCATCTAGCTGGCAAGTATCGGCTTCTAGAAAATCACTAAGCATCTCCTCGGCGTGCGATGGCTCAGCAGTTAGAATCGCGCGCATCCAATCTGGAGAAATTGCCATAACGATTACTCACTCTCGGGTCAGTTCTGTTTCTGACTGAATTCTACCTCTGGACTTCTCTGGACGAAAAAAAGCCGGGGTATCGCTACCCCGGCTAATTTCTGAAAAGCGCTGCTGATTATCTGAGCAGAGCCAGTACGCCTTGAGGCTGCTGGTTCGCCTGAGCAAGCATCGCGGTTGCAGCCTGCTGGATGATCTGCTGCTTCGCCAGCTCGGTTGTTTCCGTCGCGTAGTCGGTATCCAAGATACGGCTACGGGATGCTGACATATTCTGCAAGCCTTCCGACAGATTATTGACAATCACATCCAAGCGGTTGTTCAGTGCGCCCGATAGTGCCTGGGCTCCCGATACCTGGTTGATCGCCGCATCCAGCGCTCTAATTGCATCGCTAGCACCTTGCTGAGTCGTGACGTTGATTTCCGAAACTTTGTCACCGATCGCACCGCCAAACGTACCGCGACGGAAGCCAAGTCTTTCAAAGTTTAAGACACCTTCGAAACCGCTCTCAACGCTAAATGCCTCATCCGACTCGAGCTTGACCGAGGAATAGAACGTCACTAAGGAAGTTGATCCATTAGTTTGAATTCCTGTGCCGGCTAGACCCAGATTTGCGATCGATGCATCACTTGCGCCGATCGTGATGTTTCGGCCATCAGCAGCGCGCAGCTCCAGTGCAGTACCGTAACGGCTGGCGGTAACACCTGTCTGACCCGATTTCTCATTGAACGAATCTACAACGGTATCGATATCACGTGTGTCGATAGTGAGGGTTGCGCCATTCAGAGTTACGGTCGCAGCAGTTACACCACCAGCAGACCAAGTCGCGTTACCACGAATAACGTTAGCTTCGGCAGTTGCTTTAACGCCTGTCCGATCAGTCTGCTTGTTGATTGCTGCAGCAATTGCAATCGCACTCGCTGCTCGCTGGCTACCGGTTGTAGTGTTTGTGGTGGACTGGTAAGAAAACTGATCATCAGTTGCCACAGCCCCACCAATCGCAATACCGTTGATCACCAAGGTATCACCGTTCAACACACCTGCGACGTCTGCTACGGTATTGGTAGAAGCACCGCCAGTTCCTTCCTGAGTCGTTGCGCGCATTGCAGTACTGGTGCTAGCGGTACCACCTTCAAAGGTGCCAATCCGCAAGCCTGCCTTGGTGATGCCGTCAGTCCGACTCGTCGTCAGCACATCCTCTTTCGAGTCAAGTTTGATCGCGGAGCCATCCACGGAGTAGAGGTGGAACTTACTGACATAAGTAGACGCAGTTGCGAGACCGGATGCCGCTGCAGTCATGGTGCCGCCCAAAGTTAGCTCGATATTTCGACCATCTTTAGCGGTCAATACCACACCACCGTTATCGCTTTCCGTGTTAGTGGCAGTCACGCCGGTTGCGCCGGAGATAGCATTAATCGCGTCAACAGTCAGTTTACGGCTCAATGCTGTATCGGTCGTCGTGGTAACAGACGCGGTAGCGTAGCCGTTAATCGTAATCGCACCAGTAACACCAGCACCAACCATTGCCGTACCCGATACGACGTTTTCTGCAACTTTAGCGGTAACGCCTGTGGATTCCGACATACGGTTGATCGCCGCTACCTTTGCGACTGCACTCGCAGCTTGTGAGGCTGTAGAGAGCTTGTCATCATCTGCATAGCTGACGCCAATTTGGATGCCATTGATCATCAAATCGCCATCAGCCAGCGCGCCCCGCTCTCCGACCGAACCGGAAAGGCTTGTCAGCGAAGGCTGAATATCCGAACCGATATGGTTTGCTCGTACCGAATCAAACGACATCTTGATTTTGTCCATCCAACAACTTGCAGTTGTTGAAGTTAGTCGTATCAGCGATGTGGTTGATCTCTTCTTTCAGCTGATCAACTTCCAGCTGGATCGACGAACGGTCGCTGGCGCTCACAGTGCCGCTGGCTGACTGAACAGCCAGTTCACGCATACGCTGCAAAACGTTGCCGACTTGGCCATATGCGCCTTCAGCGGTTTGGCTCATCGAGATTGCATCGTTCGAATTCTTGATCGCCATCTGGATACCGCGAACTTGCGCAGTCATACGGTTGCTGATAGACAGGCCAGCAGCATCGTCTTTGGCGGAGTTGATCCGCATACCAGTTGACAGGCGCTCCATCGAGCGCGACAGCTTCAGGTTGGAGGCACGCGAGGACTCTTGCGAAACCAGCGCGTTAAGGTTGGTGTTAATCACGGACATGGTGGTTCTCCTTTAAGGGTCCAATGCGTTCTATTCAAAACCTGAGGAATTTATCCCTCACGGACTCAATGATCGGCAGTACTTTTTTAAACTTGAGAGCTTTCGTGGTCAAACCGCCTGGTTGTGCAACATTCCCTTCAAATCGTCGATGCTGTGGGCGACTTTGATCACGACTTCATTAGGAATTTGGCGGATCACTTCACCGGACTCGCGGTTTTTGACCAGAATGACCGGCGTGGCTGCCTTGTCGTCAAAACTGAATTGCAGCGAACGCCCGCCATCGCTCACCATTTTGTTGATGCGGTCGATCGCTTCCTGCAGGTTCTTGCGCATCACCTCGGGGTCGATTTGAATCTCCGCTTTTTTGGGCGGCGCGACGACCGGGCGTTCTACTTGCTCAGCTTGGGTGGGTGCGGGCTGTGGAGCCTGCGCGACCTCGGCTACCGGCCTAGCCGCGACTGGCTGGACAGTAGTAGGGGTACCTGGTTGTATGGTTAGCGCCATGATTTCATCCTCTCAGAACGGGAAAAGAGACGAAATGCACCCGTTCATATACGGGTATCGGCGGTGGGGCGGCAAACTTTAGCCGCCATGCGTAACGTGGGTATTACGCTGTTACGATCATTTGAAATTGGCAATGATGCGGTTGACGCTCATTTGTTTATAAGAGACTCATCTGTTTATTTGGTATACGCCGCCATCATCCCTTCAAAGGTCGACTTCAAGCTGGTCTTCTGCGCGTTGACGCTGCCGACTAAGCTCTCCATGGCTGCAAACTGCTGGTTATAACGCTGTAGCAGCGTTTCCATACGGCGTTGCAGTTTCTCCATATCTGCTTTGTATTTAGAGTTCTCGGTTTCGGCATTGGTGGTCTTGGATACCAGCGGGCCATCATTGGCAAGCACCTGCGTCAGCCGACGCACGGTATCGCCGATCACCCCTGCGGGTTGGGTGCTTAATGCGCTGACGTTGCTCTGGTTGCCGGTGAGCGCTTTTACCAAATCGCCGTAATTATCTTTGAGTGCAGTGTCGAGCTTAGCTTCATCCAATGACAGCACGCCCTTCTGGTCGGTCTTGAAGCCCAAGTCCGCCATGCTGGTGATCGCCGTACCTGCGGTACTGGATTGGCCGAGGAACATGCTGCGCAGCTGCTGCCGAATCAGTTTTACTGTGCCGTCACCAACCAGGGTTTTACCGTAGGTCTCGAGTTCAGACTCAGGATCTGTCGTTTCCTTCACGATGTTATCCACATCGTTATAGGCCACCACAAGCGCTTTGAGCTTTTCTTTGATGGCGGAAGTATCTTGGGTGAGCACGACGCTGGCTGCGGTTGTGGTGGTCGACCTCAGTTCAATGGTCGAGCCGCCAATTACATCCGAAAGCGTATTTGACTTGCGCGTGTAGTTGATACCGTTGACGGATAGCTGCGCATCGCTGGCCTCGTTCTCGGCGCCGGTAGCGAAGTTCACCAAGCCAGTAGCTGAGTTGAGTGCAAATGTCTCTGAGGCGCCGGTGGCACCGGTCACCATAATCTTGAAAGGTGTACCCGGCGAGCCGTCGTTAATCAGCTCAGCTTTAACACCACTATTGGCGTCGTTGATGGCTGCAACAATCCCTTCGGGGGAATCACCGTAGTTCTGGCGGGTGAGCGCCGCTTGGGTAATCTGCTTGCCGCTTTTCGAGCTGATGCTGATGCCTGAGCCGTTGGCAGCCACCACGATATCGTCGTTACGCTCGACAATACGCAAGCGCTTTTGTAAATCAGCAGCCAATGCCGCGACGTTCGGCGCATCGGGTGCGGGAATAATTGTGCGCGTGGTCTCGCCGATTTTTACAGTGAACGACTTGAAATCGGTGATCTGCGGCGATGTACCAAAGCTGATGTTTGAAATGCTGTTACCGGTGCCGGACGGAGTGCCCACGCTGGCGCCAGTATCAAGTTTGATCGTTGTTGACTGCGACAGCACCGGGTTAGTCAGCTTGCGCGCAGTATTCGTTGAAGAAAACTGCAGCGTGGTGCCGGATACGGATACGGTCAACTCATCGGTGCCATCTACCCCGCGTAGCTGCTTTTGTATATCTGCGGCCAAAGCGGTCAGGCTGGTATCTCCTGGCTGTGGCCGGAAGCTGAGTACTTTGCCGTCTACGGTCAGAGAGAAGTTCTTGAAATCAGTCGTCGAGGCCGCTGTACCAAAGCTCACGCCGGATAACGACGCCATGAAGGTCGGGAACGGCGGGTTCACTGGCGTGCCGTCATCCACACCGGCGGCGGCTGGGTCTGCAGTTAATGAAACCGCGGAAATCCGCTTGCTGAGATCTGTGCTGCTGATGACCAAGTTGCCGCTATCGACCGTCACGCTCAACGTGTTGTCATAGGCGCTTAACTGCGTGTTCAGATCTGCAGCCAGATCCGCGAGCGTCGCGCTGGCCGGGTTGGGGGTAAAGGTTTGGGCTACTCCAGCTACGGTTACCTTGAATTCAGTGAAGTCAGTCACTGCCGGCGTTGTGCCGAAGCTCGGCGCCTGTATACGTGCAATATGTACCGGCAGGTTGGTGGTGGTACCGGTCGATACCCCTGCCCGGCTGGAGCCTAGCGTCAGGTCGAAGGGTAAGCCGCCATTGATCGGTGTGGTCGCCGAGGCAAAGCCGGTACTGGAGATACTGCGCTGTGGCTTGGCCAGTGAGCTGATATTGATGCTGTAGCTGCCGGCAGTGGCCGCATTACTCGTCGTGATGTTGAGCGCGCTGGTATTACTGTTGGAAGCGGCGAGCGAGTTGTAGCTGGATTTATCTTTAAGCTCGGATAGTCGGGTCTTGAACTCATCCAACATGAACTTGACCGCAGCCAAGCCGCTGACCTTGTTATCGTTTCTGGCGATCTCCGCGTTGATCGCGTTTTCTTTGGGGATGCGCTCGGCATCGACCAAGTTCTGGGCAAGCGAAGCCACATCGACACCTGAGCCCGCGCTCAGCGATGTGAGAAGTCGTTGCGCAGCAGCCTTGTTCGCTGCCTGTATGTCGGCAGCGGTTGAGGTACCGCTGGTGCTGCTTACAGAGCTAGTGGCCATGGCAGTTTTCGGCGCTTTGCCGCCGTATCAGTCATTAGAATCGGCGTGTGTTCAAAAAGCTTGAGTCAATTTTTCAAGGTGGTACTACTAAATTTAAGTATCTTGATTTTCCTGGACTCCGGCCTTCGCCGGAGTGACGACCTTTAAACGACTTGAGTCTTACTAAACCCGGCCTTCGCCGGAGTGACGACTTTTAAACAACTTGAGCTTCTCCAATCGTCATGCCGGCGCAGGCCGGCATCCAGTATTTCCTCAAAACAGTACTTTCCTTATTTAACGTATGTAATTAAACAAACTCAACTCAGCAATCTTGGCAAACGCTGTTTGCCCAGCCTGTAACGAGAGCATGTCTTTGTTCATCTGCGTAATGGTTTCGGTGAAGTTCACATCTTCTTCATCTGATAACAGAGTCCGCATACGCAAGAGGTTCTCATCCGCGATGGCTTGCTGGTTCTCCAGCTTGTTATCGGTGGCACCGATCGAAGCCAAGCTATCGGACAGCCCCTGCTGCATGGTCGCCATTTCACCGACCGAGCGCTGCACGGTCTTGATGTTATTGGTATTGAGACCGGCGATCAGGTCATCCACTGCCTCGAAAAACCCCACACCATAGGGTTTGCCGCTGTCATCGGTACGCACAATCTTGTCGAACGGCCGGGTGCCGGGGCGGTTGGTATCTGCCACGTTCTGGTCGGCGATATCTGCCGAAGCAACCGATTGGTCACCCTGATACACCACTCTGCCCTGCTCGTTAGCAGCAAAGGCCAGACTGCCCACCCGCGTACCAGAGAAAATGAAGTTGCCGTTCACATCCTGGGTATTCGCCAGCGAGAGCATCTGGTTACGTAATTCTTTGACCTCAATCGCCATCGATTTACGGTCAGCCGCAGAATACGTATCGTTGGCCGCTTGTACGCTGAGTTCTTTCAGTCGGTACATGACCTCAGTCGCACCCTTTAAGGCTGATTCTTGCTGCGAAAGTTTGTCGCGCACCTGCTTGATGGTGGAGACATAACTTTCCTGCCGATCGATAGCCGATTTCAGGCGCGAGATTTGTGAAGACTTGTCGGGCGCGTCGCTGGGCTTGAGGATCTGCTTACCCTCGGTCATTTGCATCTGCGCTTTTGACACGCGATCTTGCGTTACGCCGATCTGGCTAATCGCCCGATCAAACTTCAAGCTGGTCGACATTTGTGTCATGGCTTAGGGTCCCTCTTCTCTTTTTCTACTAGCGCGCTGCCTGCAAGATGGCATCGAACAAATCGCCCGACACCTGCATGGCTTTGGCTGAAGCTTGGTAGGCCTGCTGAAACCGAATCAAATCGGCTGCCTCGCTATCCAGCGAGACACCGGAAACTTTGTCGCGCGACTCGATTGCTTGGTCATTCACGACCTTCAAGGCATCTTGCGCAATTTTGGCTTGGCTGGCGAAGTTACCCACGCGGCCGAGCTGCTCTTCATACGCTTGTGAAATCGTTCGACCACCGCTGCCACCGACCACACCCTTGGTCTGGAGCGCAACGATGTCGAGCATGTTCTGGTTGTTGCCAGTACCGTCTTGATTACCATCGATCAGGAAGGTATCGCCCATCACTGGTGGGCGATTCAGCATCAGATGTACACCGCGATACTCAATACCTTGTTTGGGGTCGTACTCGCGCTCAGCCAGCACCGTCATTACACCGGTCGATGGATTGCGCCAGGTGATCTGGTACTGCTTCTCTGAGGTAAAGGTGACGTCATATTTCTCTGCGCGCAGCGCATCGATGCGCTTGGCATTCAGCGTAACTGGGTCCGCCATGCTGGCATCGTAGCTACCGGTAAGTCCGAGTTTGGCGAGTTCGGCAGGGCCAGACTCCACATGTTCATCGGTAAAGCCGAAACGAATTTCGGCATCCGAACCCATTTCCACCGTGCCGCGATAGGTTCCGTTGCCGACACCGAGAATATTGGCACCACCCGACAGCGTTGAGATGGAGATATCTGCACCGCTACCATTACTAATCAACAGGTTGCCGAATTTATCCATCTCGGCATAGACCTTGGAATACGTACCGCTAGCTACGCCTAATGCATTGCCATCGTCGAGCGGGCCGATGATGATGTCTTCACCATTAGCATTTGAGAGCGTGATATCGCCAGTGGTAGCGTTCAGCGTTGCAGTAACGCCGGTCGTGCCCGTAGCCAGATTAATCTTGGCCAACAGTTCAGTACGATCGACAAAGCTACCATCAGCCAGCGAGCCGGTGATGGGGGTGCCATTAATCGACAAATCGCGCGAGAGGTTTTGTGTGGTGAGGCTGGCGACTACACGGCCAGTGTCAGCACCATTAATAGCAGCCGCAATTTCTTGCGTGTTGCTGAATGTGCCCGCTGGCCCATTGCCGCTGATAGCCACGCCATTCACTACGAGCGGGCGATCTTCCTGCAAGCCTTCTTTAATCAGCGCGGCGTTGGCCTTGATTTGGTTGACGCCTCGCACCACGACGGGTGGCTCCAAAGTCGAGCCGGTGGCGTTCAGCCAGGCTGCGAGGTCGGGCGCTTTGAGCGGGCGGTTGTAATCAATACCACCCAGCGTGACACCGTTGAGTGTGAGCGTGTTCGCAGCAATCGATTCCACACCCGCCGGAATGCGAGTGCTACCAATACGTGCAGCGGTTGGAATAATCGGCATCAGTCCGGTGAAATACTCGCCGAGGGGCTGACCGAGGGGCGCTAAATCGCCTGCCCTGCCCTGAGTGCCGTAACCGATGGTGATGTCGCTCAGCTGACCAAAATTCAGCTTGCCGCGATACGACGTTTGCGTAGTGATATTACCGTCAGCATCCATACCACCGATACGAATATCATTACCACCATAGCCCTCTGCATTACGCAGCACTAAAGCATCGCCGGCATCATTCAGCGTGGCGAAGACATTCGTATCGCTCGCATATTGCGAATTGATTTGCAATACCAAGTCGGACAGTGTTCGCCCGGTTTGAGGCGGGATAGCAGCGCCGTTGATGTACAGACCTTCTTCCGGATCGATACTAGTCAGATCCGGTGTTGTGGTCATTGCATTCACTGCCACCGGCGGGTCATCATTCTCAACCGCCTTATTCATCCACTCGGCGATATCGCTCGCCTGAATAGTTTGTGCAGGTGCAGTTGGGTAGAGCGCGGGCAATGAATGGCCATTGATGGTCAGCCGGTCTGCCTCGATCATTTGGATATCAGCAGGAATGACTTGGCCAATCAATACCTTGCGCTCGATGGTGCTGGGTACCACCATGTGCTCGGTTGAAAACTGAGTTGCCTGGTCATACTGCGAACCGGTCAGAGACTTCAGCCCGTAGAACATCGACATCTGCTTGTACCCGGTCTCATCGGTCTCGTTGAGATAGGTATCCGAGTACGTCGTGCCTTGGATGAAGCCGTTGTTGGTGGTGAGCAGTGCACGACGTGCAGCCTCATCAGTAATTGGTGCGCCCAGCAAGTGACGACCATCACGGGTGAGTACTTGAATATTCTGTTTGTCGGTGGCGTTATCCATAAACACCGACCAATTCGATGCACCTAATGGAATCTGGCCAAGTAACTGATCGGCTGGCGCGCTGATGCCCGCGGATGAATTTGGGTTGTTCTTCAGTACCTGCGACAAGGAGCGCACGCGGCTAGGATCAGCGTACGATGGGTCGTAGGTAAGTACCGCGTCGGTACCCGACAGGTTGTTCGGGTTTTCGATGACGCGGAATAAAGCACCTGCGGCAATTTTGTTGGGGTCGTCAATCACTACCCGAATACCTGCCGAAGCGCGGTCGATCTGGACCATAGTGCGCTCGAGCGGATCCATGCGAGTGATTTTATCGATGGTGAATAAGGGCTTGCCCACTTCGCCATCGAGGTCGATACCGTTGGCGTGAATCTGGTTCAACTCCCCAGACACCATAGTCGCCAGATTGTCGAGAGCCTCGAAGCTGGGTTGCAGCACTTGCTCACGGAAACCCATCAAACCACCGAGCTCGCCCGAGCTAACGCCGGCGACTTCGCTCGGGTATTTGGCATAAGGGTCGAGAACGATGGCAACGCGCGAGAGATCTTTCTCATCGAAGCGCGCCATGAGTGTTGTTGATCGATCGCCAACCACAATCTTGCCTGCACTCGCTACCGTGCCAATACTAATATCTGCTGCACCATTTTGCGCCGTGGTGACGTTGATCTTGACCAGCTTCGACAATTTGGTCAGCAACAGATCGCGCTGATCCAAAAGATCAGGTGGCTGGCGCGAGGCCAGCGGATGCTTGGCCATCTGTTTATTGACGGTGGCAATCTGCCCCGCCAGCGTATTGATATCAGCAACGCGTGCGTTAATGGCATCACGCGTCTCGGTATCAACCGTCGTCATTTGATTCGACAGCTCACGAAAGCCTGCAGCCAGGCCATCAGCATCACGCAAAAACTGCTGACGCAGTACGATGGACGATGGATCAACCGATAAAGAACGTGCGGTTGCAAAAAACTTGTCGAGCGAATTATTCAGACCCACCGTATCGCTACCCATGATGTCCACCACGCGGTTGGCGTAGTTGACCATCGGGCCTTGGGTGTTCAGTTCACTGGTGCTATTGCGGAGGTTTTGTTCTAAAAATTGGTCATAGGCGCGGTTAATACCCGCCACATTGACACCCGTACCCAAGTACACCCGCCCCTGCTGGCGCGGCATGTTTTCGGCAAGCTGCGTCTCTTGCCGTACATAGCCCTCGGTACCAACGTTTGAAATATTGTTGGAAACCGTGGTCAGCGCGCGCTGGTAAGCAGCGACGCCCGAGCTGCCGATACTGAGCAGGTCACTCATTCACCCGCTCCCTTGGGAGTTGCGGCGGGAATCGCGAGGCGACGGTCGAGATTAAAACGTTCTGGCCGTTGCAAAGGTAGCGGTGCTTTAGCACCAGGTACCGGCATACCTTGCTGCGGCATGTTGATCGGCATTGGCGTGGCTTTGGTGACATAGTCTGGCGGTGGTGCGTTATTACGCTGTACCGCTTTGATGATCATGTCGGCCACACCCATGGTGTTGCGCTTGGCTAGCGCAACTGAAAGCTCGCGGTCATACATCTGTGTGAACTGGTCTTCGACATCCGACCCCATCAAATCACTTTTTTCGACGGTGGCGCGCATGGACTTCAGCATCTCTTGGATGAACATCGCCTCGAACTGCGTTGCAGTCTCTTGCAGAGCCTTATCGGAATGCTGCTGCGCCTTGCTGCGCAAAGCACCGAGCCCCGCGAAGTCCAGTGAGGACTGCGGGGATGCCATACCCAGATTGTCGAGAGCGTCAGCCATGGGGTGTCATCCTCAGATCACGACCAATTCAGCTCGTAAACTGCCCGAGCTTTTTAATGCCTCAAGAATCGCAATCAATGCCGAAGGTGATGCGCCGACCTGGTTGATCGCATCAACCACTTGTCTCAAATCTACGCCAGCCTGGAACAGGAAAGCGGGTTTATTCGGTTCATTGACAGCAATATTGGCGTTCTGTACGGCCTGTGTCTGGCCGTTAGAAAATGCATTCGGCTGACTGACTTCATTAGTGGCCGCAATGGCGACAGAAATCGTGCCGTGAGAAACCGCAGCGGGTGTCACTTTGACATTGCGGCTGATCACAACGGTACCGGTACGCGAGTTCACGACTACACGCGCAGGTGCTTCACCCGGGGTGACATCGAGGTTCTCGACCATACTGACAAAGCTAACGCGCTGCGACATATCCATCGGCGCACGCACTCGGATGGAGACAGCATCAATCGCGTTGGCAGTGCCAGCACCAAAAGTCGTGTTAATGGCATCGACAACGGCGCGGGTGGTCGTGAAATCCGGCTCGCGCAGATTGAGCATGACGGCATCGGTTTTATCGAATGGGTTATCGACCAGACGTTCGATGGTGGCGCCGTTCGGAATGCGTGCTGAGGTAGGCACACCGATCGCCACTTTGGAGCCAGCTGCACTAGCGTCAATACCGGTGGTGTTGACCGAGCCTTGGGCAATGGCATAGACCTCGCCATCAATACCGCGCAAGCTAGTCAGAATCAAAATGCCGCCGCGCAGACTTGATGCTTGTCCGAGCGTGCCAATGTTCACATCGATACGCTGACCAGGCTTGGCCATGCCAGGCAACTCAGCAGTCACCATCACTGCTGCGACGTTCTTCACATCTAGACGACCAGCCGCTGCGGCTGCACGTTCAAAGTCTGTTAGTGGGCCGTCCAAACCGACGCCCAATTTGTTCATGATGGCGCGTACGGTTTGCGTGGTAATTGGCACGGCAGCGCCATCACCCGTCCCTTGCAAACCAACCACAATGCCGAAGCCAACCAATTGGTTGCTACGCGCTGCGGCCAATGACGCAAGGTCTTTGACGCGATCGGCATGCGCGGGCGGCGTTATCAAGAACGCCACTAGGGCAGAAGCCATTATCAGCAGATAACGTGGAATCATGGCGGTGTCCTAATTAGAAAGGCCAGTACTTGTAGAGCGCGCTGATGCCCCATCCAGCACGGGTGGAATTAGCGAGATCGCCAACGCCTTTGTAAGTGATCTGACCATTGGCCAAGCGACGCGACTGCACGGTGTTGATGGCGCTGACATCATCGGGGCGGATAATGCCGGCCACCTGAATCACTTCACCACCCTCGGACAGCGACAGCTGCTTCTCGCCACGAATCACCAAGTTGCCATTGGCTTGTACTTCAGTGACCGTGACGGCAATCGAGCCCGTCAGCGAAGCACGTTGATCAGCGACACCGGTGCCTCTATTGGTTGTGACTGCGCCGCCGGCATTGAACCCGTTCAGCAGGGGTGCGGCATTAGCAATCGCATTCGATGTTCCAGCTGGTATCGCATCGGTACTCGACTCACGGCTGGTCTCGTTGTTTAAAGTTCTAGCCGCCTGTGTCGATTCACTGAGTAAGACGGTGATAATGTCGCCAACCCGATAGCTACGGCGCTTGGCTTGCCAGAGATCGGTGTTGTCAGCGGCAAAAATAGCGCCTGTCGCCGATGTATTGGTGTCGCGTGGCAGCGGCTGTACCGGCGCAAAGTCGGGCGAATGTGCCATCGGCATTGGCTTGGCACATGCTGCAAGCATGAGCACTGCGATCGTGATCGCTGCGGGCTTCATAAATCTCATCGTTGTTCTCCAGGCCGTCTTCAGGCCGTCTTCATGTCAGCGCGATTACAGGTTGTTATTCAAGAAGCGCAGCATGCCGTCCGCTGCGGAGATGGCTTTCGAGTTCACTTCGTAAGCACGCTGGGTCTCGATCATGTTGACCATCTCTTCGACCACGTTCACGTTAGATGCTTCCAACATGCCCTGACGTAGCTGACCTGCCGGTGCCGTGTTCGGGTTCAACACAACGGCTGCACCCGAGGCCACGGTTTCTTTGTAGAGGTTGTCACCGAGTGGCGTCAGACCGGCCGGGTTAACAAAGCGTGCAATCTGAATCTGACCTAACTGCTGCGCCCCACCACCAGCAAACAATTCAGCCGATACCACCCCATCGAGGCCAATCGTGACCGATGCGGCGTTACCCGGGATCGCAATCGCTGGTACCAGTGGCTGACCTAAGTTGGTCACCAGCTGGCCAGTGTTGGAGAGTTTGAAAGTACCGTCGCGTGAATAAGCGAGGGTGCCGTCGGGCTGCTGAATCTGGAAGAACCCTTCACCCTGAATCGCGACATCCAGCGCGTTCTGGGTGTTGATCATATTGCCCTGGGCGTGAATTTTTTCCGTGGCGACGATTCGGGTACCGGTACCCAGCATCAAACCGGTCGGTGCTTGTGTCGCGGCCGCTGTTTGACCACCGGCCTGCCGTACGTTCTGGTAAAGCAGATCTTCGAACATAGCGCGATCGCGCTTGAAGCCCGTGGTGTTTACGTTGGCCAGGTTGTTCGAAATAACCGTCAGGCGCATTTGCTGCGCGTCCAGACCGGTTTTTGCTACCCACATTGATGCGTCCATACTTTCCTCTCGAGTGTCGCTTTTCCGTTACCTATGCAATTAGCGTGCCTTCAACATACTGGCACCCGATTCGTCGAGTGACTTAGCCTCTTTGATGGTGCGTACCTGGGTCTCGAACGAGCGTGAGAAATCAATCAGCTTCACCATGGCGGTGACTACATTGACGTTACTGGTCTCTAGCGCCCCTGGGACAATCCGTGTGGGTATCGGCCCTGTCGCAAAGTCGCCATTTGCTGTTGCAAACTGCGGGTAAGGCGCGAACAAGGTGTCGGGTCTGCGTTGCAGCGTGATCCCGCTGGCATCTCGCATCATGATGCGGCCAACCAGTACCGAAGGGTCGAGCAGTGGCTGCACCGGTGTGCGCGCAAAAATATCGCCTTCTTCGGTAATGGTCAGGATGGAGCCAGGCGGTATCGTGATCGGCGCACGGTCTTCCGATAACACCGGATGACCTGAGCCGTTTTCTAGTACGCCGGTGGCACCAATCTTCAGATCACCGCGCCGTGTGAATGCCAGCGTGCCGTCTTTGGCCTGCACACCCATCACGGTTTTATCTTTGAGCGCGATATCCATGGGATTCAGCGTTGCCATCAGCGAACCCTGCTCAAGTGAGACCGCGTTCATCTTTTCGATGTAAGGCTGGATACGGGTATCCCAACCCTCGCCTTTGGCTTTCACCGCCACCATCGCGTTGTCGTAGCTTTTTTTAAAGCCGACTGTCGAGACGTTGGCCAGCTCGTTATTCAGCTGTTCACGTAGCAGGCGTCGCTCGTTGATCGACGCCATGGCGGTAAAGGCTAAGCGGTCCATGATTCAGGGTTCCTTTTTTGCTTTGCTTATGCTTGGCTTAGGCTGGGCTTAGGCTTAGCTTCGGATGTTGATGATGGCCTGCGTCAGCGTATTGTTGGTTTCAATCGCTTTGGCGTTAGCCTGGAAGTTACGCTGGGCAGTAATCAATTCAACCAGCTCGGCGGTAAGGTCGACGTTGGCACGCTCTCGCGCACCGGCACGTACGGTACCGAAACCGGCCGAACCCGCTTCGCCGTACTTCGCATCACCCGACTTCGAGGTAGCGTAGTAGCTGGCATCACCAATCTGACGTAGACCCGTCGGTGCCGCAAAGTTGACCAGCACAATCTTGGCCAGTGACTTCTGCGAACCATTCGAGTAAGACGCAGAGACGAGACCATCGTCACCAATATCCACACCAATCAGATCACCCTCAGGACGACCGTTCTGATCTTGCTTCAAGACCGAAAACGGCGACGAGTACTGGGTCGACGAGGCGTAATCAATCGAGAACTGCAGCGTCGCACCGGAAGCACCAATGGTGGTGGACTTAAATGCAATCGCTTCTTGTGGTGAGAACAATTTACCAGCGGTGTCAAAGGTCAGTTCGCCTTTGTCGAGGAAAATTGGCGACCACAGATCGCGTGTTTCATCTTCCGAGAACGTCCCGGGGTCCGAAGTCTCCATACCGTCACGGTCGACGTACAGCGGGAAGCCATCGGTATTTTTTGCTTGCGGCGGTTCGATCCACTTACTGGTGCTGCCGCGTGCGGAAGGCAGATCATTCAAGCCCCAGATCGAGTTAGCCGACACTTTGAGGAAAGATTCATCCCCGGTAGTACCGGTGGTGAACTTGAAGAACTTACTGTTGGTGCCAGGCTTTTGATCGATTTCTACAGTCACACCGTTGACGGTACGACCAAAGTTATCGGCCAGCGCATTGACGCGACGCTCCAGCTCCTGACGGAACTCTTCCATCGTGTAGTCTGCTTTTTCCGGCATGGTGATCAAGCCGGTAACGTTATCTACGGTCACCACAAACTGGTTATTCGAACCATCGACACGGAACTTGTTATCAAGGTTGATACCGATGGTGTTCCCTGATAAGACAGCTGGCTGCGAGGTAATCCCGCGCACCGGGGTGGCAGACGTATCTACTTTGACAGCGGTATCACCACGCTGCCATCCGAACAGCGAGTAGGCAAACGCAGAGGCCTTAGAAATCTCGATGCTCGAGGTATCGCCGGTCGTGCTGGAAGAAATCGTGAAGGCGTTATTGGCTTCATCAAACTTGACCTCGACGCCATAACGCTGATCAGCCGAGTCAATGATGGATGTACCGTTCGGTAGTACAGCCACACCCCATGCACCTGTAGCAGCATCGACGGCAGCGCCGACCGAACTCAGGCCAAACAGATCATTACGTGCGAGTGTGGCGGAGCGAATAGCCACCGAGGTATCACCGGCTGCCTTAAAGGTATAGGTTTGGCGTACCGGGTCGTAGCCAACGGTAACTTTAGCTGGGAAATCAATTTCTTTATCGATCGCCGCTTGCATCGCCGAGATAGCTTCATCCAGCTTGACCTGTGAAAGGTCAGCAACATCAAACTGGTTCTCGGTCAGCGAGATGGTTTTTTCAATGGCACCGACCTTCAAACGGAATAGGTTTGCAGTGACTGCATCTTCCGATGGCTTGAGTGTAGTGAAGTCGAAATAGCGCTGATCGCCATAGGACTTATTGATGGCGTTGGTAATTTCACGCGCAATCTCAACACCGGTATATTTCTTCGTCAGTGGCAGATCACCAAGATGGCTCAGATCGACCGTAATGGGTGTTGATGATGCATCGACACGCAGATCAAATATCAAGCTGCCGGGGTGTGAATGGACACCCAGTGCGATCGCCTCCAGCGAGCTATCCGCCGGGATGCTGGACGCATTCAGTAGATCTACCGTGAGCGTCTTGCTACCGTCACTGTTGTAACGGATCGAAGCATCGTACAGACTCGAAGGGTCGCCGGTAGGGAAGGTGACGTTGACACCGCGGATGTCATCGACCAACTCCTCTAGGGTGGCGCCGGTAAAGACATCGGACCCGAGGCGCAGCGTAAGATCGCTGCTCAGATACTCAATATCGTATTTGATCTCTTCCGTAGTCTTAGATGTCGAACGGAGCTCATAACCCGCCAACACATTCGCCACCATCGAAAACTCAGGGATCACCGGCGGTACAGTTTCATCCTTAGGCAATAGAATCAAATCGCCATTGGCATTGAACGAAGCGAAGTAAGTCAGCGAGGTACTGTCGTTGATGGTTTGTGCCATCTCTTCCAGTGTCGACACTTCGAGTGTTTCGGAAATCGAGCTGAGCTGGTAATCCGCATTGATCTCGGTAGGATCACCCGAACCACCGGCCAGGCCAACCACTAGGGTGGCGTTCGGCGTTCCGGCTGTGTAGGTTGCGGTGTACTTACCACCTGCGACAATCGTCGTGGCCAACTCAGAGAGTGTGCCCGCAGTGTAAGTATCGTTACCGATACTGAGCTTGAGGCTGTCGGAGTCGTCTGCCGCCTCGAATGTCAACTCGGTAATCCGAGTGGTGTTGACGCCCTCAACCGGCTCGGGCGTTCCGCCATCGGTCAGCACAGCGGTCAGCGCATAGGTATCATCGATTTCGGTTGGGTCACCACTAACGCCTGTGAGCGATACGGAAAGCTTGCCGGCGATGTTGGTTGCGTTGTACTTGCCACCCGCAATAATACTGGCGACCAGTGCATCAAGATCATCACCACTATAACTGAGCGGTGTGGCGCTATCGGTCGGATCCGGCATAGTCAACGCAAAGGTAGTCGCCGCTGGGTCAGGGATAAACTCGACTTTGTTGATCTTGGTTTGGCGATCGGCTTCAGTATCTTTGATCGTCGCACGTGTATTCAGCGTATAAGAGTCTGCATTTACGACTGGGCCGTAAGTTGCTCCTAAATTGCCTCCGGTCGCTTCGAATGCAGTTACCCGATCAGGGAAATCAATACCGCTCTTCCACTCACCAATCAGGGTGTCCGTCAGAATGCCGCTACGAACCGTTGCAGCGGTTGAGGAAATCGGGTTTTTCAGATCATCGAGGTTGAATAGCTTGGTCACACCACGCGCAATATCCTGCGGTGGAATATCACTCTCGTTGCGGACTTCACCATACTTGTTAACGTACTGCTTCTCGCCAGATTTTTTATCCGACGATTGAATTAGCAGCTCTTGTAGCTTGGTGTCACCAATGTAGACATAGGTCTGCCATTTGTTGTTCGGATCTTCCGGTGTCGCGACCTGGGTCTTGCGGTAATAAACCGTGGCCAGGTAACCGTTACCACCCGCGTCATAGACGGTCACAGCAGTGGTTTTGTTGTAGGTTGTATCGTCGTTTTTATCGAATGGCAGTACGGGTACTTTTGCATCCGCTGGCAAGTTCAAACCGAGCTGAACCGCTGAGGTAGCCACCGCATCACCGGTAGTCTTCCGAGGAATCAGCAACTTGGACAGGTTATCAAGATCGGCCTTGCCCGAGGAGTCAACTGCCGCTGCGATCAAGGCCTGGCCAGCGGCGTTCACTACGTTGTATGAGTCGTTCAGCAGGAAGGTACCGTTACGCGTGTAGATATCCTGCAAACCATCCGCCGACTTCAGCGGGAAGAAACCGTCACCGGTAATCGCGATATCCAGCGAGTTAGCCGAGAATTGAATATTGCCCTGACTGAATTCCTGACTCACCTGTTTCAGCGCCACACCCTGGCCAATAACCGAAGAGGCTTTTTGTAGCGGCGAGGTCGCGAAAATATCGCCGAAGTCGGCGCGTGATCGCTTGAACCCGGTGGTACCCACGTTGGCGATGTTGTTACTGGTGACGGATAGCTGCGCAGTTGCGGCGTTCAGACCGGTCAACGAAGTATAGAAAGACATGTGGTGTTCTCCTGAATTGCTGGTAGGCGGTTATTCGTTACCGATGCGCTTGATCTCGCTGATACTCAACTGCGAGCCATCGTTAAATTCGAGCTTCATGTCGCCGGTCACCTGATCGGTGTTCACGCTGCGGACATAAGCCATGGTGGTAATCGTGGGCTTGCTGGCAGTACCAAAGCGCGTTGCACTAGCTTCAACACGATAGGCACCGTTGTTCTGCAGATTGCCGTTGTCGTCTTTGCCGTCCCATGCAAAAGCGAATTCGCCTTTTTTCTGGGCGCCGACTTGACCGGTGCGTACTAACTGCCCCGCTGAGTTGTAGACCTTCAGCGTGAGCGAATCGACATCGGTCGGCAGCGTCACAAAGCCATTAACGGCAGCACCGTCATAAACAGCTTTACCGTCGGTGACGCCGACGGTTTTACCGATCAGTGCCGAAGCACCTGAAATCTGTGAAGTAGACAGCGACTTGACCAGTGACTCCATCGAGCCGGACATTTTTGTCGTCGCTTCCAACTGCGAGAACTGCGCCAGCTGAGATACAAACGCGGTGTTATCCATCGGGTCTAATGGGTTCTGGTTTTTCAGCTGGGTCGTAAACAGCGTCAGAAACGCGGTTTGGCCCATCTGATCATCCTTGCCATTGATGATCGCGTTCTCTTGGTCCTGCTTATATTGCGTCGTCGTCTTAATATTCGACGGCAATGTGTAGTTATTCGTGGTCGCTGCTGCGCCAGTGCTCGGGATTGCCATAAGGTTTTACCTCACGCCTTAATCAATTCGATGGTGCGCATCATTAATTCGCGCGCCGTGTTCACCACTTCAACGTTGTTCTGATATGAGCGCGAAGCTGCCATCAGATCGACCATCTCGTTGACTTCATTGACGTTGGCTTGATAGACGAAGCCATCTTTGTCAGCGAGTGGGTTGTTGGGGTCGTAGACTTTCGGGATCGGCTTGGTGTCATCGACAATTTTGTCGACCTTGACACCGCCGATATATTCGGCGCCGGGATGAGTCATGGACTCATCCATCAATGCTTTAAATACAGTTCGCTTGCCGCGATAGGCCAGGTCCTCGCTCGCGGCCGTAGTGCCGGCGTTCGCCAAGTTGGAAGCGGTGGTGTTCATTCGGATCAGCTGCGCATTAAGCGCGGTACCGCCGATGCCGAAAATGTTATCGATTGACATTGCCATGATCTATTACTCCCCTCTCAAGGCCTTGCGTACACCGCCAACGCGGTCTTGCAGAAACGACAGCGTGGCCTGGTAATCAGCAGCCGCTTTACCGTAGCGCGCCTGTTCAACGGTCAGTTCGACGGTGTTGCCGTCGACGGATGCGTTAAATGGTGTGCGGTAGCGCATGCCATCGTCATCCGGCACGACATCGGCAAATGGGAAATGGGTGCCATGAGTATTGGCCATCAAATCGTTTGGCTCGAACTTGGCCATCACGGTTTTGAAGTCAAGCTCACGCGCCTTAAAGTGCGGGGTGTCATCGTTGGCGATATTGCGCGCAAGGACTTCCATGCGCTTATCACGCACACGTAGCGCTTTCTCATGCACACCCAATGCAGTACTCAATACATCCATCTCATGCTCCTTGCGGCGGTTAGCGAAATATCGACAGGCCGCTTAAGTTTCCAACTGTCGATCCGACCATTGCAAAGGTCGTGCCAGTGTGAATTTGAGAGGGATTTCCGACGCTTGGTGCGTTGATGCGGCAAAGCTTTGCCGGCGGTGGGTGCGGTGCATGCGGCCAGTGTTTGCCGCTACCGTCAATTACATGCGCGACAACTCCATCTTCGCCACAGTGCTGGTGAAGTTACCAAGACGATCGCGCGCATTCGACTTCAAGCCTTCAACAATCGAGTTACGGGTGATAACACCGCTGGGATCACGCCCCTCATATAAGTAAGCCGCTTGCTTGCCATTGATATTGAGCGGTGCATCAACCCGCGTCTCATTGCGTGCGGCTGGGGTCAGTACGGTTAGGTAAAGATCATCCAGTGACGCAGGTCCGAAGTCTTTCAGGCGGGTGTCGCTGAAATAACGATCCACCAGATCGAGCTGCTGCAGTACCGATAGATTCGTGATCTCTTTTGGATTCTGCCCATAGCCGGCGCTGGCAGCGCCGCGGTTGCCGCCCGAGCAGAATTGAATAATGCCGTGGCAGCTGCCGTTGGTGGCGCGGGGGTTCAGGCCATCAGACTCCATCAGCGACATTCGCGCGAAATCATCCGGTGCGAAGTGGTGCCGCTTACCGAGCGAAATAATCTTGTCGCGCACGGCGGCCAGCTCGGTTGAGGCCATATAGCCTTTGGCGACCGCGCGCTGCAGGGTGCGGTCGAGTGTCGGCGTATTTATATTAGGGCCGTTCAAATTAAGCTGGGCGCGTGCCACCTCGGATTGGCGCAGCTGTAGCGCGGCGGTGGTGGTCATCGGCGCCATATTGATCGCCTGCCCGGGCATGATGCGGTTCGGGTCTTCAATGCCATTCTCGCGCGCGACGGTTTGCGCCAACTGCAACACCTGCGAATTACTAAATTGATGCGCCGCGTCGCCCAGATGCCGGCGCGTCAGGCTCATCAGGGTGTCGCCAGGCTTGACGGTCACCATCTGCATATCGGTTTTCACGCCGGCCAGCGCCTGACGAAAGGCGTTCGTCGACGACGCCCGTTCGCGCGGGCGCGTTTGTGCTGTCGCGTCGTTGGCGATGGCATTGGTCTGTGAAGGCCGGATCTGCATTGTGGCTCCTCGTTGGGGCTGGTATTGTTTTTGCACTACTGGGCCCAGCTGTCGGAAATTTGCACAACCGGCGCCCGCTATAACCTGAATCTAGCAAGGCTCGTTCCAGTTATTGAATCGGTTACAGAATGAAGATGACACCCAATTCCACCCAAATTGCCGCGGTTTCGCTGCTGTTGGCGGCTGTTTGCGCGCAAGCGGCAACACCGCTCGAGCAGATGAATGCCGCGTTGACGGAATGGGTCGGTGTACAAAACGGTGTGCCCGCCTCCAGCGTTACCGTCGTGCCGCCGGATGCGCGTGTCGCGGTGCAGCCCTGTGCCAGCACCTATGTATTTGACTACCCGTTTGTCAGCCGAGACAGTGTGCGGGTCCGCTGTACCAAGCCAAATTGGCAACTATTCATGAAGGTCGGACTGGTCTCCGGATCGGCGCCGGCCACTTTGACACCAGGCGCGTCCGCCGCCAAAGCGGCACCAGCGCCGGAATTCCGACAGGTAGTGGTTGCCGCCACCAACTTACCCGCGGGACAGGTATTACAGCGAGACTCGCTCAAGCTGGACCGCATGGAGGCCGACAAGATAAGTAAGGCCCACTATTTGGAAAACCAGGGCTTGGAAGGTCAGGAATTGCTGCGCGCGGTGCGCGCCGGCGAACCCATCCGAGTTTCGGACCTTCGCCCCGCCACCCTGGTCAAGCGCGGCGAAATGGTCTTGATGACCATTGGCTCCCCTGCTACCTTTGAAATATCAGTCAAGGCTGAAGCGATGCAAGATGGTCGTGTCGGCGAACAGATTAAATTGCGGAATACCGAGTCTGGCCGAACATTGTCGGGCGTTGTCACCGGCAAAGGCACGGCGAAAGGCTTGTGATGCCGAATCGACAACAAAAAATTTATGTCCGGAGCGCTAAAGTTCTCTCAAGTGCGTCCGATACTCGTTGTGACAGGAGTAAAAGGCCTATGGCCGAAAGCGAGAAAACACTATGAGCAACCCAATTTCCAGTATTTTCAGCGGCAGCCCCACGCTAGACAAGGCGACGCTGGAGAAAGCCAAGCGCAAGGTTCTGGATCGTCCGTTCGACGGGCAGTCCGAACCGGCAAAGGCAGCGCAAGCCAAAGTCGCGGCAACACGCGACGATGAGCTGTTGCTGTCGCCGATTGCCAAGCAAGCCATGGCCGAGCCAGCGTTCGACCGCAATAAAGTCGAAGCGATCAAACAAGCAATCCAGGATGGTAGTTACCCTGTGAACGCGCGCCGCATCGCCGAGAGTTTTGCGGCGATGGAAAAGCTGATCGACTAATCTGCTGCCGATGATGAACGCATCACCTCTTTCCGCCGCGACCGCGCCGGGCGCTGATCTTGCGTCCGCGATGGCCTATGGCAATGCCCTGCATGGCCTGCTGGAGAAAGAATTCGACGCGCTGAAGGCGCAGGAACTCGATCGTTTTGAGTCGCTGCAACCAGAAAAACTGCAGATTTTCGAGGTACTCGCCCAGCTAGTACCGCGAGAGGAACCCGAGCAGGCGCTCGAGCGTCCGGAGTGGCAAGGCTTTCGCGAGTTGATCGCCGCCTGCCGCGATCTGCACCGTCGTAATGAAGTCCTTATCAGCCGCAAGCTCGACGCGATTCGCGGCGCGCTCCATACCCTGCGCGGCGCCGATCCGACCGCCCCGGTCGAGGTCTATGACCGTCTTGGCCGCATGGCGCGCATGCGCGGCGGCCGCGGCTACGAAGAGGTTTAAGTCTTTTCGTCGCCCGGTTTCATACCGCGCAACCAATAAGCCCACGACAGCACCACCGCCACTGCGACATACAGGTCGCGTGGTATCTCCTGCTCCAGATCCAGCCGCGACAAGGCGGCTACCAGCTCCCGATCTTCGGTGATGTAAATCCCCTGCCGCTTAGCCTCGGCGATGATGGCCTCGGCCAATTCATCACGACCCTTGGCGGTCACCACTGGCGCAGCGCGGTCGCCATAGGCCAGCGCGACCGCTTCCCGGCTGCGGAATCCCCGGGGCTTCATGCGCTCACATCCAACATCGCGCCCGGCGGCGCCCAGCTGTCGGGCAAGCTGGGTCGGGCGGAATGGAAAATATTGAACGAGTCCATGGTGAGCCCTGCCAATGACAAGCGCTCGGACAGCGCATTGCTATGACGCTTGGCCAGGCGCACGACCGATTCCTTCACGGCCCACATCATCAGGTCGACATGGGCTGCCTCGGTCACCGAGGTCTTGAGCCAGATCTCGCCTAGCTCTTCGTTTTCAGTGTGGATGTCGACCGAGAACGGGGTTCTCTGCTGACCGGGGCGACGCGGCGGACGGAAGAACTTGATCTCGACGGGATTGGCGTCGACGAAGGGCAGCACCATGGAAAACGCCAGTTCCCCGCGGCCTTGTGCGGCGAGTGAATCTACCTGGGCTGATTCAATGTCGTCCACCGCGCGACGCAGTTGCTCAGACTTAGCGGGCTCTTTCTCGGCCAAGGAACGTATCAACTTGCGCAGCAAACTCTTGCTATCGGGCGATGGTGGCGCTTGTCCGCGCCCCAGCAAGGCCTCCATCCAAAAGCCGGACGACAGCACCGCGCCTTGCAAGGCGCCGGGTGTCAGACCGCGCATCGATAGCTGCATGCTCTGAAACAAAGAGGCCAAGGCCGGGTCACCGGCTGCCTTTAGAAACCCGTTCATCGCCCCGGGTTGGAACACGCTCAGCAAGGTGGGCGACGTCGGCGGCCGTAGCGAAAGCGCCGCCAAACGAGAAATGCCGCTGTCAGCCGCTGCCGCTGTCGGTGCCGATGGCGCGGCCTGCGCACCGCCCGTACTTCCGCGACCATCCACCGCACGCAGGGTCCAGCCGCCAGCACCACGATTGGCTCGCAGCCAGAGCTGCTCACCCGGCCGAAAACGCAGACCGGGCGGCAAGTCGATTAGTTGCCCGTTGTAGAGAAGCTTGAGGGTTTCGCCGCGCATCTCGAACGCAGCCTGAATGATTTGGCCGTCGCGCAGACCGAGTTGCTGGGCAATGGGGAGCAGTAGCGTGATAGCGCGACCGTCTAGATAAAACGGATTCAGACGGCCGGGTAGGGCCGTCTGCTCGGTGCCTTGCAGTGGGTTCACGGCAAGCTCGCCGCTTCACCCCCTTAAGGGAAGCGAACCCACTTTTTCTTTTCTTCCGATGACACCTCGGGTGCCGGGCCGTTGTACGCAACGTTCGGTGCCTGACGCGGTATCGCGATAGTTGGGTTGAGATCGCTGGCGGTTGGCGCAACCGTTGGGGCTACCACTGGCGCCGCACGATGCAACTCGGCCGCTTTGATTTGCTTGATCTCAGCCTGTGGCGCAGGATCACCCAGCACCACCTGGCGCAGTACCGCTGCACCTGGCACATTCAGGGTCGAGCCTGGCTTCAGCTTCATGGCCTTCACCTCGCCCAGCAGCTGCGGATTGGCGCGTGCAAACGCCTCGCGCATCACGTCCATAGAAAATGGGCTATTGGGCATGGTTTTCTTGATCACTTTGTCGAGGTTATCGCCTGACTTGACCTGATAAGCACCGGTAGGGCCCGCACCCTGCAGCGATTCACGTGCGACCGTGGCCATTGCCGGGTCAGTCACAGGCTTGGGTGCGGCAGCGACTGGCTTACGCTTTTTCGGTGCTGGCTTGACCGGTGCTGCTGCGTGCTTGTCAGCACCTTTGTCGGCGCCGTGATCAGCATGCTTGTCGGCAGCCTTGTCAGCACCGTGTTTGTCGGCAGACTTGTCCGCGCCATGCTTTTCGGCGGCCTTGTCGGCCATCTTGTCAGCTGGCTTGTCTTCCGGCTTGGCAGCAGCTTCCTCGAATTTCTTCGGCTCGCCTTTGGGCGCGAAGGCTTTCGGGCTTGCGTTCTTTGGATAAGGCTTGGACGGCAGTTCAGGCTCGGCCGGTGCTTCGGCCTTGGCCGGCTCTTTACCGTCCTTGCCGTCTTTCTTGGCCTCGTCTTTTTTCTCGTCCTTCTTGGCCTCGTCCTTTTTTTCCTCTTTCTTGGCTTCTTCCTTCGGAGGATCAGCGGCGAATGCATTGCCGCCGAAGAGCAGCACTAAGGCGGCGATTAGGAGTTGTCGTTGAGCGATTTTCATTGTTCTCTCCGGTATTTCTATCAGAAGGGTGTCGCGACCCAGTCGCCGGATTTACCAGCGCTCGCTGGTCCAGCCAGCTTGCGCACCACGGCGCGGTCATTGGCAACCGCCACGACCTCTACCAGCGCCAGGTGCTGGCCACTATCAGGTTCGAGGATACGTGCTGGCAATTGCTCGCGATTCATCAATAAGAGCTGGTCACCGACCGACAGACCGGCCAACTGACCTGCGTTAATCACCCAGCCTTGCTTAGCCTCTTGCATCACGTTGAAGCTTTGCGGGCGGCAGCCAAAGTCGCCGTCCAGTTTTTGCTGCCAACGCGCGACTACCTTGTCGAGCTCGGTCAGCAAGCCAATCGGCAAGGGCTGCGAGTTGTGCATCAGCTTCTGCTCTGGGAAGAACAGCGGTACCGCGTCCTGCCAGAGAATTCTTTGATTCAAGCGCTCGATGACCGACAAACGCAGCACGAAGGGAATCGGCGCACGTTTGGCAGGCTCGTCATTCCAGTAATCCTTAACTACCTTGATCGTCTCAGCAGCGCGCTGCTCTCGGCTGCTCGGTGGACGTACCGGCTCAATACCCAAGGCACCCGCAGGCAGAACCTCGATCACCATCTGGTAGGGGCTGATCTCGGGCACATAACCAAGCAGCTGGCGATCATAGGCAGAGGCTGGCATGCGGGCGGTTGGCGCTAACGACCAGCGGCGGCTAGCCATCGCTTTGGCCGCAAATCGTGCGCGTGCTTGCTGCATGAAGGGTTGCCAAAACGCCTGATCGGCACCGCTGGCTTCAATACCCATGCCGATATCCAGCGTCGCCTCGCGGCGATACCGCTGCTGGTTGGCACGACATACTTCCTCATCCGGCATCACACCTTTGCCCTCGGCGATGATCGCCGCAGACACACCCTCCTCCACCGTCAGGTAATTCAGCACGCGCATATTGCGTACTTTCATCTCTGAGGTGATGCGGGTGTTCTCATGCATCTTGCCGGTGCTATCGATCCAGGCCGCATTGCGTACCCGGGTCTGGCCTTCCATCGCCGCGCTGATCAGCGCGTGCTGGAGTGCCTCGAGACGCTTCTTTGGCTCGGTGGGCAGGACGCTGTCTGCAGGCCAGGCGGTGGTGACCGCCCCGGCCAGAGGCAGCGCTATCAGCATCGAGAGCAGGCGTAGGCGCATGATCGGCTCCGGTGTGCGTGTGATGGATTAGCGGGGTCGATTAACGGCGACGCGCTGAAGCCATCTGGCTCAGATACAGCACGCGCAGATCATTCACAACGCGGCCATCCAGCGAGAGTGTGGTCTCGTAGGTGTCGTCACCGATAGGGGTGATCGACTCCAGCACAGCACCGTAAATGATGCCCTGCACACGGGTGCGGAAGGTATCACTGGTGATCATCATCTCGGCCACGGTGGTGGTTGCATCGAGCTGCTGGCCGTAGACCTGTTCGGTCAGGGCACGATAAGCATCGAGCTTCGAGGCGCGGATCGCCATCAGGCGTTGCTGAGCCGGGTTGCGGTGGTTTTGCGTGCTGATCACGGCATAACCTGTACCGCGGATGGTGGCATTACGCTCAGCCATCGGCGTGATCATGCTGACCGGCTCCTCTTTCGAGGATGCCACTGGTGGCGGTGGTGGCGCTACCGGCGAGGCAGCTGCCGCTTTCGGCTCCGCCACGGTGGCAGGCGCAGGCGCCGGTGCCGGTGCGGGGTCAGCCGCTTTAACCTCGGCCGCTGCCGAGGCGTTATCGGCCACTGCGACCGACGGGATCGTCTGGCATGCCGACATCAGCACTGCCAGCGTCAGCATTGAGCATTTGGACATCTTGTTCATGGATCACCCCTCTTTGTTGTTCAGCAGCGAACAGGCAGCCGATTCAGCCTGCGGTTCGCCGGACTGTCCGGCAGGAAACAATTCCGATCATGCCGGAACCGGTCCCGATTTTCACCGCTTGGCAAAAAATTAACTGAAGACAATGTGTCCTCATTCCCCCGGTTAATCGGCAGGGAGTTACGCATCTTTAATTCCGCCGGCCCTCAAGTTGGCTGGGCAGACCCGACAGGCTGGTGGCACATCAATTGCTTAGATGAAACGCGTAGAAACCCATCCGAATTTGGATGAATTTGCAAGTTATTGATTAAAAAGCGGTTTTATTGATGAGTACGGTCTCCATGTCAACAATTCGACAGCGATTGTCGGGGTTCGAGTTCAAAGGACTCGGCATCCCCTTCCTTGTGCTGTTGATTATGGCCATGCTGGTGCTGCCGCTGCCAGCTGTCCTGCTGGACGTGCTGTTCACCTTCAACATCTTGATCAGCGTAATGGTGATCATGGTGGCGATCGGCACCCGGCGACCGCTGGATTTCTCATCCTTCCCATCTGTTTTGCTTTTTGCAACTATGCTTCGGCTGGCGCTGAACGTGGCCTCGACCCGAGTCATTCTGGTTAACGGCCACGAGGGCGAGCACGCCGCGGGCGCAGTGATTGCCGCGTTCGGCGAGTTTGTGATCGCCGGCAACTATCTGGTGGGCTTCATTATTTTCGTGATCCTGATGTTGATTAACTTCATCGTGGTCACCAAGGGTGCCGGCCGCGTATCCGAAGTTAACGCCCGCTTCACCCTGGACGCGATGCCCGGTAAGCAGATGGCGATCGACGCCGACCTGAACGCCGGCTCGATCACGCAAGAACAAGCCAAGACCCGCCGCGACGAGATCGCACAGGAAGCAGACTTCTTCGGCTCGATGGACGGTGCTTCAAAATTCGTGTCCGGTGATGCGATCGCCGGTCTGTTGATCCTCATTATTAATATTGTGGGCGGACTCGCCATCGGCGTCGCCCAGCATGACCTCACCTTCTCCGACGCCGGCAAGCTGTACACCCTGCTGACGATTGGCGACGGTCTGGTTTCTCAGATTCCTTCGCTGTTCCTGTCGCTGGCCACCGCGATCATCGTCACCAGGGTTACCACCTCGGAATCGGTGACGGATCAGGCGGTGTCGCAACTCTCGAACCCATCTGCTCTATTTATTAGTGCAGGCATCCTGACAATCCTCGGCATCGTGCCGGGTATGCCGCACACGGTATTCCTGCTGCTGTCGCTGGTAGCGGCCGCGCTGGGCTTCCTGTTGCTGCGTACCGAAGAAAAAACCGCCATTGAATCCGAGCAGGCTGCAGCTGAGCAAAAAACCGACGAGCCGAAAGAACTGGGCTGGGATGATGTGGAAGCGGTTGACCTGATCGGTCTGGAGATTGGTTACGGCCTGATCCCGCTGGTGAACCCTGAGACGGGTGGGCAGCTGATGCCACGCGTCAAAGGCGTGCGTAAAAAACTCTCTGCCGAATTAGGCTTCCTGGTGCAGCCAGTGCGTATTCGAGATGCGCTGAATCTGGATCCGGACGTGTATCACATCGTCTTGAACGGTGTCGTACGCGGCAAAGGCGATATCAAAGCCGGCAGCGAATTGGCAATTAACCCGGGCAAGGTCTACGGCCAACTCGAAGGTATTCCGACCAAAGAACCTGCGTTCGGCCTCGACGCTGTATGGATTGACCCGTCACAGCGCGACTACGCACGTACGCTCGGTTACACCGTGGTTGACCCAGCGACTGCGATTGCGACCCATTTGAATAAAGTCTTGCGCGAGAACGCTTCCGAGTTGCTGTCGCATGACGAGACCCAGCAGCTGCTAGACAAGCTGACGCAGAAGTCACCCAAGCTGGTGGAAGACCTGGTGCCCGGCAAGATGGCACTCGGCGTAATCACCCGCACCTTGCAGCATCTATTAAGTGAAGGCATCCCGATCCGTGACATGCGCACCATTATTGAGACGCTGTCCGAGGCTGCCTCCAAAACGCAAGATCCCGAGCAGTTGAGCGCGAGCGTGCGCCCGAAACTGGGCCGCATGATTGTGCAAGACCTGATCGACGCCAAAGACAACTTGCCAGTGATGACACTGGCCCCCGACCTCGAGCAATTGCTGCACAACGTACTGACGAATGGTGCGCCCGGACAAAGCGTCGTGATCGAGCCCGGCCTTGCCGAGAGCTTGTTCAGTGCGCTGCGCCAAGCCGCTACCTCGGTCGAAGACCAGGGTAATCCGGCCGTGCTGGTGGTCGCACCGTCGATCCGCCCGTGGTTATCAAAAATGGTTCGGCACCGCATCCCTGAGATGACGGTGCTGTCGTATACCGAGATCCCCGACGACCAGGCCGTCAAGGTGATCTTTACGGTTGAAGCTCAGAATAAAGCCTGATCAGGACAGTCATCATGGAACTGAAACGCATCCTTGCCAAAGACCTACGCAGAGCGACGGAAAAAGCCGTCAAACTGTACGGTGAAGACGTGCTAGTGATCTCGAACGCGAAGGTCAACGGCCAGCACGAAGTCATCGTGGCGGTCGACCTTGGCGCCGAACCAGCGCATGAGGACAGCCCTTGGCTGCAAGCCAACCGAAGCACCGACGACGGTGATACCAAGCTGTTCCAAACGGCATTGCGCGAAAGTGTGCGTGAGCAGAAAGAACTGTCTGACGACATCGAAGATGACGTGACCTACGACAGCGTGCTGCGGCAACGCGCACAGGCCGAGTCATCGAGTAGCAATACCGACCGCCGCGCCGCCGATCATCGCGATTACATTCGTGGTCGTGAAATCGTTGACCTGGTGCGCGATGAACTGGCTGCGATCCGTAAAGAATTCAAGATGGCACAGCGTATTAATGCCTGGCAGAGCGAGTCGCCTTCACGCAGCGCGGTCAAGCCCTTAGTTGCTGCATTGGCCGAAGCTAGTATTCCTGTCTCACTGCGTACCCTGCTGGTCGATCATGTGAGCGCGATGGACGATCTGGCGCAGGCGAAACAATCACTGCATGCGCATCTCTCGAAAAGCATGGGCGAGCACTGGGCCAAGTTGCCGCAGCGCGGCGTGCATGCAATCACCGGCCCTGCCGGTGCAGGTAAAACCATGATGGTGGCGCGTCTTGCACGCACCGCTGCTGAACGCAAAGGTCCGGAATCGGTAGCAGTGATCTCCTACGCTGATCAACGTGCCGGTGCCTGGAGCCAGATTCAAATGTTGTGCGCACAAGCGGGTGTGGATTGCCTGCGTGCGAACGACCCGGAAACTTTAAAAATTCTGCTCGGCGAATTAGGCCAGCGCCACTTGGTGCTGATCGATACCCCGGGTGTGGAAGTGTTCACGCGCATTGAACAGATTCGTTCATGCTCGTCAGACATCGCCTGTCATTTATTGTTACCTGCTGACGCAGCTGGTACCACCGTACGCAAATATCTGGTGGATGCACCCAACCCATGGCACAGCCTGATGGCCTCGCGCCTGGATGAGGCGACACAACCATGGGCGCTGATTCAAGTGCTGTGCGACAAACCAGTACCGTTATCGGCCGCATCGCACTCCCCGCTCGCAACCGAAGGCTGCACCGTACTCACGGCCAACGAACTTGTCACTCTGGCGATCCGAGGTCTCTCTGTTGAGATGCCGTTGGTGGCCGATGAATTAGTCGACGACTCAGGTATTGAAGTAACCGATCCATCAGTTATGACTGCCGCGCAAGCGCTGGTCGCACGTCTTGAAAAGAGCGCTCATGCAAGCTAGGCAAGCACAAACCAAGCGACGCACCGAGGTGATCGGCATCGCCAGTGGTAAAGGCGGTGTCGGCAAGACCACCTTGTCATCGAACCTCGCGGTGGCTTTGTCGATGATGGGCAAGCAGGTCATGCTGCTGGATGCGGATTTGGGGCTGGCGAATGCGCAAATCGCGCTCGGCTGCCAGACGCAGTACAACTTATCGCATGTAATCGCCGGTGAAAAATCGCTGAAAGAAGTGATTGTCACTTCACGCCAAGGCGTCAAGCTGGTACCCGGCGCTTCGGGTGTGCATCAGATGGCGGCGATCTCGGCACCGGTGACCGCTGGCATCGTGCAAGCCTTCTCAGAGCTCGATGATGAAATCGACTATCTGATCGTTGACACGGCTGCGGGTATTGCGCCGTCAGTACTGGCTTTCATGGAAGCCTGCCAGCGTCGCTTCATTGTTGTTAAAGACGAGCCCTCGTCGATTGCTGATGCCTACGGCATCATCAAGGTGATGACCCGTGATCTCGAGTTGGATGAGATCTATCTCATTCCGAATATGGTCGAAAGCCAAGCCGCTGGCGCACAGTTGTACCGCCGCGTGAATGAAGTATGCGATCGTTTCCTTGGCAAGACACTGCAGTATCTGACCTCTATTGAAACCGACGAGCTGGTGTTGTCGGCCTTGAAGAAGTACCAGTCCGTGATGGAGTTTGCACCCGGCAGTGCCGGTGCGCGAGACTTCCGCCGATTGGCCGATGCAATCACCAACCTCCCTGAGATCAGCCACCTGTCTGGTGGTCTGCAATTCTTCATGGAGCGACTGGTGAAGCAAAACTCTGGAGGCTGAGCTATGCCACCGTCAATCCGGCTGTACGAAGAAACCTGTGACCGCGGCGAGGCGCTGATTTTAGAGCATCTCGGCATGGTCAAGCGCATCGCGGTCCATCTCAAAGCACGCATCCCACCGTTCATGGAAGTGGACGAGCTAGTGCAAGTGGGCATGATCGGCTTAATCGAGGCGGCACGATCGTTTGATACCGGTAAAGGTGTGGCCTTCGAGAGCTATGCGCACACACGAATTCGCGGTGCAATGATCGATGAGGTTCGTCGACTCTCTTTCCTGCCCCGCTCTGCCGTTGCGTTCAATAAATCCCAGAATAGCGCCAGTCAGGCGCTTGCATCGGAACTCGGGCGCGCACCAACACAAGCAGAGCTGGCCGCGTTTTTGGGGGTGGAACTGGATACCTATGAAAAAGATCGCGGTGCTGCCAGACAGTTTGAAACCTATTCGATTGAAGTAGTTGCCGATGAAGTGATGCAACTCCCCGACCAGTCTTCGCGTCAACCGGAGTCGATTGTCGAAGAAGCCGAAATGATGGATTCGTTGACCGCTGCCATCGATAGTTTGCCCGAGCGTGACAAGCTGGTGATCTCGCTCTACTACGTAGAGGAATTGAACCTGCGCGAGATCGGTGAGGTGTTGGGTGTATCGGAGTCGCGCGTGTCGCAGATTCTGTCGGCTAATGTCAAGAAGCTGCGCTCACAACTCAACCCGGAGCCAGCGCTGCGCTGATCGAAGAACGAAATGATGCATTGGATGAGATACCTATGGGGCCGCAAATGAATACCATCCTGCTGCTACTGATTTTTACCGGGCTGGTTGGCATGCTGCTGGTCGTATTCTTCATGCTTGATCGCGTGAATGAAATACACAAGCACTCCGACATCCCGCAACGCGGTCATATTGACCCCGCCGCCATGTTTGGTGGCCTGACTGGCAAAAACCTGTGGGATGCGCTGATCGGCGTACCCATGCCGGGTTGGGATCAGAAACGAATTGCAACCATCCGACCACGCTACGACTTGGTATTGCAAAAACACCTAGAGCTGCTGTTTGAAGACGGCAAGCTGGACGGCCGCGAAGGCTTTGCGAGCCCGGTACGCTGCGATCGCATGGTGCCGACGCTGCGCGGCGAGGTTGAGTCCTGGATACCGCATGAATTTGCCTCCGGTATTTACCGTGCTGGCTACGCGATTGCGACCACCGCAGAAGAAGACCGCGAGCCGATCCGTCAGCAAATTGATATGTTGGGCGATGCACTGTTTACCGCCGTTGGTCTGCCACCGAACCCACTGTCGGCGATTTTGATGCCGCAGCTGGATCGACCCAAGCCAGCAGAAGACGAAGCGAACGAAGACGATCAAGCCAATGATCAGGAAACCAGCGCCGAGGGTAACGAGAACCTATCGGGTTCTGATGGGGCAGCGATTGCCGCACTCCCAGCACCAGATACCCCCGACACCCTGACGCCAGAGCTAACGCCCAACCGGGAGCCGGTCGCCGCCGAACCCGGCGCTGAACCGAACACCGACGTGCAGGCCGCTGCGCAAACCGATCAAGCAGTGGAAGCGAATGCCGCCGACACTCCAGCGACTACCGTCGCTGGCAGCGAGACGCCCGAGCAAGACAAGGACAAGGCGGAGGCAAAAGCAGGCGCTTAAGAAACAATCATCAAAATCAGCGGCAAATTATTGCCGCTGATCCCCGTTCTTGGTGCCGTAACGAAAGCTCACTAAAGCTTGTGACGGCGGTGCCGATCATAGGTCTGACGCAATGATTTACTTGGAGCGACAGACCATGAACATGAGAGAACGTGCATTAGCCAGCTATGGCGACGTGAAAGTCACCACGGGTGTAGCCGCAGCCGACAACGTACAGCTGATTCAAATGCTGTTTGATGGCTTGATCGAGAGCCTGGCAACGGCCAAAGGCCATATCGAGCGCGGCTCGATCATGGAGAAATCCAAGGCTTTGGCGCGCGCTGGCCGTATTGTTGTGGGTCTGCAGGGCGCCCTCGACTTTGACAAAGGTGGCGACATCGCTCGTAACCTGAATGATTTATATAGCTACGTCACCCGACGCCTGTTCCATGTGAACGCGCACAATGATCTCGAGGCACTGGCTGAAGTCCATAACCTCATGAGCGAGATCCGAGGCGCGTGGGCGATGGTGCCGCAGCTGGTACCCGCATCGCAGCGAATGGTCGCGGTCAACTGATCCAAGCGCGCGCAGCGCGCCAGACCAAGGGGCATCCCGCCGCGGTGACGTGGCGGGATTTTTTTTGCCCGCGCGGGCAGAGATTTCGGCCGCGCTTGGGGCAAATCCCGCTGCCGGGGTCGGGCTGACACGGTTCTTGCATAAAGGTCCACAGAACCGATTTTTGCAAGGAAGCGAAGCACTATGACCTCTGTACACCATTCCGCCAATCAGGCCGCCAGCTCGGTAAAAGCTCTTGATAAATCAAGGACTTCCGGGAAAGCGGGCGCAAACCCTGCAGAGGCTTCGGACGAATTCTCGAATCTGTTTGGAGCCATGATGGACGGCATGCCGGGGCAAAATCTTGCCGCCCCGGCGGTCGACACTGGCCAGAGCACGACGCCAGCGACCGGCCTGGCCTCGGAGATTCTTGGCCCTTCGGTGCATATCATTACCAGCACCGAGCCCGCGATCAGCGACGATAGCCTGATGGCCTTCGCCCGCTCCCAGGGCTTGGATGAGGACGCCTTGGCCATGATTTTTGGACGGCGCGGCGCGCCGGAATTGCAAACCCTGAGTTCCCCACTGCCGACGATGGACCCGTCCATGGCAGGCAGTGCCGCGAGTCCAAGCGCTAATGATTTGCTGGCAGCCGCCGTTTTTAGCGGCAAGCAGGCCGCTTCCGCGCTGAACGCAGCAACGCCAGCCATCGACCCGGCAAAAGACACTGCCTCACTGGCTGCACAGGCAGCAGCCATGGAAGGTGAATCACTCGATCTCGGACCTGATGCCCGCCTCAGCTGGCGGATTGGCGAAGCCAATGCCCTGGGCGCAAACCAGCCAACGCCAGCTGGTACGCTCTCTTCCGGCCTGTTTGGCCTGAACGGGATACGCGCCATGCCCGCGCCCGGCGAGATGGCAAAGCTAGCGGCGGCTGATCAGGCAGTGCACCCGGAGGCATCGAACCAATCGCTGGCGGCCAGCCTGATCTTGGGCGCTGCCGAGGCCAGCCAATTCGCGCGACGCCTGCAGATGAAACAGGTCAGCCAACGCAGCGAGCGCTTTGGCGAGATGCTAGGAAACAGTAATCCAACGACCGGGACCGCCCAAGCTACCCAATCCGCACAGTCCGCACAATCCGCCCCCAGCGAGGTGTTGACCGAAGTGCTGATGCTGGACACTGGTCTAAATGACAACGAGTTGCAGCAACTGATGCAGCAGCGCCAGCCGGAGGGCCGTCAGCCCACTGGAAACCCGCTGCCCAACCCGACTGCCGCTGAACAAGCTGCCCGTAGCGACATGGACCAGCGCGCCGAGCAATACGACAAGCTGTCGCAACGACTGGCCGAAGCCCTCGGTCAGCGCCTTTCTGCCCAGATTGCCCGCGGTGACTGGAAGGTCGAAATGGCCTTGCGGCCAAAAGACCTTGGCAACATCGACATACAACTCCATATGAACCGCGGCGAACTTCAGGCCAGCTTCAGCGCCAGCCACATGGCCACCCGCGACCTGATTGCGGAGGGTCTGCCCAAGCTAAGGGAGGTATTGGCTCAGCTTGGCATGGAGGTTGCTTCTGTTGATGTTAACGTAAGGCAAGAGTCGCAACATGGCGGAAATCCGACACCTGGCAAGCAGTCTTCAGGTGTCGCCGGAGTCGGTTCCCGACGTTCGGTAGCTGAGAGCCCCGCCCCAAGCACCTTGCCTCCTGCACGCAGCACCGCTGGCTCAAGTGATGGGCTGGATGTGTTGGTGTGATTGACCTGAACAAGACGTTTTAGACAGTTGGAGGATGTGATGGCTGAAGAAGCTGCAGCAGCACCAGAAGAACAAGCGGAAGGCGCGCCCTCGAAGAAAAAGGCGATTATTAAGATCGTCTTGATGGTGGTAGCCGTGTTGTTCATCATTGGTGCCTCCGTCGGCGGCACCCTACTCGCCACTGGTTTCTTCTCGAAGAAGGAACAGGCGAAAGAAGCGGTGGACGCTCAACTTGAAAAGCTCGATGGTTGTGACGGCCATGGCGGCGGTGAAGGCCATGGTGACGCCAAAGGCGGCGACGGCCACGGTGATGCTAAAGGTGCCGAAGGCGCTCCGGCTAAGCCAGGTGCTGAAGCACCAGCCAAAGAATTGGTCTCGCCTGATGCGGACAACCAGCGCTGGAAGTTCAACTACTACTCGCTGGAAAAGCCGATGCTGTCGAACCTGTCCGGTTCGCGCAAGGTGATGCAAGTCACACTGACCATCATGACCCACTACGATGACCGTGTGATCAAGAACGTGAAGACGCATGAACTCGCACTGCGAGCCGGCATTCTCGATCTGATGCGCACCAAGACGGAAGCTGATCTGAAGGATCCAGATTTCCGTAAGCAACTGGCAGAAGAGATTCGTGTGGTGATCAACTCGCTGCTCGAGAAATATGAAGGCTTCGGTGGTATCGAAGAAGTCATGTTCAGCGAATTCGTGGTGCAGTAAGCCACAGGCCTTTTGATTAAAGACTGACATCATGGCTGAGACGAGCAATCTGCTGTCACCCGAAGAACTAGCGGCTTTGGCCGAGGGTGTTGACGACGGCACTATCGAGGTTGATACCGGCTTCAACCTCACGACTCGGGTCAAGAAGCATGACCTGGCGAGTGAGGACAGCACGCTCGGCGTTAACACCTCTTCGATCGAGATGATCAACGAGCGTTTCGTACGCTTGTTCCGTCTCGGTCTGATGGAGGTGCTGCGCACCAGCCCACGTATCAACCCGTCGCGCGCACAAATCGTTCGCTTCGGTGACTATCTGAAAGACTTGCGTCCGCCACTCGCGGTCAACACGATTCGTATCAACCCACTGCGCGGTTTCTCGCTGGTGACGATCGAACCGACGCTGGTCTTCTCTGCACTCGACAATTTCTTTGGTGGCACTGGCTCCGGTATGCCGGGCAGCCCACGCCGCCGCGCTACTGATAAAGAAGGCGAACCGCTGCCAGCGAACTGGCTGCCGCCAACGCGTATGTTCACGCCGACTGAGTCGCGTATCGTGAAGATCATCCTTGAGGTGTTCTTCCGCTCGCTAAAAGAGGCATGGGCACCGCTGCTATCGGTCGACTTCGATCATGTCGGCTCAGAGATCAACCCACAATTCGCACAGATCGCTGATGAAAACGATCTGGTGATCATGTCACGCTTCGAAACCGAGAGCGCTGGTGGCGTGAAAGGTTTTGTGGATCTGGTTTACCCGTATGCATCGCTGAAGCCACTGCGCGATCTGCTGCGTAACCGTGTACAAGCCGATGGTAGCGAAGAATCTGATCAGAAATGGCGCAATGAACTGACCACTGCGGTCGGCGATTCGCTGCTCGATATTCAAGTATTGCTCGGCACTGTAGTCGCGCACTATGATCAAGTCAGCCATCTGAAAGAAGGCGATCTGCTGTTCTTCAAGAAACCGGAACTGGCCACCATGATGATCGGCGGCCTGCCCGCCTTCGAGTGCCAGGTCGGCATGTCTGGCCCCAATGTTGCCGTTCGCGTCGAGCGTGCAACCAACCCAGAAACCCTCTAACCACCGAGGAAGCATCATGAACGATACCGTCCAGGACAACGACAACGCGCTCACCGAGCCACAAGCCGGTGCGATGCCTAACCACCAGATCAACCCCGATGTACTGCAAAACATCTCGGTCGCGATCAAGGTTGAAGTGGGTCGCACCAAGATGAAAATTCGCGATTTGCTGCGACTCACGCAGGGCTCGGTCGTCGAGCTGGAGCGTATTGCCGGTGAACCGCTCGACCTGCTGGTCAATGACACTGTGGTTGCACAAGGCGAAGTCGTGCTGGTGAATGATCGCTACGGTATCCGCCTCACCCGCGTGGTGCCGGCGTCTGACCGCATGCGCAATCTATAATCCGGCATCGCAACCCGACTAAGGTACTTTCCATGGGCTCCACGAACTGGCTATACGTTGCGATGAATTTCGCGATTGTGCTCGCACTGCTCGGCGGAGTGCTGTACGTACTCAAGCGCATGCAGGGTGGCAATCTGCTCGGCATGCCGGCTCGTAAAATCAAAGTGATTGAGATGGTCTCGGTCGCACCACGCCAAAAAGTGGTGCTGTTGCGCGTGAAAGATCAGGATGTGTTGATCGGCGTTTCGCCACAACAGATCAACGCTATCGCTACCTTCCCGGTCAGCGCAGATGAGCTCCAGACAGATGCTAACCCTGCAACTGCCGAAGAAGGCAATAACTCGCTAGCGCCGATGGCGCGTCGTTTGTCGGCCCTACTGGCCGCCGCACAGAACAAGGACAAGGCTTGATCATGGCACGCCGCATCGCCCTCCTCCTGCTGCTGGTCCTGCCAGCCCTGATTCCTGCCATCGCATTTGCCCAAGGCCTGCCGGTGGTGACGGTTGCAACCGGCAAAGGTGGCGTACAAGCCTACAGCCTGTCGCTGCAATTACTGGCACTGATGACGGTGCTGACATTGCTGCCGTCGATGTTGCTGATGATGACTGCCTTCACTCGCATCATTATCGTGTTCTCAATTTTGCGTCAGGCACTCGGTACCGGCCAAACACCACCTAACCAGGTGTTGGCAGGGCTTGCTCTGTTTCTGACGCTGTTCATCATGCAACCCGTGATGAGCGATGTGTATAACAACGCGATCCTGCCTTACATGAACCAAGGCATGGCTTTCGAAGAAGCACTCGAAAACGCCGAGAAACCGATTCGCGGTTTCATGCTGGCACAGACACGCGAAGAAGATATCGCGATGTTCATGGAAATCTCGCGTAACAAGAATGAACTGGAAGGTCCGGAATCGATCCCCTTCACTACCCTGGTGCCTGCGTTTGTTACTTCGGAACTGAAAAGCGCTTTTACGATCGGCTTCCTGATTTATATCCCGTTCGTAGTGATTGATCTGATCGTGTCATCGGTACTGATGTCGATGGGTATGATGATGCTGTCACCCATGATGATCTCAATGCCGTTTAAATTAATGCTGTTCGTGCTGGTCGATGGTTGGAGCTTGCTGATGGGCTCGCTCGCCTCGAGCTTCGCGATGCCCTAAAAAAAGAAGAAGGAGACAGACATGGAAATCGCCACTGTTATCGACCTCGGCCGTAGCGCCTTATGGGCAGTGTTACTGATCTCCGGTCCGCTATTGGTCGTCGCCCTAGGCGTTGGTTTGTTTATCGGTGTGATTCAGGCTGCCACCTCAATCAACGAGGCAACACTGTCATTCATCCCGAAACTGTTGGCGCTTGGACTATCGCTGGCGCTGTTTGGTGGCTGGCAACTCGGGATGATGGTCGACTACACGCGCGACGTCTATAAACGTATCCCCGCAATGTTTTCCTGAGGACGATGCCTTCGACGCAGAAGGCTGAATAGTCATGACACTGCTAGCTGCGGAAATCGTCGAACGCTTCTACACTTTCTTGTGGCCGATGCTGCGCATTTCTGCGCTACTGATGGCGGCCCCGCTGTTCTCGCTGGATGCACTGACCGTCCGCATTCGCATCATGCTGGCGATGACGATCACCTTTCTGGTCTACCCACTGGTCGACTGGCCCGTGATTGACCCGATCAGTGCCAATGGCCTACTTCAAATCGTTAACCAATTATTCATCGGCGCCATGATGGGGCTGATGCTACAAGTCGTGGTTGGTGCTATTGCGCTCGCCGGTCAAACGATTGCCGGCTCGATGGGTTTATCGATGGCCAGTATGGTCGACCCCAACATTGGTAACGTGCCTGTGATCTCGCAGTTCTTGGTCATTATGTCGACCCTGATTTTTCTGGGCTTCGGCGGTCACGTGATCATGCTGTCGATGGTGATTGATAGCTTTCAGACCGTACCCATCGGCAAACTAATTCTGGGACAGGTCGCATTCGGCAAAGTCGTTGCCTGGAGCGGCATGATGTTTCTGGGTGGTGTACTGATTGCCCTGCCGGTAATGATCTCGCTGCTGTTTATTAACATTGGCCTCGGCATCGTTACGCGCGCCGCGCCCAGTTTGAATATTTTCTCGGTTGGCTTCCCGGCATCGATCGCTGCCGGTTTTCTTGTATTGATTCTTTCGCTCGACAGTATCGGTGGCCGCATGCTGTGGTTATGGATGCAGGGCTTCAGCCATGCGAAAGATCTAGTAGGACTGACGCAATAACATGGCACAGTCTGGCGATCAAGAAAAGACCGAAGAACCCACCTCGCGCAAGCTTGAAAAAGCGCGCGAGGAAGGTCAAGTTGCCCGCTCTACCGAGCTACCCGCTGCATCGGTCACGATTGCGGCGCTGGGCATGCTCTACCTCACCGGTGATACGCTGATCCACAAAATGGCCGAGGCATTTGTTTCTGGCTTCAACTTTGATCGAAAGCTGGTGCACTCACCAAACCTGTTGCCGGCGATTTTTGGGCACGAGGTGCTTGAGTCTTTTATTCTGGTCGCGCCGCTCATGCTGCTGACGATTACGATCGCAATTGCATCCTCCGGTGCAACCGGTGGTTTTTTGTTTTCAACGAAAGCGATCGCACCGAAAGGATCAAAACTCAACCCTTTGAATGGCTTGAAGCGGATGTTTGGCACCAAGGCATTGGTTGAACTCGTTAAAGCCTTGCTGAAATTCGGACTAGTGGCTGGTGTGGTGACCTGGGTGCTGTACGACAACGTCAGCACCTTGAATAACATCGGCAAAATGGCCTTCGAGCCCGCGATGGCAGTAGCAGGTGAGCTCTTGGCCAAATCAGCGCTGATCATGGCTTGCGCGCTGATTCTGATCGCGGCGATTGATGTGCCCTTCCAGCGCTGGGAATTCATGAAATCCATGCGCATGTCCATACAAGATATTAAGGACGAGATGAAGGACATGGAGGGTCGTCCTGAGGTCAAGGCGCAAATCCGCCGCCGTCAGCGCGAAATGGCCAACCGCCGCATGATCGACAATGTCAAAGACGCCGATGTCGTGATCACTAACCCGGAGCACTTCGCCGTCGCGTTATCCTACGACCCGAATGGCGACAGCGCACCGGTTCTGCTCGCAAAAGGCACCGACGAAGTCGCGGCGCGTATTCGTGCCGAGGCCGAGAAGCACGGGATTGAGATCTTCCGCGCGCCACCGCTGGCGCGTGCGCTGTATTTCACGACCGACTTGGATCAGCCGGTGCCGGAAGACCTGTACTATGCCGTTGCTCAGGTAATCGCCTATGTATTCAACCTGGCGAGTATCCGCCCGGGTGCCCCGCCATTGCAGCGGCCGCAGCCGAAAGTACCGAAAAATATGCAATTCGACTCGAACGGACAACTTGAAGAGGCCGTCACGTGACCGACCAGCAGCACGAGCCCAGCAACGACATCGTCAGCAGCGACGGGATTTTCCTACGCAGCGCTGACCGTAGTCGCTTCGACTATGTGATGCGCGCGGTGCGTGAGAGTAGCCAGTCGCTGGCGCTGTCATCGAATAGCGATGGTGTGCTCGATCACTATGGCCGACTGGTACTTGCCAAGCTGCGTAAAACCCCGGGCCTGCAGGTCGAGGTTTTCCTGCCGCAGAACACCGAACAATTACTCGAACGTTTCAATCAGATTCTGTCTGACATCTCGATTGAAGATGCGCGCAATCCAGAGAACTCCACTGCCCCGCGCCGCGTACTGCTGGCGCATGATGCAAAAGCCATCAGCCAGCGTGATCTGCAGTTGCTAGCGCGACTAGTACAAGATTTCCCCGGCGCGAATGTGTCGCTGGTCATGCTGATCGACAAACTGGGCATGCAACTGCATGAGCGTACGCTTGATAGCTTCGGGCAACGCCTAGTGCGCTGGCCAGTTGAGACGCCGACCCGCGCTGAAGGCGACGCGCTACTGAATGTGGCGCGCGCTATGGGTTTCGAGATCGAGGTCAAGAAAATCCTGGCTGCGACAGGCTACGCCGAGATGAAAATCGCGTCCAAGCCGAAAAA
>JAPLQC010000053.1:95168-104417 GCA_026399895.1 Burkholderiales bacterium
AGCAGAACGTCAGCGTCGCGCCGAGCCCAGCTTTGATGCCGCAACGACAGCCAAGCCCGCGCTTGAGGCAGCGCCAAAACTTGGTCTGTTCAGCCGGCTGCTGCGCTGGACCGCCGCCCTGATCCTGATGCTGGCGGTCTCGCTCGGCGTGTTGCTGCTGCTCTTTGCAGACAAGGCCTCGCCGCTGCTGGCCAATTCGCCCATCCTGAAAGACAACCTGCCCACATGGGCGATGGATGCGCTGGTCGCCGTTGTCGGCAAGCCGCCGACCGCCAAGCTGGAAGAACAAAAAGCGGCGGAAGCAGAGACAACAGCGCCGCCGACCGATGCTGCCGCCCCTTCAGTTCCCGCCCCTGCTGTCGATTCAAGCACTGTAAAAGCGGAATCTGCACCAGCCGAGGTCAAACCTGACGTCCCTGTTGCCGTGCCCGCGCAGACGGAAGCTAAACCCGAAGCAAAACCCGACCCAAAAGGTGAACCGAAAGGGGAACCCAAAGCGGAGCCAAAGCCTGAAACCAAGGCCGAGGTAAAACCAGCGGATGCGCTGGCACCGCGTTCGGAACGTGGCGTGGATCAGTTGGTTCGGCAGACCAAGGCCGGCAGCTTTTTTGTGCAACACGTGTCATTAGGGTCGATGGCGGAGGCGCAAGAGTGGCGCGCGCAATTTGGCGCGCTGACGAAGGCGATGATCGTGGCGGTCAACACACAAGACAAAGGTGTGAAGTTCGCCGTGATCTCGGGACCGTTCGCGACCCGTAAAGAGGCCGAGACCTACGCAGCGCGTAGCGGCATGCCTCCCGACCCGTGGCTGCGCCCGGTCAGGTCATTGCAGACAGCTTTGCTGCCTGCAAGTCGCTGAAGTCACTATTTGCTGAGGTGAGCCGTGTCTGAAGAAAAAACACAGATATTCCGTGGCGACGAGCCGCCAGAAATGGCGATCGCCGACACAACCGAGGTCAAGCGGACCAGAGCCAGAAAAGGCCCGAGTGATCAACGGGCAGTACAAGATCAGAAGGACGGTGAAACCTTCTCGCGTGGGATCCATGATGCGCGTGACGGGCACTCCGAGCAGCGCAGCATGCATGACGGCGATGGTCTTGCTGACCTACGCCAGCTGCATGGCAAGGATGTCGGCGAAGGCGCGACCGCGCTACGTGACGGCGACGGCCCCAGCGATATGCGCCAGCTGCATGACGCAGAGGGCAGTGCAGACGGGCAAGTAAGTCATCGCGGCGAAGGGCCATCGGATGGCCGCCATCTGCATGACGCCGATGGCCTGACTGATGCGCGGCACAGTCATGATGGCGACGGCGAGTCGGACCTGCGGCACATGCACGACGGCGATGGTCCATCAGATCAGCGTCATATGGAAGACGCGCAAGGTCTGTCCGACATGCGCGCGATGCACGATCAGAAAGGCCTGCATGTCGGTGGCGCCATCGGCGATACAGGACTTGAGGGTGATGAAGCAGGTCATGAGCTTGGCGCGGCTGAAACCGCCGAGCAAGCTGAGGCAGAGGCTGAGGTTGTTAGCGACCCTGATCTGACTTTCAAGATTGAAGAAGAGGAAGCAGCACCGTGGGCTTTGTCAATTCATCTTGAGGAACGCATCGCGAGCCTCGGTGAATCGACTGCAAAAGTAAACCGAGAACTTGACCGCTTTGAACAATCGATACAACGCTTGGCGAAACGGATAGCGAAATGAGCGACGAAGCAAAAGATGGCAGCACACCGGAGGTGAAGCTTGACGCCGCCGGCGGCTTCATGCCTGACCCGCCGCCGCCGTCCATGACTGCGGAGGAAGCAGGCGTGCCCGCCGAAGGTGCGGATGGCGAAATCGAAATCGCGAACACCATGCCTGATGGCTCGGTGGCAGTTCCGCACGACACCGCCAAGCGCGCACTGGAAGCAGTACAAATTTTGGTTGAGAACAACCGCGCAGCATCGCAACAGCTCGAGTCGCTGATGAGCATCGTGCTGGATGCCGCCGAAGTTGCTAACCGCTCGGCTGCTGCCGTTGCTACCACCGGCGGCCATGTCAATAAAGCCGCAGAAAAACTAATCGACGGTGCCAAACGCACCTCGATGCAAGCCAAACTGATCCTCGGTATCACCGGCGCAATTCTGGTGGGCACAGCAGGTGTATTCAGTTTCATGAGCGTGCAGTTACAAAACAAAGTGGCGCAGTTGGATGAGATGATGCTGGCCGTCGGCAAGCGCGCGGTTGATCTGAAACGCCGTATGGAAAGTATGGACGACATCCATACCGCACTGGAAGAGTTGAAACTCGCGCAGGAAACTACGCACTCGGTACAGGCAGCGATTGAAGAAAAAATCGCACGCATGTCCGAAGTACCTAAAGCGGCACCGAAGCCTGAACCCAAACCTGCGCCTGCCGCTGCACCGGCAAAACCGGTATCCAGCAACGAGAAAAAAGAATCCTCCGCCGAAGCGAACCCTGCCCCTCAGCCTGACCGTAAGGCAGAAGCTCGTGCCAAAGCAGAATTGGCCAAGCTCGAAGCTGCGCGTGCTGAAGCCGCCCGCGCAGAGGCTACTAACAAAGAACTGCTGCAACAACTCACCACGCTCGACGGTATGTTGAAAGATCAGTCGAAGGCTGTGAAAGATTTGTCGGGTCAGTTCAGCCGTCTGCAAGGTTCGGTTTCGAATGTCGAAGGTGTCAAGAAAGACGTTGAGGCACTGGCACAGCAACAAAAGCAACGTGAAAAAGAAATGGCTGAAGAACTCGCCGCTGAAAAAGCACGTCGCGACAAAGACCTGAAAGACAAAGAACGTGAACTCGCCCGTGAGCGTGAACGCGCTCGTGAGCGTGAGGCGGCTAAAGAGCGCGAGCTAGCGCGTGAACGTGAAGCCGCTAAAGAACGTCAAGCAGCAGCAGAAGCGACCAAAGCACGCGAGGCCAACAAAGAGCGTGTCGTCACCTACGCGCGTGATCAGTCAAAGCCAAACAACACCGTCCCGGGCACCAAGGTGCCGTCTTACACCACCAACAGCGGGACTAAAGCTGAGTAACCGAGCTTAAGCTGAAAGAACAATGCCACCTGCGGGTGGCATTTTTGTTGCAAATCTGCTTGATATGGTGCAATGGTTGCACTATCATTAGAAGCATGCCGGTTCTCAAAAAGTTCTCAGCAGCGCGAGTGATCATGTACGCTGGCGACCACCTGCTACCGCATGTGCATATCCAGTTGACTGACGGACGAGAATGTACCGTTGAAATCGTCTCGCTCAAAGTAGTAGGAAGAATTACAACAAGAGAAATCAGGGAGGAATTACGCTGGATTGAGTCTAACCGTGCGTTGTTGCTCTCCGAGTGGAGGAGATTGAACCCATGAGTGACTTTTTTCATCCAAAGTTGATGTCTGTCGAGGCGTCCATGCCGTACAGACTGCTTACGACATGGAGCACTGGCGAGATACTGGAAGTTGATGTCGAACGTGTCTTACGCAAGATACCTGCATTGCAAAAATTACTACCGCCGAAGGTATTTGCCAAAGCCCATCTTGCCGAATGGGGCCAAGCGGTCGAATGGTTTGATGCCGAGCTCGGCGCTGACAATGTGTACGCTTGGGGCAAAGAACAGGCCGGAGAAGTCAGCCACCAAATGTTCGATAGCTGGATGCATCGTAATGGACTCTCACTCAATACTGCCGCCGAAGCCTTGGGCATTAGCCGCCGTATGGTGAGTTATTACAGAACGGCGCACAAGCCTATCCCACGCGCGATCTGGCTGGCATGCTTGGGATGGGAGGTGACTCGACCCAAGCATAAAATGCTGCCGCGTAAGATTCCCACCGCAAAAGAGTATGCGCGCGTCCACGCTTGAATGAGGCTCATGGCCTCAAAAAAAGCCGAATAGCTCGGACGACCGATCGAAAAATGCCACCTGCGGGTGGCATTTTTTTGCGCGCGTGCACGCGCGAAAGCAACCGCGAATTTCAAGGCCTTGACCCACCTTTGGCACGCCAGCAGATCGGCCTGTAACAGAGCTCAAGTTTCCTGATTGCGGGCCGATTCCGCTAAGGTGGAAACTCGTCTACAACTTTCTGGCAATTGGCTGGCAACGCGCTTGGGGGCAAGCACGTCCGTCACACCCAGCGCTGACGACCAGAAAGTTATAGATATAGCAACGTCGAAACTACAGCAAGTCACCTCAAGTACCGCCGATCTGCAACTGGCAAATACCTCGTGGTTGGTGCTGAAAGACCGGGTCAGTCAATACTCCAATATGGTCGCCGTGGTTCAGGTGGCTTCAAGTGACCTCGATTCGATTGGTGGTTATCTGGCCGATATCCAGCAAGGCTACGATGCTCTGAGTGGCTTGAGTGAGGGATCGCAAGCACATAGCGATCAGCTGAACGCTATCGCGCAACAGGAGTTAGCGCTTTCCGATTTTATTGGTCGCCGTAGCGTACGGTTGTCAGATATATCGTTGACATCCTCCCCGACAGGCACGATCAACAACGCATCTTTTAGCGCCATCGATATTGATGCATCAACAACGAGTTCCGATCAAGATACATTTGCAGTCCTAGAGGTCGATCTCGGCGAAGTTCTGACCTCAACTCACGAGGCCAGTACCTGCCCAATTTGTCAGGCGGTGGCAGCGGCAAAAAGTAGTCAAACCGGTGGGGCGGCATTCGACAACTTGGGCGTTAGTGTCCCGCAGAGCGACGCGGCACCAGCAACCAATACCGTCAATGTAACCGGTGCCACCACCAAGGGCGCCTCTGGCACAAGCTACATCGAAGCAATCCGCAAGGGGCTCATTTGGGATTTGTCTGCGGGGGAAACGCTCAGCTACTCCTACTATTCTGGCGCGGTGACCTATGACGCTAGTGTGTATGGTGCGCTCACCCTCAACGCCCCTCTAGGCGCAAGTGCAATATCCGCCGCTAACCAGGCTTATCTTGATCAAGCATTTGCCGCTTGGGATAAAGCCACTGAATTCGCCTTCGAGAAAGTTACCGAATCTGGAACTGCAGTTGGTGAACTACGAAGTGCTTACACTACAAGAACCTATGCGAGCGCGGGTAGTGCGGCGTATGCTTACTATCCTTATAGCAGTATCGTAGGCGGTGATATTTGGTATGTCGACGACCAAGCGACGAATCTGGATTTTTCGCCAGGTGGCTATGGTTATTACACTGCACTGCACGAAATCGGGCATGCACTGGGCCTTAGTCACTCATTTGACGCCGGCTCTGCGACCGGATCAACACTGGCTGCAGCTGACGACATTGCACGAAATACGGTGATGACCTACACCCAGTACGATAGAAACCAGTACTGGGTTCAGAGCGGTGGATCAATCAGTGCTCGATATTTCTACGCGACGACGCCGGGCCTTTATGACGTTGCGACCATGGAGTACCTCTACGGAACCAATACCACCACAAATACGGGCAATACAGTTCACCAGTTTGCTACTTGGACCGCATCTTCACCACTTTATTTCCAGACTATTGTTGACGCGAGTGGTGCGGATACTCTGGATGCTTCAGGCCAAACTCGCGCGAGCACGATCAACCTGACGCCGGGCACTTATTCATCGATTGGTATTTTTACCGAAGCGCAGCAAGAGGCCTATTGGGCAGGCGTGCTTGGGGGCACAATCGACATCCCCTCAACCAGTATTTCCAGCGGTAGTGGTACTGGCGTGGCTAGTCGCACGGCACTCTATACCGGTGCGGATAACGTTGCGATTGCCTACAGCGCGACTATCGAGAACGCAATTGGTGGTGCTGGTGCCGACACCATCACCGGTAACACGGCAAACAACGCCCTAAAAGGTAATGCCGGCAATGACGCTATTGATGGTGGCACTGGAACCGATACTGCTGTGTTTTCTGGAAACTATGCTGGCTACACCATCGTTAACTCAAGCGGCACGATTACCGTTACCGATACTAATACGGCCGATGGCGATGATGGCGTAGATACTGTCACCAATACGGAATACCTCGAATTCGCTGACCTTACCTATGACGTCAGCGCTACGACAACAGCAAGTACTGGTGTAGGTGCCATAGCATCGGCAGTAGCAGGTGCTGCTGTGTCATCTTCATCATCATCTTCTTCATCGTCTTCTTCGTCGTCATCCAGTGGCGGTGGCGGCGGCGGAGCTGGTGGCTTCGGATTTGATACCAGCACTTCCATCGGCAAGCGCAACTTCGCTCGCTGGCGTGGCGCCTATCTGGCTGAGCAAAGAGCGGCAAGAGCAGCAGAACGTGGGGACATGGCCGAGGCCCATCTGATCACAGCAACTAAAACGGCGAACGTTCAAGCGGAGAGCAATCGGCAGGTCAGAGCATTGAGGGCAGCCATTGAGTTCGCTACAAACCAGAAATCGGCGGTCGCTAAGCTAGCAAATGAGCTGTACGCAAAATCTAGTCTCATGTCTGGTAATACGTCCGCGATCCAGTCGATGTTAGATGGCACGCAGTCAGCCAAGCAAGTGTCGAGCGCTACAGCCAATGCCCTCAGTAGTACCAGCGGCCCTGAAAAGGCTGCGATGACAAATACCTCATCGAATGTGGTGAGCTCGCTATTAGGTTAGGTCCAGCAAAGTCGCCTTTCCCTCGGTAGTAGCATTGACTGGTTTCAGTCATCCTCACCACACCACTCGTCGCGTCCCCCACACTGGGTTATGATCGGCTCAAGTATCCATTCATGAATCCATTCATCCAATCATGCAAGCGCACGCTGAATTGATCCGCAAGCGGCTGGCAATTGGGCCAGCAAGTCCTAGGCAACTTGTTGATTTAATTAATTTTAGTCAACCGACGCTTTCGCGCGCCCTGACCCATCTGGGGCCTTCGCTGGTACGCATTGGTGCCGCCAGATCCATTCAGTATTTCCTTCGGGACAACGGGCGTGGCCTACCCGACCTGAGCGTTCGCGCGCTGGAATGCCTTGGCCAATTGGTGCCGGTACGCTCTGACGGCTTCGTGATCTTCCCGGAAAACGGAAAGCCGACCCATAGCGAGGGCCTACCTTGGTGGCTACACGATATGCGGCCGCAAGGCTATCTCGGCCGAGCTTACGCAATGAAGCATGCAAGCTTGCTTGGTTTGCCGGATAGCCTGAGTGACTGGAGCGATACTCATGCATTGCACGCAATGCTGCGGCATGGCCACGACATGGTCGGTAACCTACTGGTCGGTGATCATGCGGTAAACCGCTTTGTGCAATCCACCACCGCTGAACCGATTACTACAGCAGACAAACCCGTCCGCTACGCCGCACTGGCCAAACAAGCCGCCGATGGCGAAGCCGCAGGGTCATCAGCCGGCGGTGAGCAACCGAAGTTCACTTGCTACGCGCTCACCTCAAGCGGCGCGCGCCATGTGATCGTGAAATTCAGTGAGGCAGAAGCGGGCCCGGTCGCCGAGCGCTGGCGCGATTTGCTGCTGGCCGAACATCTGGCCTTGCTTTGCCTACGCGAATCGGGCATCAGCGCGGCGCGCAGCACCATCATTGACACTGCAGACCAGCGATTTCTGGAAGTAGAACGGTTCGATCGTGTCGGTCCCTTGGGACGACGTGGCCTTCACTCGCTGGCTGCATTAGATGCGGCCTTTGTGGGTTTGGGTAACGGTGCTTGGCCAGAGATTACTCATGCGCTGGCAAACGATGGTCGAGTTGAAACAGCATCGGTCACAGGCGCTGCACTGCTATGGGCATTTGGCACACTGATCGGCAATACCGATATGCATCTTGGGAACTTGTCGTTTCTGGATGATCAAGGACCGCCCTACCCGCTGGCACCCGCCTATGACATGACGCCGATGGGGTTTCGGCCGCGCAGCAGCGGTGGCTTATCGGATACCCTACCCAGCCCGAATATCCGATTCGATGTGCCGAGTGCAATTTGGCGCCAAGCGCTTGGGCTAGCTGAGGATTTTGTGGAGCGCGTTAATGGCCATCATCAATTCAGTGCGCGCTTTGCGCCATGCATTACAGCGCTTGGCGCACATCTGGATCGTGCTCGACAGATGGTGAGCCGGCTGGGTACTGGGCTAAAATGAATTGTGCTTAGGTTTGTTCGGTCACATCCATACCTCGATACTGGCACTGCCTTTCTGTGTCGCTATCTTCTAATTTCGGGAATCCCCTCATGTCAATCTCAATGCCAACACGCCGCCAGATGCTTCGCCTAGTAGGCGCGCTCACACTCACCCTTTCGACCTCTGCATACGCCAGTAACGAGTACATCGCTGACCTGCTCGATGAAGTGATCGATGCGCCGCATCGCTCGGAAGAAAATCGTGCGCGTGACCGCTACCGCCATCCGAAAGAGACACTGCTGTTCTTCGGGCTGCGCGAGAACATGACGGTAGTTGAAATATCGCCTGCAAACGGTTGGTATACCGAGATTCTGGCACCCATCCTGAAGCGACAAGGAAAATTCCTCGCATCCCCGCCGGCGTTGGCGGCAGATGCCCCCGAACCAATGAAGCGCCGCGATGCAGCTTACAAGGCCATGGTGGCCGCTGATCCTAAGCTATACGATGGTGCAACCATCGTGAATTTTGATTTGCAAAAACCTGTGTTCGGCACTGCCGGCAGCGCTGACATGGTGCTCACCTTCCGTAATGTGCACAACTGGTCGAAGGCAGGAACTGCAGAGGCCATGTTCCAGGCGTTCTATACGGCTTTGAAAAAAGGAGGTGTGCTCGGTGTCGTGGAGCATCGCGCGCGACCAGGCACTTCGTTTCAGCGGCAGATTGATTCGGGTTATATGACCGAAGCGTATGTGATCGAGACTGCAACACGCGCTGGCTTTAAGTTGGTCGCCTCGTCAGACATTAACTACAACCCGAAAGACACGACCGACCATCCCGGCGGCGTTTGGAATCTGCCACCCAATTTGCGCGGCGTAGCTGAAAAAGATAAGGCGAAGTATTTAGCGATCGGCGAGTCCGACCGCATGACGCTAAAGTTCGTCAAACCATAAGGTCAAGCTATAACGTCAAGCCAACGCAACCAGGTTTAAAACTTAAGCTTGTGAACTAAGATCAACCGCCGAAAGCGTCGACCAGTACTTCGATGCGGCGGTTTTTAGCGCGACCTTCGCGCGTGTCGTTAGGTGCTACCGGACGTGTATCTGCCATACCGCGCACCACGACGCGTTCACGCGCTACACCTGCATACGCGGTGAGATAGTCAGCCACCGATGAAGCGCGCGCGCCAGATAAATCCCAATTCGAGCGATAGCGTGCGTGA
>JAPLQC010000053.1:104523-127161 GCA_026399895.1 Burkholderiales bacterium
GGTCGGCACTGGCTGGATAAAAACTCCCCTGCACTGCCATACGAACCACGATGCGCTCGCCATCACGCTCCACCTGCGCCTCGCCTTGCTCGATTTCTTTAGACAGTACTTCGCGTAGTTGTCGAATCTGACGCGCCAACTCAGCGCTACGGTCTACCGGCTCGCCCTCGCGTACCTCAACCGGTGTCTCAACCAAGGCCTGCGCTTCAGCGATACGCGCATACAAATCAATCATCTCCTGCGGCAGCAAGCCATTACTACGCGCGGGCAGTTGAATCAGCAAGCGGCCATTCTCGGTAGTGACCTGAACTTTTTTACCAACCAGATCAGTCGATAAAGATTTTTGTAATTTGCCGAGATCTTTAGCGAGCTGCTCCGGAATTGGCAGCTTCTCTTCGGTGGGGCCGGCGACCAACTGCGTCTCGGCAGGTGTCGGCTCTACCGGTTGTGCTTTCTCGGCGCGACCCAATGATTTTTGTAGTGAGCCGCTGACATTGCGGAAGTGTTCAGGGTTGAGATCAGAGAAAGACAGCACCAACAAGAAAAACGCCAATAGCAGCGTGATCATATCGGCGAAGGTCACTACCCACAGCGGCGAGCCCTGTCGAACTGCGGGTTCCTCGTCTTGTGCGGTGATGCTGTCGAACAGCGTCACCGGCATCCGCGCGGCTTCTTCTTCCTTTTCTGGCGGCTTCATTGGCTTAGGCGTTATCAGGCGCTTCTGCTTGATCTGCCTTCGGCTCAGGTAAGGCGATAGGCGCCGAGTCTTCGTGCGGCAAATGACCGAGCAGTAAATCTGGTAGCAGACGTGGGTCGCCACCTTTGTGGATGAACAACACACCCGCCATTGCCATTTCGTAGTTGCGCTTAACGCGCTTGCCGTGGCCGGTGATCTTTTGCACCAGCGGACCGATCACAACGTTGGCCAGGATTGCGCCATACAGGGTCGTTAGCAACGCGACGGCCATACCGGGCCCGATGGTGCGCGGATCATTCACGCCACCCATCATGATGACCAAACCAATCAGGGTACCGATCATGCCCATGCCGGGCGCGAGTTCCTGTGCATAAGCAAAAAAATCACGCGCCTGTTCGTAGCGGATTTTCATCTCGGTGATCTCGCGCAGCAGCGCATCTTTGAGCAGCGCATGGTCGATACCATCCACCCACATGCGTACGGCTTTCGCAATGAAGGCATCTTTGTACTCGCGATCCTCCAAGGTGATCATCCATCGATCATCGTAGCGCGCAACACGACCAACCGCGATCAACTCATCGATCATATCGGTCAGCGGCACGGGCTTGGTAGTCAGCACCTCACGTGCAGTGGTGTAGGCCGCCCTAAACTCCATCATGGTGCTTTTAGAGAGCACGACCAAGAAGGTGCCACCGAACACGATGAACACAGCGGGCAAGTCAAAGAACTGCAAGAACCGACCGCCTGTCGAAATAGCGATCAGCAGCAAGGCGCCCAGCACTCCGATCAGACTGGCGATATCCATCTTGGCAAACCCTCAGAGAAATGCGCTCAAGCAGAGCGCAGTCGATATTTGTCGATCTTTTCAATCAGCGTGGTGCGCTGAAGATTCAATAAGCGTGCTGTCTTAGAAACATTACCATCGGCACGATCGAGCGCCTGCTCGATATACGCGCGCTCGATTTGTGCCATGCGCTCCTTCAGCGACACGCCTTCCGGTGGCAGCACCGTGCCTCCTTGCGCCAGCATGATGATGTCTTCAACATCATTGCGCACCGGCTCAGGTGTAGCCGATGGCATATTCGCAGGCTCGTCATTCGAAATCGCGAACATCTGCAACACATCGGCTGCGTGCTCTTCTTGTGGTTCCGGATCGGGCAAGCCAGCGCGTTCTTCTTGCAGCTTCTGCAAGCCCTTCGGCAACATCGAGCGCGGGATAGATTTCAGCGTCAGCTTCTGCCCTGAGAACAAGGTGGAGAAGCGATGAATCAGGTTGGATAGCTCACGCACATTGCCCGGCCAATCGTAGCTCTTCATTGCATCGATCAAATCTGCCGAGAAGCTGATCGCGGGAGATTTATGGGCGAACTTGTCAGCGTAATGACGCGCTAGGGTTACGATGTCATCACCGCGCTCACGCAGCGGTGGCGTGCGTAGTGGCAGTACATTCAAGCGGTAGTACAAGTCTTCACGGAATCGACCCTCCGCAATCTCGGACTCCAGATCGCGGTGCGTAGCGGCGACAACGCGCACATCGACTTCCACCGCGCGCGACGAACCCACGGGGTCGACGGTTTTTTCTTGCAGCACGCGCAGCAACTTGACTTGCATATCGAGCGATAAATCGCCGATCTCATCCAAGAATAAAGTGCCACCGTGGGCCAATTCGAAGCGGCCCACACGATCAGCGAGTGCGCCAGTAAACGCGCCTTTGCGATGGCCGAATAACTCCGACTCCATCAGCTCACGTGGAATGGCAGCACAATTAAGAGGAACAAAATTCGCGTCGGCGCGCTGGGATTGATAGTGCAAGGCTTGCGCTACCAGTTCTTTACCGGTGCCAGACTCGCCCATGACGAGTACCGTTGCGGTGGAATCCGCGATCGTATCGATCAGCTTGCGGATCTCTCGCATCGGCGGGCTGTTGCCAATGATGGGATTCGGCTGGCGCATGCGCAGTCTTTCGCGGACAAGTTCAGGGCTGGTACGGCGGTCGCAAAGCGCTGACATGCACCCATTGCCCCGATGTTTCCGAATTGAAACATAGGGGTGTCATGATGTCAACGCGCCATAAGCGCTCTTGTCATTCTGGTTATAGATACATTTTCGATAACACATTCAACAAGACCGCGGCAACCGAGCCCGCTACAATCGGTGCAAGGAGGCCTACTTATGTTGCTGCACCTGCTGCTACCCATCGGATTTACGCTGTCACCGCTGCTTGGATGGCTGCTCGATCTGCCATGGCTGACCTTGTTCATCGCCATGCTGGTGCTACCACTCGCCGAATGGCTGTTTGGGCGCGTGAATGAGCGCAACGCACCGCGCAGTGCACCGCGCAATGCACCCAATTACCAATGGCAACCGTGGCTGCTGCGATCGGTGATGCTAATGGTGCTGATCATTTGCATCGGCTTCGCGCTTCACGCACCTCAGATGACATCGGGCAGCTTTTGGCTGCTGGCACTGAGCTGTGGCTATGTCGCCGGTGGTATTGGCATCGTGCTGGCGCATGAGCTTGGCCATCGCCGACCATTGATTGATCGTGCGATGGCACGTGTGCTGTTGTGCTGGATCGGCTTTGGCCACTACGCGATCGAACACAACCGTGGTCATCATCGTGCTGCTGCTACGTTTCCCGATCCTGCCAGCGCACGACAAGAAGAAAGTCTATGGCGCTTCATGCCGCGTTATTTCGCGGGTGTATTCATTCACGCGGTGAGGCTATCGAAACAAAAGCCTGGCCGCATTAACGAAGCACTCGCGCTGACTGCTATTAGCGTGTTGCTCGCGCTGATACTTGCACTCATCGCCGGTATTGAGGCGGTGGGTTTCGCTTTAATTACGGCTTGGATTGCGCAAACGCTGGTCGCTACTGTCGACTATGTCGAGCACTGGGGTTTACAACGTGTCGTCATCGACGGCAAATCTGAGCGTATCGGGCCGCAACATATCTGGGACTGCGCCAACCGCATCTCGGATGCTCTGCTGTTTAATTTGCCGCGCCACGCGGCGCATCATCTTGAGCCCTCGCTCGACTGTAATGCATTGCGACGCGTGACTGCATCACCGCAAATGCCTACTGGTTACGCTGGCATGTCACTGCTTTCTGCTGTCTGGCCACTGTACCGATATGTCATGACACCGCGACTACCGAGTAGCGCCTCAACACCAGACCCCATCGCCGTCCACGCCTGAACTACCGGAGAGCCGAATTGAGCACCATCGCCGAGCTGCGACGAATCTTAAAAACCAATCACACCATTGCGGTAGTTGGTTTGTCTGCCGATTGGTATCGCCCTTCCTACTTTGCTGCGAAGTACATGCAAGAGCATGGTTTTCGGATCATTCCGGTCAACCCGAAATACGATGAAGTTCTCGGTGAGAAGTGTTATCCGAATCTGAAAGCCATACCCGAGCCGGTAGATATTGTTGATGTATTCCGCAAGCCCGACGATTGTGTACCCATCGCCCAAGATGCTGTCGCCATCGGCGCCAAGGTACTGTGGCTACAGCTGGGTGTGGTGAATGAAGAAGCCGCGCGAGTCGCCGAGGCCGGTGGCCTTGAAGTGGTCATGGATCGCTGCGTGAAAATCGAATACGCGCGCTTATTTGGTGGCTTGGGTTGGTTCGGTGTCAACACCAAGGTCATCTCCGCTCGCCGTCCTATCTAACCATTTCCTGCTATGGCTAAAGATCACGTCTACGACTTCGATACCCTATGCCTGCACGCCGGGCAGATGCCCGATGCCGCAACGGGTGCGCGTGCAGTACCCATCTATCAAACCACCTCTTACGTGTTTGATAGCGCCGATCATGCGGCTAGCCTGTTTAATTTGCAGACCTTTGGCAATGTGTACTCGCGACTGTCGAACCCAACGGTAGCGGTACTGGAAGAACGTGTCGCTGCACTGGAGGATGGTCGTGCTGCGGTGGCCACAGGTAGCGGCATGGCAGCGCAGATGATTGCGATGCTGAACGTGTGCGAAGCAGGCGATGAGATTGTTGCAGCGCGCACGCTGTACGGCGGCACACATACGCAGCTGGATGTGAACTTCCGCAAGCTCGGTATCAACACGACCTTTGTCGATAGCGACGACCCTGAAAACTTCGCGCGCGCCATCACGCCCAAAACCAAGCTGCTGTATGCCGAGACGATTGGCAACCCGTCGATGAATGTGCTCGATATTGAGAAAGTAGCCGATATCGCAACCGCGCATGATCTGCCGCTGTTCATCGATAACACCTTTGCCTCACCCTATTTGTGCCGACCCTTTGAATGGGGCGCTGCGATCGTGATGCACTCGGCCACAAAATTCCTTGGTGGACATGGCACCACCATGGGTGGTGTGATTGTCGAGTCCGGCAAATTCAATTGGGGTAATGGCAAATTCGCCGGCATGACCGAGCCCTCAAAGGGCTATCACGGTGTGCGTTTCTACGAAACCTTTGGTGACTTTGGCTTCACCATGAAATGCCGCATGGAGGGCTTGCGTACCTTTGGCCCGGCGCTATCACCGATGAATGCCTTCCTCCTACTGCAAGGTGTTGAAACCTTACACTTGCGGATGGAAAGACACTGCAGCAATACGCTGCGGATTGCACAGTTTTTATCCGAGCATCCCAAAGTCTCATGGGTTAACTATCCGGGATTGGCTAACAACCGTTATCACGCGCTGGCGCAAAAGTATCTGCCCAAGGGTGCGGGTGCGGTACTGTCGTTTGGCATCAAAGGGGGTGCCGCTGCGGGACAACGTTTTATCGAGCAGGTGGAGTTCCTCTCTCACCTTGCCAACATCGGCGACGCCAAGACCCTCGTCATTCACCCAGCCTCGACCACCCACCGGCAACTATCGGAAGAGCAGCAGATCGCGGCAGGTGTGCCGCCTGATCTGATCAGGCTTGCGGTCGGGATTGAGTCGGTCGATGACATCCTGTGGGACATTGATCAAGCCTTGGCGAAAACCTGAGACTGTCAGTATTCCCAAGGACCGGCCGCGGCGCCAACGCGCCAAGCAAGTGCTTGCCTGCCAAACACTTTAGTCGAATACAATATGTTCGATCACATAGTAAACGGGCTCACCCGTTGATCTGCCATGACGACTGACACCGAACTTGACCTATCCACCATGCGCGCGGCCTCGAACCGCGCCTGCGCGCTGATGCGCGTGATGTCCAACCCGGATCGGCTGCTGCTGCTTTGTCAGTTGTCGCAAGGCGAGCGCCGCGTGGGTGAACTCGAGGAGTTATTGGACATCCAACAACCAACACTTTCTCAACAACTCGCTGTGCTACGCGAAGAATCCCTGGTGACCACGCGTCGCGACGGCAAACAGATTTACTACAGCATCGCCAGCCGCGCCACGCTGGATGTACTAAACGTCCTTTACACACATTTCTGCGCCGAGCAACCAAACGCGCGGTGATAACTGACCGGGAATACCCCTTGCCACTCTGGCTGCTGAAAGCCGTCAGTTTTTTCAAATCATCAGGACGGATCCATGAGTAAAGGCTTCGCCAACCCACGCGAAACTTGGGACGCCCGTTTCTCAAGCGATGAGTACATCTTCGGCACCGAGCCCAATGTCTGGCTCGCGCAACACGCCGATCTGTTCAAGCCCGGCATGCGTGTACTCGCCGTAGCCGATGGTGAAGGCCGCAATAGCGTCTGGATGGCACAACAAGGCCTGCAGGTCGATGCCTTCGACATCTCACCCGTGGGTATCGAGAAAGCGAAGAAGCTCGCGCAGCAACAGGGCGTTGAAGTGAATTTCAGCATCCATGGTGTCGAGGATTACCCTTGGACAACCGGCGACTATGACGCGGTCGTCGCTATCTTCATTCAGTTCGCTGACCCCGATACACGAGCGACTTTATTCAAGCGAATGAAGTCGGCGCTCAAGCCAGATGGCGTGGTTCTTTTGCAGGGCTACACGCCGAAACAACTGGAGTACAAAACCGGTGGTCCGCCTAATCTCAGCCACCTGTATACCGAAGGCCTGCTGCAGGATGCATTTGGTGATCTCGACATCTCGGAACTGCGTACGTATGAGGACATACTGACCGAAGGCACGCAACACCATGGCCAATCTGCTCTGATCGGCTTGGTGGCACGCAGACCGTTCGGGTGCAATTTCCAGTAAAGGAATACGCTCGCCAAACAAAGGCCGGACTTGCTCCGGCTTTTTTCATTCCGCGACTGTGACTATCCCGCCACGAATTAACTCATTATCCGGAAGAACCCAAATCATCCCATCGTAACGTATCTCACTGGAGCGACGTGCCCACCGCATGCCGTAATTCAGCCAGAGAGATATCGATACTATGAGTTCGAGACAGACCAATTTTCCTCCGAGCCAGACCAGCGACGCCTACGACCCGAATCTACGCTCCGTAAACCCAACGTCCGATGAGCATGAGCATGAGCAGCGGGGTGAAGACCCGAACCGCCGTAAACGCCCGAACCTTTCTTCCAAAGCCGAGAGCACCGAGGACGTGTGGGCGCAACTTGAAGCGTTTCAACGAAAGGCGCAGGAGCGAAAAAAGATAGAGGGAGCAGCGAAAAAAAAACAACCCATGCCAATAACAAGCAGCGAACCTTCTTTACGATCGCACCAGCCTCCAGCTTCAAATCGCCGGGGTCAATCGTCCTCATCTACTGAAAACGGATCCGCCCAGCACGATGAGAAGCATAATAATCAAAAAAGTGGATTCGATCCGGATTTGTTCGCGAAGCTTGGAAAACTGAAACGCGGAGAAATATCAGCAAGTGAAATCAATAAGCCACCACCCAAGCGAATCCCCGTACCTGGGCCTCACGTCAATGGAGAGTGGACAAACCTTCACCTACGCGTGGAGCGAGATCCGAATCAGATTCCCGAATTGAAAGCATCGGGTGCATCGTTGGATGCGGTGAACAAAGATGGTCTCACTTTGCTTCACAAAGCAGTGTTTCGTAACGATGCAGACGCTGTGTGTCAATTACTGGCAGCCGGCGCCAACCCGCTGGTCTGTAATGAAAAGGAACCCTCACCACTCGCCTACGCTTTAGTAGGCAGAAAAGAATTCGCTATGGCATTAGCTGAAGCACTTCCGGCTAACGCAAAAGCGAATGTTGACGAGGATGGAGACACGGAAGTACATCTGGCAGTGGCGCTTCCCGATGTCCTTTATGTGATACTTTCGAAGGGCATGAAAGATAGTGCAACTGCAAATGGCGTGACAGCCTTGATGTCTGCCGCTAAAGACGGAAAACTGCAATCTGTCAAATATCTGCTGGGCCAGCGGCCTCAAAATGAAAAAGAATCCGACTATCTGGGCTACGTAAACAGTACGGACAAAGTAAATGGCATCACTGCATTAGGTAACGCCTGTTTTGAAAACCATCTAGAGATAGTTGAACTCCTGCTCAAGCATGGAGCAAACCTTTATCATCCCTCCGATCAAGCATCCTTGCTTAAGCTTGCAGCAGATAATGGGAATACTCGACTACTGAACCTATTACTTGAAAACGGAGCGACCGAATACGAACCTGACCTGACCTATCGGCTATTCAAGTTCGTAAATCGAGGTCAGAGCGAAGCTGTACAGGCGCTTGGGCCATACGTCACCCTAGACCGGCAGCAGCAATACAAACTTCTGTACCGTTGGAAAAAGAATCCACAGCCCGAGCTGCTGGCTGCAATTTCACCATTGATCGACGTAACAGTGCCGAGCGTACGGTTAATGATTGAAGACGATAGCTTCGTAACCGTCCCGCTCAAAGAGAAATCCCCAGGGCTGCTTGTCGCCATACTCGAATTTTTCGATCAACGCGACACTTTCAACTATGTACTCCAGAGGTACATCAGTATTTTTCTCGAGGACCAGGGCGAAGGGATAGATCCCGCCATGGGGAAAATTCTGCTCGACTTTGCACTACCACGCTTTTCCCGCCTGAAAGGCGACAGAGAAACCGTGATGCGCCTGCTGCAGCTCTCCGAAAAGCTTCGAGACTACCGTCTGGCCACCCTCATTAAAGATGGCCACGATTCGACTAGCCTCTTCAAAAAATCAACTATTCCCTTTAGTCAGAAATGGGTTTCCGATCCGGTCATGCGAGATTTTTTGTCTGACGTTCCAAACAGTAGCTCGACCAGCAAGGGGCTTTGGCTTGGCAAGAAACTTATTTCGTCGGTCGTTCCAGCACGCCAAGATATCGATATCGATGGCGCAAACCTTTCTAATGAGCTTATCTTTGCTCTCAAAGAGAAATCTATCAGCACCGCGCTCGATACCGTATTCAAAGACCACAAGTTATCCGGTCTGGTTAGCCAGACACTAAAGTACGCGCTGGAGGGATTGGTCACCAAGCTCTACCCAGACCCCGCAACTCGCTCGAGCGCAGTCTGCCGCTTGATTATCGGCTACTGTTTTTCCACACTATCAGACAGCCCCCGCTTTACCGAGCACACAGCGACCCAGCTCATGAAGTCGGATGGTCATTGGGAAAGCGTCAAACGCAAGGTCGACGCTGAGATCGACGAAATCGAAGGCGTGGGCTCTGCTCTCATCGGCTCATTCGCCGAGTCTTTATCAGGCAAAGAAATGGTTCCGCTGGTCACGCGGCTGATTCTGGAGAATTTAAACAACGCAAACGCTGAATCCGAACTAAGCGAACACTTCCAATCAACTTTAGGCTTACTGGATACCCCCGCTCGGCGTCTTGCCGCAGCGTGCATTCGCGCTGGTCAACGCTGGCGAGCCAGATTGCCGAGCAGTGCTCAAAGTTCGCGTCAGAGCTTGAACATGCCTACTGTAGAAGCGCACTTCAAGCAGTCGATTGGTCAGGAGTTACGCACCTTGAAAGCGCAACCAAAGTTACCCGATCAACTAGCCGTTGGCTTATCGGTCGTTGACCTCGATCTCGTACCGGCCTTCCAGCAAATCGTATTGTTCCAGTTAGATCTCATCGAGCAGGCGTTTGACGTATTTGAGCCACTTCCCGGCGATACGATTGCCAATTTTGTGGATCGCTTGGGACAAGCCAGCGAAGCTGAAGAAACATCTAATGAGGAAAGATCCCAGGATCAAAGCTCCGGGAGCACGGGTTCGGCGTATCTAGACTCCGAAGACCCTTACAACCCGTCTTAGAATCTATCTCGTTAGGCCGCTTGCGGCGTTGGCTGCACCTTGCCGTACGTCTTGTACTGTCTTCGGTGCAGCCGCCTTGCCATCGACCTTACGAAACAGATTCTTAGCAATCCAATCGGACACTCTGATAAAAAATGGCGACCTAGGTCGCCATTTTTTACATCGGTAAGTAACTTTCTTAAAGCGGCGTCTCGCATACAAAAAAACTACAGCGAGAAGAAAACATTCGCGAGCTGTTTTTGAGCGGCTTTACACCTGCTTGCTATGTATACCCATACGAGCAAGCAGCGCGCGGTCTTCTTCCACTTCCGGGTTGCCGGTAACGAGCAATTTATCTCCGTAAAAGATCGAATTCGCGCCGGCCAGATAGCACAGCGCCTGTACACCGTCACCAAGTTGCCGGCGACCTGCCGAGAGACGCACGCGTGCTTTTGGCATTGTGATGCGTGCGACCGCAATCGTGCGTACGAATTCCAGCGGATCCAGCGGCTCCTGATTCGCCAGCGGCGTGCCTTCGACGGCCACCAGATGATTGATCGGCACCGAGTCCGGATACGGGTTCAGATTGGCGAGTTGTGCAATCAAACCGGCGCGCTGCAAGCGCGATTCGCCCATACCCACAATACCGCCGCAGCAGACCTTCAGACCCGCTTCGCGCACATGGCCCAGTGTATCCAAACGATCTTGATAGTCGCGCGTGGTGATGATCTCGCCGTAGAACTCCGGCGCGGTATCAAGATTATGGTTGTAGTAATCGAGGCCGGCGGATGCCAGGCGCTGCGCCTGCTCCTCCTTTAGCATACCGAGCGTGGCGCAGGTCTCAAGACCAAGCGCCTTCACCGCTTTCACCATTTCTTCAACCGCTTCGATATCGCGATCTTTCGGCGAACGCCAGGCGGCACCCATGCAAAAGCGATTGGCACCAGCATCCTTCGCCGCCTGCGCCGCAGCAACCACCTCATCAACCGCCATCATTTTCTCGGCCTTGACGCCGGTGTCATAGTGCGCCGACTGCGGGCAATAGCCGCAATTCTCTGGGCAGCCGCCGGTCTTGATCGATAGCAGTGTCGCCAGTTCAACTTCATTGGCGTCCCAGTTCGCGCGATGCACTTGCTGCGCGCGCCACATCAAATCATTGAAGGGCAGTTCGAACAGCGCTGCAACCTCGGCCACCGGCCAAGTTTCGCGTGACTTGGCGAGATCAGTCACCTTTTTAGCAGCTGCAAAAAATTCAACGGGCTGCTCGGCAGATGGCTTTTCAGATGGTGCGACGATAGTGGTCATGCAAAACCTCAACTCAAAAACGTGAATCTCAACGCGATGCTCGCGGCCACGAATCCAGCAATGAAAAATCAATCACATCAGCCGCTGGTGCGGGTGCTGCCACCGACATCCAGGGCACTATGCCGAGCAAGGGCACAGACAAACGCTGCTGTAGCGCCTGAACATTGTCAGCTTGATGCGGCATCTCGGGGTCAATCTGATTCGCAATCCAACCTACTAAGCGTAAACCGCGGGCGGCGATTGCTTCTGCGGTTAACAGCGCATGATTCAGACAGCCCAAGCGTAAACCGACCACAAGAATAACATCCAGCCCCAATTCAACCGCAAAATCGGCTGTATCAAAGTCGTCGGTCAGCGGCACCCGAAATCCGCCCACGCCCTCGACCACTACCGCTTCTGCCTGCACCGCTACTTGCTGATAAGCCTGACCCAGTACCGCCGGGTCTATGGTCACACCCTCCAGCATAGCCGCGACATGCGGCGCACAGGGCTCCTTCAGCAGATAAGACGTCGTTAACTGCGCGTCTAGGGCAAGGGTAGACTGCTCGGCGAGTAGCGCCACGTCTTCGTTCCACTGCGCACCGTCACGAACCAGCGTACCCGCTGCAAGCGGCTTCATCCCGACTGCTTGCAACCCAAGCCGCCCCAAAGCATTCAGCATAGCTGCGCTGATCAGGGTCTTGCCAACGCCGGTGTCGGTACCGGTAATAAAACATGAAAATCGTAAGCTCATGGAATTACCTTGTAGTCGCCTCAATAGAAAGTAATGCTGCAGCCAGTTGATCCACCTGCTCAGTGCTGTGCGCCGCCGACAGCGTGATTCTCAGCCGCGCAGTTCCTGCCGGTACCGTCGGTGGACGAATCGCTCCGACCCAGAAGCCCTGCGCCATGAGCGCCTGCCCGGTTGCGATGGTGGCAGCATTGTCAGCAATGATCACTGGCTGAATCGCTGTATCTGACGGCAGCAGTTGCCAGTGTTTCAGATTTAGTCGCTCACGCAGACGCGCAATCAAGTGCTTCAAGTGCGCACGCCGCTGCCGACCCTCTTCACTACCGATAATGTCGATACTCGTAAGCAGTGCATGCGCCACCGCAGGTGGCGCCGCCGTAGTGTAGATGTAGCCGCGTGCGCGTTGCACTAGCCACTCGATGACTGTCTCATGCGCTGCGACGAACGCGCCGGCAACGCCTGCTGCCTTACCCAGCGTACCCATATAGATCAGTTGCGGCGAGCTTAAGGCGAGATGCTCAAGCACACCACGCCCATCATCACCAATAACACCAAAGCCGTGTGCGTCATCAACCAGTAACCATGCACCGTGTCGCTCACAGAGCGCCACTAGCTCACGAAGTGGCGCGATATCACCGTCCATACTGAATACGGCATCGGTAATCACCAGTTTGTCTTTAGCGCGGCTTTGGGTGAGCTGCTCATCCAAGGCTTGCAAATCGCGGTGTGGGTAGACGCTGAGTTTGGCGCGTGCCAGCCGGGCACCATCAATCAATGAAGCATGATTCAAGGCCTCAGAAAAAATCTCTGCGTCTTTACCCGCCAGCGCAGAGATCAGCGCCAGATTCGCCATGTACCCAGTCGAGAAATACAGCGCACGTACGCTGGGCACAAATGGCGATAGAAATTGAGCGAGCTTATCTTCCAGCGCAGCATGCGCTGCAGAGTGGCCACTGATTAAATGCGAAGCACCACTGCCTGCGCCGTAGATGGCGGCACCTTGTTGCAAGGCCTCGATAATGCGCGGGTCTGCCGCTAGGCCGAGATAATCATTGCTGCAGAAAGCCAGCATCGCTCGACCATCGACGGTCATGCTGGGCGCGTGTGGAGTGCTTACAATACGGCGTTGCCGTATCAGATGCTGCGCATCTAGCTCGTGCAGCTTTTGCTGTAAACCTTCCAGCAACGGTGATGATGCTGAAGACATGATGTTTAACGTGTGAGCCAGCTGGGCTTGCGTTTTTCGAGAAACGCCGCGATACCTTCCCGACCGTCTGGAGCAACGCGCACTTCACCGATACGGCGCGCAGTATCCGCAATGAGATGCTGATCAATCGGCTCGCCTGCGATCTCGCGAATCAGGCGTTTGGATTCATCAATCGCATGCGGACTACCCGCGAGTAGATGGTGCGTCATTTTTGTGACGGCTTCATCCAGCGCTTCAGCAGCAACCACTTGATGAACATAGCCCAAGCGATAAGCTTCTGGTGCATTGAATCGCTCTGCCGTCAAAAAATAGCGATGCGCGGCGCGCTCACCCATGGCGCGGATCACATAGGGCCCGATGGTGGCGGGTATCAAGCCCAACCTGACCTCAGTCAAACAAAACTCCACACCATCAGCGGCGATTGCGATATCACATGCAGAGACCAAGCCATTACCACCGGCGTAGCAATCACCCTGCACACGCGCAATCGTTGGTTTACTGGATTGGTAAATCACATGCAGCATTTCCGCCAAAGCCTGCGCGTCTGCACGATTCTCGGCTTCGGTATAACCCGCTACACGCTTCATCCAGTTCAGATCCGCACCCGCACTAAACGCAGGACCACGCGCAGCGAGCACGATCACCCTGACGTCGCGATCTTGGTCGAGCGCATGAAACGCCTTCGTCAGCTCGGCGATGCTTTGCTCATCGAAGGCATTACGCACATCGGGGCGATTCATCCAGATCGTTGCAACATGTTGCTGCTGCACGATCTCGAGCGTGGTGAAATTCATGCGCGGGTCCTGATCACGATTTTGCCGGTCACTTTACGCGAAGCCATATCGTTGAGCGCTTGTGGTGTATCAGCCAGCGCGTAAGTCGCCGACACATGGGGGCGAACTCGGCCTTCATGGTGCCACTGAACCAGCTCACGCATAGCAGCTGCGTTAGCTCCCGGTTCACGGCGCACAAAATCTCCCCAGAACACGCCCACCACCGAAGCACCCTTGAGTAGCGGTAGATTCAGCGGCAGCTTGGGGATCTCGCCATTGGCGAAACCAATCACGAGGTAACGGCCGCGCCAGCCGATAGAACGAAACGCAGCTTCTGTGTAATCGCCACCCACCGGGTCGTAGATCACATCCGGGCCTTGGCCACCGGTAGTGCGCTTGATACCCGCACGCAGATCTTCGCTGCTGTAGTTAATGACATCATCAGCACCATGCGCACGACAGATCGCCAGCTTTTCATCGGTGGAGGCAGCGGCAATCACGCGCGCACCGATCGCTTTACCAATCCAGGTACCACCAGCTGCTCGGCAAATGCGCCCTGCGGCACAAAGCCGAATACGCGATCACCAAACTTGAAACCTTCAACGCCCTCGCCTACTGCACGCACTAAACCGGCGAGTTCATTCCCCGGCGTGAACGGTAGCTCGGGCCGGAATTGGTATTTGTTTTGAATGATCAGCACATCAGGGAAATTCACCCCGGCGGCCATGATGTCTACCAATACCTCGCCCGCATTGGGCTGTGGCTCGGGTAATGTTTCAACGCTCAGTGAATCTGGCGGGCCCCACGCTTTGCACACTACGGCTTTCATTTGTCTGGCCCTTGTTCGGTTCATGAAAATTTCGGCGCACGCTTTTCGAGAAAGGCACGAATGCCCTCGCGCGCATCATCGGTCGCACCAGAGGCGAGCATACTCTCGCGCTCCATGTCAAAGTGGGCATGCAAGCCATGGTGCTGCGCAGCCTCGATCAGGCTCTTGATACGTGCCAGAGCTTGCTTTGGACCCTGCGCAAGTTTCTGCGCCATGGCGCGTGCTTTGTCCTGTAGTTCGTGGTCTGGGTAGACTTCGTCCACCAAACCAACCGCACGGCATTCTGCCGCTGTAAACGGCCGGTTCGTTAGAAACACTTCTTTGGCCTTCGCCGCGCCGGCACGACGGGTAATGAACCACGAGCCACCGACATCGGGCGTCAGACCAATCGCCGAGTAACCACCGCGCAGTTTCATCGACTCAGCCGCCAGCACGATATCACCGCACAGCGCAAAACCAATCCCACCGCCACCGACCGGGCCGTTGATGGCGCAGACAATCGGCATGGGTAGCAAGGTGAGTAATTTCATTGCTTCGAGTACTGGGTCGAGCAATTCCTCAAGTACTTGGGTCAAGGGACGCGACGTGTCAGCAAAGGCGTTGATATCGCCACCCGCACAGAACTGCTTACCCTCACCCGTGATCAGCACCGCACGGACCGAGGCATCTGATGCAATAGTCTGCACGGCCGAGGCGAACGCACGCGCCATGGCCAGGTCCAGCACATTGGCGCGTTCTGGTGCGCTGAAGGTCATGGTGGCGAGCCCGTGCTCGATGTGGAGTTTCAGGGGGGATGTCATCGGATAGGCTCCGCAGGCGTGCTTTTGTGGGTTGATTTACAGCTTAGCCCCGGATTTTAACAAAGCGGGGCTGGATGAATGGCGGGGGTTGGCGGTTTCGTAGGGGCTTAAACCACCCACCCTTTTGCCTATGGTTGAGGGCGTATCCAAAGAATCAGGCAGAGAGTGGCTGAGCAACCAGCCTAACCCCAAGGGTCCTCAGCACACGCATGACCGTATCAAACCGAGGCTGTGCTCCAGCGCGCAGTGCTTTATAAAGCGCCTCACGAGCGAGTCCAGATTCTCTGGACACTTCACTCATACCCTTAGCTCTCGCGATATCGCCAAGGGCGGCAATCAATAGCGAGGGATCACCATCCTCTAGAACGATCGTCAAGTACTCGGCGATCGCATCAGCGTCTTCCAAGTAGTCGGAAACTTCAAAATCAGGTAGATCATTAGCATTGATCATTCTCTTCATGGCTTAAATCTCCAAAGATGAAGCCCTATCTACAGCCTGCGCAATATCGGACTGCTGAGAAGATTTCTCACCCCCACCCAACATGACTACCAGATTGGTTGCTCGCAGGGTGTAGTACATCCGCCAACCGGGGCCAAACGCCTCACGCATCTCCCACACCCCAGACCCCACAAATTTTGTGTCACCTAGATTGCCCAAAGAAACTTTCCTGAGCCGGGTTATGAGTCGACGTCTGGTGAGACCGTCCCTGATGGAAGATATCCACTCAGTAAATTCGGGCAAAACTTTTACTTGGTAACACGGCATAATTGTAATCGATCGGATACATTTGTCAATGCCGGAGATATCCATTGATCTCGCGGGATGTACCGATAAATTTGCCGGTAGTTCAGATAAATTGATAGAAGTGTTAGTGGTGGCGCTATAGAAATCTGGAAACTTGGCTATTACGACCCCAGATGACAGAAGATCTAGGAACTAGCAAACAAAAAAGGGAGCCGAAGCTCCCTTTGGGGGTAATGCTGATGCTTGGGTCAGAACCGATACCGTAGGCCGACCATGAAGTTACGTGGCGCGCCGGGGGCTACGAAACGACTGACGTTAGGACCTACGGTAGGGTCTGTAATTGGAACGCCCCCAGCATTGAACATACTCAGCGCCATCATGCCGTAGGTCTCAAAGCGGGTATCGAATACGTTGTTAATGCGGGCAAAGTAATCGAGACCTTTTGCGGCTTCATAATTTGCGTGGAGGTTAAGCAGCATATAACCTTTTACCTTCGCATTGCCGTATACCTCGCTGCCTGCTGCATCTTCCTGCCAAATAACGCCATCCTCGTTACCTTGCGTCGTGATACTCGAGGTGGCAATTACACTACTTCCTAACAACACCTTAGGGGCTACTCGCCAATCAAGATTGAGCCTTAGTGTGTGGTCAGGTAACCCAGCAATCTTGGTCCCCGGGCGCACCTGAACAGACCGTTCGCCTGCAAAAAGAATCTGTGCTGATTGATAAGTCGCATCTAGATAGCTGTAGGCAACACGAAAATCTACCGAACCAATCGACGTAAAGGTACCAATGTCTACCCCTTGACGCCGAGTCCGATCAAAGTTTTCGAAATAACCCAAGCCGTTTCGGCTAACCGCCCTAAAAAGGATGTCATCCGAGTTATCGGAACGATATAGAGCAACAGTAAATCCAGATTGCTCAGACACTTTAAGACGGAAACCGCCCTCTAATGTGCGCGCGATGACCTGTTTGAGGTAAGGATCGGCCTGTAATCCAGTTGGGAGGCGGCAAGGATAATTTGAATCTGCACATCCCAACTCAATTGGGGTTGGCACCCTATTGCTCTGCGAAAGATTACCGAACAATGTAAGTGCATCATTTGTCTTATGAGTCACTCCAACGGAGGGATTCAAGCTGCTATAGGTAAATCGATCAGCTGTTCGACGAAGACCACCAGGAATAGGGCCATTCGGCTCGACGTAGGTATTCAATTTATTGTCGACCACCGCGTGGTTAAATCTGCCGGCGAAGGTAACGAAGGTCTGATTCGTCGCGCTCCAAGTATCTGAAGCGTAGAGACCCAAGGCAGTATTTTTTCCACTCAGCTGAGCATGATCAACTGCACTGACGCAGTCAATGGGCGCGCGACTTGAATCCAAATCAGCGCATCCTGCTTGACTCGAACCATAACTCGAGCTGCTTGCATCAACAGCAACACCACTTGTCAACTGGTGCGACCCCATAATCTTGGTCAGATTCGCACTCGTGCCATAACTGGTAGATGACGTATTTGTGTAATTAAGTACAACATCGTTTTCATAATCTGGTGGTGACTTATCATTTTCTTCTCGCTCCGCATCTCCACCCAATGTACGCCGCTTGCTCTGCCGAACGTATGCATTAATTGCAAGCTCCGTATCACTATCTAGCAGACGCTGAAGATTGAAGGTCAACTGATTCAGCTCGTTACGAGTCCTGTCAGGATGGGTATAAACCCAGCGTCTATTGGTTTCGTACATACCCTTTTCGGCCGGATCATCGCCATCGGAATCATAGCTATAACTTGGTAGCAATCCGTTACCCAACAAATTGCTTCGCCCGACCAGCAACGACAGCGTCCAATTACTGTCATCCTGCTGACGCCCAACCTTGGCAAACACATTGCCAAGTTGTCCGTTCGAGTGATCACGCCAGCCAGTCTCACGGAAGCCGGTCGCAGAAATGAAGTTGTGATAACCATCGGCACTCTTGCTACCGTAGGCGACGTCAGCACGCATACGACCGAAGCTACCTGCTTGCAATTTCACCTCAGTACCGGGTGCCGTCAAACCTGACTTGGTCGTAAACGCCAATGCACCACCGAGCGTATTCAAGCCATAAATCGGGTTCGATCCGGGTACCAGTGTGACGTTGTTAATCGCTGACTCAGGGATCATGTCCCAGTTCACAACATCACCGAACGGCTCGTTGACACGTACGCCATCCAAGTAAACCGACATGCCCTGAGAGGAGCCTAGAATGCCGGACAAGCGAAAACCCCGATACGTGATATCCGCTTGGAAGGGACTGCCCTGTACCTCATTAATATTCACGCCTAACAAGTTACGTGACATGTAATCCGTGAGGTTGAGTGATTGTCCGCGGTACAACTGCTCATCGGTAACAGTCTGCACGTCGTAGGGCAATTTATCTTTTTCGATGCCAATCCCTGGCAGCGGCGAAGTGCCGACCACTTCTACTTCTTTCAAGCGCTCGCTATCGGTTTTTTTCGTCTCGTTATCTTGTGCAAACGTACCATGCGCGCTAAATAAACCAGCTACCGAGATTGCGATGATGGACAAGCGGTACAGTGATCTCTTATTCTTATTCACGAAAACTTCCTCCAGCGGCAGCGCCAACGCGCCCAATTAATAATCAAGGAGGCGATTCTAATTGTTCCCCAAGGCAATTTACTTGGGAAATCTTCCCAATCCATGCTGAATTAATGGGCATTTAGCTGAAACTGCTTAGATCGGGAATTTCTCCTCTAGCCAGTCGCCAAGCGGGTGGCTAAAGTGAGCCCGAATCCGTTCGATTCCTTCCTCAATTAAATGGCGCAAGCCGAGCACTAGGGTTTATGGCGACGCCGACCACGTCGCCATTTTTTTGTACTATGGCGTCTGTGCTCGCCAACCGGCCATACCATGACCCACCCGCAGAAAACTTCCGTGATCTTGGTCGACGACCACGCCGTAGTACGCGCCGGTTACAAGCGCTATATCGAACTGGATGAGCAGCTCAGCGTCGTTGGTGAGGCGTCAACTGGTGAAGAGGCTTATGCGCTGCTGGAGCAGCTAAGCGCTGATGTGCTGGTGATGGATTTATCGATGCCGGGCCAAGGTGGCTTCGAGAGTTTGCGCCGGATTCTTAATCGGTACCCAAAGCAAAAGGTGTTGATTTTCTCGATGCATGAAAATGCCTCGATCGCAAACCAAGCACTGCGGCTGGGCGCTGTTGGTTACCTGACCAAGAGCATGGCACCCGACCAGATCATCGCAGCGATTCACGATGCGATGCGCGGAGAAAAACCCGTTGCACCCGAGCTGAAATCTGCACTAGAAGAGTTGAATGCCCCAGAACTACCGCACCACGATTTGCTACCGCGCGAGTTCGAGGTGCTGGTCATGCTGGCCTCAGGCGAGAGCATCGACAGCATCAGCACCCGACTGCATCTGAGCCCGAAAACCGCCTCCAACTATCAGGCCAATATTCGCAAGAAGCTGGGGGTTAGCTCAGCGCTGGAATTGCAGCGCTACGCGAAAGATCACGGGCTTGTGTCCTGAGCATTTCTTCTGCCGCTGCGTTCAGCGGAAAAATCGCACGCAATGCTAAGCCATGCGGATCGGCGGTCTCGATCGAGATGAGGCCCTGGTTCGCCAGTACCCGCTCACGAATACCCGCTAGCCCGATTCCCTGGACTGATGATGTGCTCAAGGGGCTGGTGTGCGCCAAGCCATCAGCGAAGCCACGACCGTTATCGACCACATCCAAAGCGAGTGTTCCTGACGTTTCATCTGCACGCACCGTAATCTCAACCTGCGTCGCCTCAGCATGGCGCATCACATTCGTTATCGCTTCTTGGGTGATGCGGTAGACCGCCACCGCTAAGCGTTGCGGTATCGGCGTCTGGCCCAACGCCACCGACAAATGACACTCTAGCGTATTGTCATTGCGCTGTTGCCGCTGGCGCACCAGATCACGTAGCGCCTGCTCGAGCGCAATCTGACGTTCCTCGCCGCCTTGCAAACCGTAGGGCCGCAGCTGCGCTAACAGGCTACGTAGTTGTGTGAGGATACTGCCGCTGTTATCAACAACAGCGCGCGCGCAATCTTCCAGCGCGGGCTGACCACTGGTTTGCTTCAACAAGTAGGAGGCATCGACTTGCACGGCGGTTAACAGCTGGCCGAATTCATCATGTAACTCATGCGCCAAGCGCCGTCGCTCGTCTTCCTGTACATCCTGCAAGCGATGCAGTAACTCATGTTGCTTGGCGTGCTCTACTGTCAGTGCCTGCGCTAGATGGTTCAAGGCTTGGGCAATTTGGTCGAGCTCACGAACCCCATTGGTTTTAATGGGCGATATATAGTCACCGGCTTCGATTCTGGCAATACCTGAAAGAATATTCGACATTGGCGCCAGTGCGCGTCGCACACTAACCCACAACGCAATAATCAAGGCCAAAGTAATTGCACCAAACAAAGCGAATTGCATGAGCGCTGAGTTAACCGCTTCGCTACTTTCAGACTGCGGCTGTGGCTCAAGCACCACCATCCATGATCGACCATCCGCACCCGGCACGGGCAGCCGGTAGGGGGTCGTCCGCTCGCCACGTAATAACCAATCGCTGATGGCGGTACTGATCGTTTCAGGTGCCGCTGTGGGTCCGCGTGTCAGCCGTTGGCCTTCGGCATCAAACAGCGCAACATGAAAATTTCGTAAGCCGCCTTCAGCGTTCAATTGGTCAATAGCACTGACCTGACGCTCGATCGGCAGTTCGCGGTTGATCGCTTCGATTAAGGTCAGTAGTTGACCCGTGTATTTACTGCTATCGACCTCATCTTGAATGTCTTGCCGCGCAATCAGCAGCGTAGTCAGCAAAGCGATCGCCATCATGACAGTGCCAACAATCATCATTCTCGATAGCAAACGCGTGACCAGTTGCATGAATAATCTCCGTTATAGGCAAGGCCCGCTGTGGGTGAAATATGGGTGAAATTTGGCTTAAATACGGATGGAAACTTGAAGTACGAGAATTAAACCGCTGATGACAGGCGCGCTAGTCGAACACCCGCTGTCTGCAGACGATCGGCGAATTGCAGGCTTTGAAGATGCTGAAGCTCCGCATAACGGGCGTCGCGAATCGGGTCGCTAATGTCGCTACTCTGCTCGCCAGGATGCACCATGATCAACGTACCGGTGGGGAGTAGTCTTAGCCAGCCCGCCATCTGCTCTGGGAAGTTTGCTTCCGGTGTCAGTGCATACAAACCGGCAAACCCGGCTGGGTAGCGCAGGCCGGCTTTATTGAGATGTGCGGTAAAACCACTAGTGGCAGTGCGTAGTACCCATGCCTTGAATGGCACCCGCCCGTTATCGATCAACTTATCGGGCGCACGCACCCAAGGCTTATCCTGCGCTTGCCAATACTCGGCAATCACTTCCACCAAAATCTCACGGATTACCGCAAACGCATGCACATGCTGATGCCCGTCGAGATAATCGGGCAAGCGACCCAGATGTTTCACGAATAAATCAATCTGGTGACGAAACGTGTCACGCACTGCTTGTCGATCAACCCACCCAAGTGGTGTACTCACAAGCCAAGCGGCAAGCGGGCGCACATAAGTGTTGCTATCAAAGCGATGCGTCAGATTGAGGTGTAACCCAATATCTGCTGTCTGCTGATGTTCCGCGAGCGCTGGCGCGCCCACTGCCCAATCAGGGCCTTGCGACATCACCGACACTGCAGCGAGCCGATGCAGACTTAACAGCGCCAAGATACCTTGATTGATGTCAGTGGACTGACCAAAGTCATCAGCGCACAGGGTGAGCGTGCGCGCGGTGGCTTGACTACTCGTAGCCTGACTCATTGCGGCTTGACTCATGCTTGCTCTTCGCCAGCAAATGCCCACTGCCGGGCTGAAACAAAGGTGAGCGCCGCAACCGCGACCAGCACAATCCCTAGTGCAACACGGTAGTCAAGTTCGGTGAAGTGCAATAGCAGCGCGTACAAGGCTTCGTTCACCAAAAAACTACTCAGCGCCACCAGAAAAAACCGTCGACGCGAACGCGCCACAGGCGCGTCAGCTGCGCTGAAGGTGAAACGATGGTGCCCCAGATGACTTACCTGAAATGCCAACAAAAAGGCAAAAACATTCGCGACCAGTGGCGGCAAGCCGAGCGGCACCAACACCAAGGCAACGCTACCAAGATGCACCAGCATCGCGCTGACTCCCACGATGCCAAACCACAGCAGTTCGCGGCTCATACGTGATTGTCGTTGGCGCTAGGGTTAGCGCTCGGGTTAGCGCTCGGGCTTGCACCCGGATTGGCGTTTAGGTCAGCTTTCGGCGCAGCCCGGCTGCGAGTGACGCGGCTAATGAAGTAGTGCGGCCGCTGCTTAACCTCGGTGAAAATGCGGCCGATGTACTCGCCGAGAATGCCGATCGATAGTAGCTGTAC
>JAPLQC010000053.1:127188-154097 GCA_026399895.1 Burkholderiales bacterium
ACCACCGAGAAAACTCACCGCCACCACCAGTGTCGGCCAGCCCTTGGCGTCATTACCAAAAAACAGTGTCTCGATCACGATGTAGCCAGCATAAGCAATCGAGATCAGCGAGATCAAGCTGCCAACGATGGTCCATACCCGCAGCGGCACATTCGAAAATGCGGTCAGACCCGTCGCAGCCAAGCGCAGCAGACTGGCAAAATTAAAGCTACTGCTGCCGTGCCGCCGTGGATCGGTTCGCACCTTCATACCAAGACGAGTGAAGCCGACCCAGTTGTAAAGGCCTTTCATGAAGCGGTTGCGCTCGGGCATGAGACGCAGTGCATCGAGCATGCAGCGATCCAGCACACGAAAATCTTGCGTGTTCTCGGGGATTTTGTTGCGCTCACCGACATTTAACAGCCAATAGAACGCCTGGGTGAACGCACGCTTGGGTAATGACTCGTCATTACGATCTGAGCGTACTGCGTACACCATGTCGTAGCCGCGCCGCCACTGCGCCAGAAATGAGGGAATCAGATCTGGGGGATGCTGGAAATCGCAATCAATCAGCACCGCCACATCGCCACTCGCCTGATCAATGCCTGCTGACAAAGCAACCTCTTTACCAAAATTACGCGACAACTGAATCAGCACAACCGGCAAGCGGCTCATGACGCTGCTGACTTTTTCTACAGTCGCGTCGCGGCTGCCATCATCAATCACTACCAGTTCATGCCGCATGCCCAAGCCTGTAAACAGGGTGTGCAAAGTCTCCAGCATCGGCACCACGTTTTGTTGCTCGTTGAAAGCGGGCAGCAGCACGCTGACCAATGGATCGGTCGGGCGCTCGGCCGCTCGGGCCTGCAAGGTGAAGGCGGTCTCGCTATCGGCAGTCTCTTGCGCCTGATCGGGGGGTAAGTCGAGATTCATTAACAAGTCGGCAAACAAGCGTGGGAATGATGCGCGGACTGTATAGGCAGCGGCAAAGTGGGTCAAGCAAGGCGCTTGACTGGGCAAAAAATGGGAGTGGTCAGGCGCGGGGAGCGCTTGAATATTCTGTGTACGGCGCTCAAGGCACCGCCGGCGAACTATTTGACACTCTTGCGCTGAGTCCTGTTTAATCAACTGTCATAGGCGAAAATATATTTACCAACGACCAAGAATTAACATTTTTATACTTGAAATTAGTCCGGAAATGATGCAAATTCCGACCCTTGGTGCGCAGTTCCTATAACAACAGCCGTCCCCCAACAAGAAGGTTCACGTGAGCAAACGAGCCCGCCCCGCCGACATTTACCTCCGCTTTATTCAATTGGCCGAGGCCGTTCGCACAATGCCGACCCTGCCAGCGCTCGAGCCGCTGGAAGTTCGTATCCTGGAATTGATCGCCTACGCACGTCAGACCCAAGAGCGCTTGTCGGTTAAGGACCTGATGGGTAAAAGCGAATTAGGCTCACCCGCCATGCTGCATGGCCGCCTTAAATCCATGCGCGAAAAAGGCTGGATTCTGTTGGCCGAAACCGAAGACGCCCGCCGCAAGCAGCTCGAGCTCAGCCAAGCCGCGCTGCTGCATTTCGACAAGCTGTCCAAGTGCATGGTCACGGCAGTAAAAAAAGCCGGCTGATTCAAGCATTGATCGACACACTGATCTAAGCACTGATTGATGCAGTAAAGCGCGTGGCTTCAGCCGCGTAGCACCCTCTCTCCTCACCTCACCCGCCGCTGGCGCATTGCCCCTCAGTTTATCCAAGGGAACTGCGCCGCGTTGCGCTTGTCTGATTGATGTTTCTACAGAGTACTTAGCTCGCTTCTTTGCCTCGGCTGGGGTGTTCTGAGCAATCTCTTGGCTTTGGTTTGCGCAATATCAATTCCATTCACAGCGGCTCGGTGGAATCTGAGTATGGGCGGAGTTACGCTGTGACAGCAAACCTAAGCCGGGCAGACCATCAAGCATCGCGGTCCGCGTCATCGAGCTTTTCGAATGATTGCTAACTGATACCTGACGACACATCATGAAAGAAGCGCTACTACTCGAAGCACCCTTTAATGAGGCAACGTACGCGATGCTGCATGAAGAAAGGTTGGCAACGATCGCTGAATCATTGCAGCCGTCAGCACAGCAGCTAGAACGTGTTCAGCCACGCAAGCGCGAAAATATTGATGATGCCTGGCGTGATACCAGAAGAAGCGAATGCCCTGATCTCGACCTTGTTCGAACGCGCGAGCGTGAGCGGATTGAGCGCGATCTGCATGATGATCTGGGCGGCAATCTGTCAGCACTAAAAATGCTTTTAGAGATGACTTGGCAGCAGATGCCAGCAACCACGCAGCTGGAGCAGCGTCGGGTTCAGTGGAATCAATTGATTGACCGCTCAATTGAGTCTATTCACCGTATTGCTACTAACTTACGTCCTTCAGCGCTGGAGCATGGCTTACTGGCTGCGCTGGAAACACTGGCGCTTGAACAGACCCAACAACAAAATATCCCGCACCATGTCTATCACCGATCGCAAGCGATCGAGATGGAGATTACGCTAGCAATCGCTCTGTTTCGGGTTGCGCAAGAGAGCTTCAATAACATTCGTAAACACGCGAATGCTTCGCAGGTTGATGTTTTCCTAATGGCGGTTGACGATAGCTTCGTACTCGAGATCATCGATAACGGTAAGGGCTTTGCGATAGACGAGTCATTCGCACCCGGATGCTTGGGGGTTCGAGGCATGCGTGAACGCATCGAGCTTCTGGGTGGCGAGTTTCATTTGGCATCTCGACCCGGTAAAGGTACGCTAGTCCGCGCCACATTACCCAGATACGCTTCGTCCGACAAAACCGCATGACGCCGCAATTGGCCGTAATGACCTGCGGATTGCGGGTATTAATTGCGGATGATCATGCCATCGTCTGTGAAGGGCTGAAACAGATTATCAGCAGCGATCCGGCGTTTATGGTCATCGCAGAGGTCAACACGGCAGCGCAGGCGATGCAAGTGGTACGTGCTGGCGGCATTGATATCTTGTTGCTGGATATCTCCCTACCTGATCGCAACGGTATCGACCTATTGAAGCAATTGAAGCAAGAAACGCCGTCGCTCAAAGTACTGATCTGCAGTCTGCATCATGAAGATGCATATGCGCTACGGGCGCTACGCGCAGGTGCAGCCGGTTATCTCAGCAAACAGTGCGCATCAAGTACCTTGCTCAACGCATTGCATCAGGTGGCGACAGGTCGAAAGTATATTAGCGCCGAGCTCGCACAAGAGCTAGCGGCTCAGGTTGGTAGTGATATTGACGCCGAGCCTCACCAGCGCCTCTCGGATCGCGAGTATCAAACCTTGCTAAAACTCGCCACTGGCATGACGGTGACTGAGATTGCGGAGCAGCTGACGCTTTCGGTCAAGACCATCAGCATGTATCGAACGCGTTTACTGCAAAAAATGCGCATGCATAACAATGCGGAGCTGACCCATTATGCGATCCGTCACCAGCTGCTTCCCGAGCTGACCGAGTAATCAACCTCAGGAGTTTTATCGAGGCGTTTTCGTTTACCCGCACGAGCGGGTGGATGGCATAAACCACAACGGGTACCACAGCGCGGCTGAAATGCATGACTAATAAACTGGCCGTGACAGATATCGCAGCGCTGCATCGATAGCATGCGGTTGTCAAAGAAACGAATCAGCGTCCAGGCACGGGTTAGCGAGAGCACCGGCTGTTCGGATGGCTCGGGTGGCATCTGCTCGAGATAGAGCTGATAGGCTTTAGTTACAGCATCAATACCACTGAGTCGCGCATGATCCAGTAAATAACGATAAATTCCCAAGAACACAGATGCATGAATATTCGGTTGCCAGCTGATAAACCAATCCGTTGAAAATGGCAGCATGCCCTTCGGTGGTGAAACCCCACGCAACTCTTTATAAAGCTTGAGCAAGCGTTCACGCGAGAGCGTTGTTTCTGATTCCAGCAACTGAAGACGCGCACCTAAGCGGATCAACTCACTCGCCAGCAGGATTTGCTGCGCATCACCGGAAACAGTTCGCACGGTCATGGATCTTCAGCTCGACATATCGTTGAGTGGTGCCATTGGCTCACAAGACTGTCCAGCAAACAGAATACTGGCATGCGCCTGTATCAAAGACCGGTCTTTGGAAAGATTGCTCAGCAAACCGGCGATGGTTTCATCAAACCGTAGTCGCACCAACATCAAGTTGCTGGAAGCAAGCCGTACGATCTGCGCCGGCGACAGCGTATCGATCAAATCGGCGAGTTCGACGCTGATTCCGAGTCGGTAAATCGCCGTAGCGCGATCTTGCCGCACCATCTGCTGTGCAAGGATCAGATAAGCGAGATTCGTGTCGCGTATGCTCGACATCAGGTCAGGAGTTGTCATCAAAATAGGTCAGGTAGCGCGGTACACCGCAAATTTGTTCCAGCAAGGGAATTGTGCCGGTGCGATGCCGCTCGGAAAATCAGCGCACAGCGATATCTTCTGTCTGACAGAGGCTGTGATTTCTGTCGGTGTTTGTCTTACAAACAGAGTTAGGAAGAGACGGACGGCAAGGAGCTGCCAACAACGCTGCCAACAACGCCAGTGAAATGTCCATAGCGTGTAAATCCGATCACAAAGCTTGATGGCTAGGCGGGGCCACCGAAGACAGTACTTAACGTACGACGAGGGGCCGCCAACAACCCCGGAGCAATTTTCATGGGGCGGATAAAGCTGCCCAAAAACGTTGCTGGCTAGGCGGGGCCACCGCAGACAGTACTGGACGTACGGCAAGGTGGGCCCAACACCGCCAGCGACGTTTTTAAGCAGCTTTTAGATGTCGTAAGTGTCGCGTTCGCCTGTTAGTGCCTGCTCCACCAACTTACGCGACAAGTTCGGCGCTAGCAGTTCAATGAAGGTGAACACATAACTACGCAGATAAGCGCCCTGCTTCAGCGCGATGCGAGAGATATTCATCCCGAAAAGGTGACCGGCGGGAATGGCTTTGAGGTTGGTGTCGCGAGTCGCGCTATAGGCTAGGCCGGCGATGATGCCGACCCCCATGCCGAGTTCGACATAAGTTTTGATGACGTCGGCGTCAATCGCTTCTAACACGACGTCGGGCTTGAGTCCCCTTCGCGCGAAGGCCTGATCAATTTTATTGCGGCCTGCGAAAGCGGCGTCGTAGGTGATCAGCGGATAGCCTGCAATGTCTTCCAGCGTGATGGTTTTTTGGCGTGTCAGCGGATGTTCGTTGGGCACGACGACCATATGCTCCCACTGAAAACACGGCAGCGACACCAAACCTTCTACTTCGGCGATGGCTTCGGTGGCGATCGCCAGATCAGCTTGGTTGTGCAGCACCATGTCGGCCACTTGCTTGGGATTGCCCTGTAATAGGGATAGCCGAACCTTGGGAAATTTTTGCGAAAAGGTCTGCACTACCGGCGGCAGCGAGTAGCGCGCCTGCGTATGGGTGGTTGCGATGGTGAAGCTGCCACTGTCTTGAGCAGCGAACTCCTTGCCGATTCGTTTTAGCGCTTCGACTTCTTGGAGAATTGTCTCGACAGCACGCAACACTTGCCGGCCGGGCTCGGTCAGACCGCGAATGCGCTTGCCATGACGGGCAAAGATGTCGACGCCGAGCTCTTCCTCCAGCTCGATAATGGCTTTGGAGACCCCGGGCTGCGAGGTAAACAGTGCCTTGGCCGCCTCGGTCAGGTTGAATTTCTGACGCACGGCTTCGCGCACGAAACGAAATTGGTGAAGGTTCATAGTCTTTTTTGCAAGTTTTACTGACCTTGGACCCCGGCCTCCGCCGGGGTGACCCTAAATGCGTCCTGAACTCCGGCCTGCGTCGGGGTGACCCTAAATGCGTCCTGAACTCCGGCCTGCGCGCGGGAGGCGGCTGAAGGCACCGGCCCATCCATCGTCATTCCGGCGCAGGCCGGAATCCAGAGAAATTTACCAAACGGCAACAAAAGTATCGAAATCTGTTTATATCCGAAATTCATATAAGCAAATGAATCTTGTGTCGTTTGGAATATAGCCGAAGTTTATTAGCATTCCGGCTCCTTTGTCGGTATCTATATGACTTCCACTTATATTATTTCCGGATTCGCAGTGGGGCTGCTGGTCGGCCTGACGGGCGTCGGCGGCGGCTCGCTGATGACGCCGCTACTGACCCTGCTATTCGGGGTTAATCCTACGGTGGCGGTTGGCACCGACCTGGCGTTCGCCTCGATCACCAAAACCGCCGGCACGCTGGCGCACCGCATCCGAAACAACGTGCACTGGGAGATCGTGCGTCGGCTCTGTATGGGCGCGCTACCCGCAGCCTTGCTGACAACGCTCGCGCTGAAATACTTTGGTGCGCTGGAGCAGCACATTACGCAGATCATTCGTTACACCATCGCGTTCTCGGTGTTGCTGACCGCGATCGCAATCGTCTTCCGTGGCCGCATGCAAGCCTGGATCACGGCACACCCGGAGCGACAACTGCACGGTAGAGCGCAAGTGATCGCCACTGTGATTGCAGGTGCCGCGATTGGCACACTGGTGACAGTTTCATCGATTGGCGCGGGCGCGGTTGGCGCCACCGTCTTGGTACTGCTCTACCCGCATCTCAAACCGGCTGAAATTGCTGGCACCGATATCGCCTACGCGGTGCCGCTGACTGCGATTGCCGCGATCGGTCACTGGTGGCTGGGCTCGATTAACTGGGCGCTGCTGGGCATGTTACTGATCGGCTCGGTACCTGGCATCACTATCGGCTCGCTCGCCGCGCGCGCAGTGCCAGAAAAATTCCTGCGCGGACTACTGGCAACGACGCTTACGGGCGTTGCCGCCAAGCTCGTGCTGTAAACGATTTTTTGAAGGAAAAGCATGTACCGCTACGACACTTATGACCACCAAATCGTGCAGGAGCGCGTCGCGCAATTCCGCGATCAGGTACGGCGCCGTTTGACTGATGAGCTAAGCGAAGACGAATTTCGACCGCTGCGACTACAAAACGGTTTGTATATGCAGCGTCATGCTTACATGCTGCGTGTGGCGATTCCATATGGCTTGCTGTCGTCGAAGCAGCTACGCATGCTGGCCCATATCGCGCGCAAGTACGACCGTGACTACGGCCACTTCACTACGCGTCAAAATATTCAGTACAACTGGGTCTCGCTCGAGCAAACACCCGATATCTTGGCGGACCTGGCCTCGGTCGAGATGCACGCCATCCAAACCTCGGGCAATTGCATCCGCAATATCACTTCAGACCAATTCGCCGGCGTTGCTGCCGACGAGCTGCTTGACCCGCGTCCATATGCGGAGATTCTGCGTCAGTGGAGTACCTTCCATCCCGAGTTTGCTTACCTGCCACGCAAGTTCAAGATCGCTATCAACGCCGCTGCTGAAGACCGTGCAGTTGTGAAGGCGCATGACATCGGCTTAAACATTGTGCGAAACGCAGCCGGCGAAACTGGTTTTCAGGTGCTGGTGGGTGGTGGTCTGGGTCGTACGCCGATCATCGGCAGTGTGATCCGCGAGTTTCTGCCGTGGCCGCATGTGTTGACCTATATCGAAGCGATCATGCGTGTGTACAACCAATACGGTCGTCGCGATAACAAATACAAGGCGCGTATCAAGATTCTGGTCAAGGCGCTGGGCGTCGAAGAATTTGCTCACCAAGTCGAGCAAGAATGGCAAGACCTGCAAGATAGCCCTAGCACCCTCACCGTTGAAGAGCTGAACCGCGTCGCTACCTACTTTGAACCGCCACAGTATGAGCAATTGCCCGATGCTGATGAGCTGCTCGCGCAACAGCGTCATGACAATAAAGCGTTCAGCAGCTGGATGAGCCGTAATGTTCGCCCACACAAGAATGCAGGCTACGCCATCGTCACGCTGTCACTGAAAAAAACCGGCGTCCCGCCCGGCGATGCAACCGGCGCGCAAATGGATGTGGTGGCTGATATGGCCGATCGCTACAGCTTTGGTGAACTGCGTGTAACGCATGAGCAGAACCTGGTGCTTGCCGATGTGAAGCAAACCGATCTGCTGGCGGTGTACACCGAGGCAAAAGCGCATGGTCTGGCAACACCCAACATCGGCCTACTGACCGACATGATCTGCTGCCCGGGTGGTGATTTCTGCTCACTCGCGAACGCAAAATCCATCCCGATCGCTGGTGCAATTGCCGAGCGATTCGATAACCTGGATTTCCAGCATGACATTGGCGAGATTGAGTTGAATATCTCGGGTTGCATCAACGCTTGCGGCCACCACCATGTCGGCAACATCGGTATCTTAGGTGTCGATAAGGATGGCTCCGAGTGGTACCAGGTGTCGATCGGCGGCCGTCAGGGTAATGAAAGCGCAATCGGCAAGATCATCGGCCCTTCCTTCGCCGCCGACCAAATGCCGGAAGTGATTGCCCGTCTGCTCGAGGTGTATGTGCGCGATCGGCATGAAGATGAGCATTTCATTGATACCGTCGATCGCCTAGGCATTGAACCGTTCAAGGCGCATGTGTATGCCACACCGATTGGTGGTCAGTCACTGGAAGCCGGAGAGGATGCATATGCGTAAGATCATCAAAGACAAGGTCATTGTGAATGATGACTGGCAAGTGCTGAAACTGGCTGATGGCGAGGCAGCAGAAACGATCAAGGTACCAGCTGGTCGAACTATCGTGCCGCTCTCGGTTTGGTTGGCTCAAAAGTCGACACTGACATCACGCACCGATATCGGTGTCTGGATTGCTAGTGATGAGCGTGCGGAAGTACTCAAAGATGATCTGTCAGCTTTGCCATTAATCGCGATAGATTTTCCGACGTTTGCTGATGGTCGTGGCTACTCGATAGCTTATCAACTACGCACACGCCTTGGCTATGCGGGCGAGTTGCGGGCTATCGGTGATGTGCTGCGCGACCAGTTGTTTTATATGGCGCGCGTTGGCTTTAACGCATTTGCTACTCGAGAAGATCGCTCGATTGAAGATGCCTTGAAGGGCCTCACCGATTTCTCGGAGACCTACCAGACGGCTTGGGACCAAAAAACACCGCTATTCCGGCGTGCTGCGCGACCGAACGCAGAGGAAATCGCATGAGCAGTTTTGATGAGCGACTGGAAAATACGCGCACACTCTTAGCGCGTATCGCGCATGATTATTCGCCTGCGGTATTTGCTTCCAGCCTGGCAGCAGAGGATATGGTCTTAACCGACTTGATCTTGCAGGCAAAGTTGCCGATTCGTGTGTTCACACTTCAGACTGGGCGTCTGCACAAAGAAACCCTCGCAGTGCTGGACGCCGTCCGCGCGCATTATGGTGTCGATATCGAGCAATACCAACCTGACCCTGCTGCGGTTGAAACCTATGTGAATACCCATGGTTTGAACGCATTCTACGAAAGCATCGAACTACGTAAGGCTTGCTGCCATATTCGTAAAGTAGAGCCGCTTAATCGTGCACTAGCCGGCAATAAGGCATGGATTACCGGTCAGCGCCGCGCGCAGTCGAGTACGCGTAACGACTTGGCGGTTCAGGAAGACGATACCGCGCACGGTATGCAAAAATTCAATCCACTCGCGGATTGGTCGGAAGACGATGTCTGGCACTACATCCGTAGCAACGCTGTGCCGTACAACACGCTGCATGACCGTGGCTATCCCTCAATCGGCTGTGAGCCCTGCACCCGCGCGATACAACCCGGCGAAGACATCCGCGCCGGCAGATGGTGGTGGGAGCAGCCTGATCAGAAAGAATGCGGCCTTCATGTAGTCACCAATAGCGACGGTACGACCCGACTCGTCCGCGCTTCGGCGCAGGCTAACTAAATCGAAACGCTTATGAACACCGCCCTAGACACCCAACACTTCATCGATGCCACCAGCCATCGTCATCTCGACTGGCTGGAGTCAGAGGCCATCCACATCATGCGCGAGGTCGCTGCTGAATGCGGCAAACCTGCCTTGCTGTTCTCCGGCGGTAAAGATTCCGTCGTGCTGCTGCGTATCGCAGAAAAAGCCTTCAGACCGGGCAAATTCCCCTTCCCGCTGGTGCATATCGATACCGGCCATAACTTTGAGGAAGTCATCAGCTTCCGCGATCGTCGCGTTGCTGAACTAGGCGAACAGTTGATCGTTGGCTCGGTCGAAGATTCGATAAAGCGCGGCACGGTACGTCTGCGTAATCCGCAAACTGATTCACGCAATGCAGCGCAAGCAGTCACACTGCTAGAGACCATCGCTGAGCATCAGTTCGATGCTTGTATTGGTGGCGCACGTCGCGACGAAGAAAAAGCCCGCGCCAAAGAACGCATCTTCTCGTTCCGTGACGAGTTCGGTCAGTGGAACCCCAAGGCGCAACGTCCCGAGCTCTGGGATTTGTACAACACCCGTGTTCACGCAGGGGAGAACATGCGGGTATTCCCGATTTCTAACTGGACCGAGCTCGACGTGTGGCAGTACATCGCGCGTGAGCAGCTGGCACTTCCCGAGATCTATTTTGCCCACCAGCGCGAGGTAATTCCGCGTAACGGCTTGCTGGTACCGGTGACCCCGCTGACACCGCCACGCGATGGTGAAAGTATCGAAGTTCGGACGGTGCGCTTCCGTACCGTTGGCGATATCTCATGCACCTGCCCGGTGGCTTCCGATGCAGCAGATGTCGAGGCCATCATTGCCGAGACAGCAGTCACGCAAATTACTGAACGCGGCGCGACCCGGATGGATGATCAAACCTCCGAGGCCTCAATGGAAAAGCGCAAGAAGGAAGGGTATTTCTAAATGAACGCCTTGGTAGACAATAATTTCGCCAATAGCGCTGCACAACAGCGTGGCCTGCTGCGCTTCATCACCGCTGGTTCGGTCGACGATGGCAAGAGCACACTCATCGGACGCTTACTGTTTGATAGCAAAGGTATTTTTGCGGATCAGCTGGACGCCATCTCGCGTGCGCGACACAAGCGCACCGTCGGTGACATGATCGATCTGTCCTTGCTTACCGATGGTCTGGAAGCAGAGCGTGAGCAAGGCATCACAATTGATGTGGCTTACCGCTACTTCGCCACCCCAAAACGTAAATTCATCATTGCCGACGCACCGGGGCACGAGCAGTACACCCGAAATATGGTCACTGGCGCTTCGACTGCCGATGCAGTGATCATCTTGATTGATGTCTCAAAGGTGAAGGTGGATGAGCAAGGCAAAGCCGAACTCCTGATTCAAACCAAGCGCCACTCGACCATTGCGCAGTTGCTGCAGATTCAGCATGTGATTGTCGCGGTCAACAAGATGGACCTCGTGAACTATGACCGCGCGGTATATGACCGTATTGTCACTGCTTACCAAGAGTTTGCTGCTTCACTGGGTTTGAAAGACATTCATACCCTTCCGATGTCGGCGCTGGCCGGCGACAACGTCGTCGTGCGTAGCGAGCAGATGGACTGGTACCAGGGCCCCACGCTGATCGAGCTGTTGGAGTCTTTATCCGTCTACGACGACGAGCATTCGGCTGCACTACGTTTCCCGGTGCAACTGGTCGCGCGGCACAATGGCCACGAGGCACAAGATTTTCGCGGCTACATGGGCCGTATCGAGGCAGGTAGTGTGCGTAAGGGTGACAAGGTGATGGTGCAGCCCAGCGGCCAACAGGGCACCGTCAAAGATATCGTCACCTTGGACGGCTCGCTGGATCAGGCCTCGGCCGGCAAATCCGTCACCATCCTACTCGAGGAATATCTCGATATCTCGCGCGGCGATATGCTGGTCGCTGCAGATGCGCCTGCGACGCTACTCAAGAATTTCAGCGCAGATGTTTGCTGGCTATCGGAAGAGCCACTCGACCTGCGCCGCCGCTATTGGCTGAAGCACACGACCCGACAAGTCGCCGCTAAAGTCAGCAACATCGAGTGGCTACTCGATATCAATACACAGCAGCGCGGGCCTGCCACTGAGCTAAAACTGAACGGTATCGGTCGACTTGGTATCACCGTACAGCAGGCTCTGGCCGCTGATGGCTATCAACAGCTGCGCGCCACCGGCAGCTTTATCCTGATCGATGAAATTTCTCACCAGACCGTGGCTGCGGGTATGATCCGACTGGATTAATTCCCTGGTATGCCATGTCCGACCCTCTTGACCGGCCTGCCCGACCGACGCCCGGCAGGGTCTGGCTGGTCGGTGCCGGCCCCGGTGCCGCCGACCTGATCACCTTGCGTGGTGCGCGCATCCTCGCCGAGGCGGAGGTGGTGCTGTACGACGCCTTGGTCACCCCCGATATCCTCACGCTCTGCTCTGCAGCTAAGCTGATCTCGGTTGGCAAACGTAGTGGTCAACGCTCAATGGCTCAGCCGCTCATCAATCAACAATTGGTCGACTGCGCGTTTCGTTACGATCGTGTCGTCCGGCTCAAGGGTGGCGATCCGATGTTGTTTGGTCGCGCCGACGAAGAAATGCGCGCGCTCGAGGAAGCAAACATTCCGTTTGAGATTGTGCCGGGCATTACGACGGCATTTGCAGCAGCAGCCTCCATCAAGCAACCACTTACCAAACGCGGTATCGCCAGAAATGTCGCGTTCTTCACCTCCACCACTGGCCGCGGCGAACCCGATGATGTCGCACTACCCGGCTGCGATACCCTGATTCAGTACATGGGTGGCCAAGAGGCGATCGATACGGCACGCCGGCTTATCGCACACGGAAAGTCTCCTGATACACCCGTCGTCGCAATTGAAAATGTCAGTCGCGATGATGAGCGCATCATTCGCCTATCACTCGCAGAGATGGTGCAAGGACTACCCACGGGCGAAGGCCCTGTCCTTGTCATGATTGGCGAGGCCTTGCGAGACCGTAAAGACATTTGAATCGCTGAACGAACACGTAGCGAAGCTACTACAGTCTTTCGTCATTCATTTCGATATCACCGATAAATCAGCAACTCGCTGATCAAAGCTCGCCACTTGCAGTGGCTTCCGATGCATTGTCACGGCTCCTTGATTTTGATGCGGGGTGTCGTTGATGAACCAGATCTACACGGTCAAGAGCAAACCACTAAAAGGAAAACGCGACTACCGGCCTCGCCGTGTGTGGTCCTTACAGCAAAAGCAGGAAATCTTGGCGCTGGCAGCACAGACCAGCACCCTGCACGCTGCACGTGTCTTCGACGTAGATATTCGCTTGCTATTTCAGTGGCGTGCGCATGAACGCTTGGGTGAGCTCGCTCAGCGTACCTGGAAGGATCCCGGACGTCCGAAACGCCGCAATCGATCTCGCGAGGAGATGGATATCGCCGAAACTGCAGACATGGCGGATGAGGAATTCTGATGTCTACTTATCTGAAAAGAATAAGCATTTTCTTAATGCTGGCGGTTGCACTACCGGTCACCGCTGAAGATATAACGCCGCTGGTCAATAGCGCTCGATCATTTCATCTGACACCAGAAGAGAAAGCGCTGTTTGTTGAGGCGAGTGATCGGTTCAAGAAATATGAAATTCCGAAAAGCATTGTCTCTACCGGTGTCTTTTGGCTGGATAACGACCACCTGGTCATGTCTTCTAGAAAATATCCTGGCTGGGAGGCCAAACCGGAAGAGATGTCGCGGGTCATTTCGTATAACGTCACCAATGGCGAAATTACTGATAGCGGATATCGAGGGATAGTGGAATGCCTGAATCATCAAGGTGACGTGCTATTGGCGCAGTCCGATAAGGAGGCTGGCCGAGCTGTCGCGCCAAATAACTACACTTGGTTTGCTGGTCGCTGGGGCGCAGATTTGCGAAAAATAGATTTTCAACCAAACTCCTTCGTACCCAGTTATCTATGCAGTTTCGCCCCTTTTGGCGATGCGATCTACAAGTTGCCTCCGGAAGAACAGCCAGCCGGGGCGGCCATGATAACGCCCCTGCTACCAAGACATGGGGTGATTGAAAACACAGTAGTGCGCGAAAACGGTGAAGTTCGGGATCGCGTACACCTCATTAAACCTGATGGTCAGCGAGCTCTAATCGCTTCTAGCAGATTAAGTCGCTACCACTTTGTTTATCAGCCTTGGGACGAAAAGTACTTTGAACTAAATACTGCACCCACTGAGCCACGCATATTTACACCAAGCGGAGAAGTACATAGCTACCGCATACCAACCTTGTTCTTAGTCTGGGCGATGACTCTAAGAGCGTCGGTCGCACCTTTTCCCAGCAAGCTAGGGGTCCTGTGGGATTTACAACAGGGAACTGGATATTGGCGGAAGCAAGGCATATATCTTCAGTCCACCACAGAGTTACTCAGAATCGATCAAGGCTATCCCGTCAGCAACATAAAAGTATCGCCAGACGGATGCAAGCTGCATGCAAGAGTCGTGCGAGGAGAACCATTTCGAACCTTACCAATTAATTCTTCAAGAATAGTGATTGATCTCTGTAGGGAAAGCATCTAATGGACGATAAAAGCACCAGTCTGCCTACTGGGCGGCAACCAACGCAAAGCGAGGCATTTTTTTTAAACCTCGGTATTACGAGCGCACAAACTGCCTATGAGTTAAATAATGGAGGTGGCATCCTACCTGGATCGCCACTGAAATTCATTGATGATTCATCAATCCTTGGAACACCGGGGTCGAGGCCACTTAGAGGGGGCGATCTTGATGGATTTGTAGTCAAAGATGTTTTTAATGATTTAACAACTGGGTTGAATTCCTATCTTGCCTATAACAAAGAAACGGGTGTCGTTCTCATAGGTATTGCTGGAACAAATGGTTTCGGTAAAGACTTTCCGGATACCAAAGAGGATGTTATTCGACTTGGAACAGCGCAAGCTGCCAAACTCACCAATTCTCACGAATTTCAGCGATCAATTCGGGCTGTAATCGATGAAATTGGTGGATTAGAGTCACTTAGTAAAGTCGTCGTCAGCGGGCAGAGTCTTGGTGGTGGAATTGCCTCAATAGTTGGCTTACATCTTTTAAATTCCATTAGTGATATTGATGCGCAAGGAATCGTTTCTAGCCTTTCCATACCCTCTAATAAAATATTCGTCGTCTCCATCAATGGCTTCGGCAATGAATACAGCGCTGAACTCGCTAACTTCACCAAAGAGCAGATCGAATCATTCAATGCTCAGGCATCCCTGCACCGCATCGTTGTCAAGAATGTTAAAACCGGTGAGTACGACTTGGTGTCGCAACTCGGCGGTAAATTCAGCGGGACCGACTGGATATTGCCCGTAGAAGTCGCTAATGGTCTTGGTCCATTACATCGCCTGAACTTTGGTGGCGCTGAAGGTATCGATAATCTGTATGGCGACCTCACCCTGCTTCAGTCGGGGCAGGTTCCGACGATTGATCACGCTACGATCGCGCGCAATTTGTTTTGGCTTGATACCCATCTTCAGCTGCCAAACAATCCCGTATCGCTTTCGTGGGCCAGCTATATTGCCCTGCTCACCTCCAAGCCCGGCGAGGGAAGCGCGACGCTAAGCGCGGTGATTCAGAGCGTCACCAACCTACCCAAACCCTTTGCCGATCTGATCGGTGTTGTATCGGAGATCGTTCTACGTGCCCTACCAGTGACGCATGCGGCTCAGGCACTGCAATTCCTGGTTGGTGGCTATCTCGGTGGTCAGCTGATGGGCTCGCTGAATTCCCCGCAACCGGTCTTCGATTTCGATAAAGCATTCGGGCCATTGCAAGCAGGATGGTCGCGACTGTTCGAAATAGACCCCAGCACTAAGCTACCTGCCTTCGTCATCGATACCAACCCGCAAACGCAGGTCATGGTGATCAAGCGCATGGATGGCCGGTCGGTGGAAATTCATCCGGACGGCTCGCAAATCCAAACCCATCCGGAATATGGCATCGCGGTGATCAATGCCGACGGACATGGGACATTGTTCCTCAACGCTACCGATCCAGTCACTGGCGACATAGGCTCGACAGCGGTCGTGATCAAGCCGGGCAGTACCTTGAAACTGGAAGCAGACGGCTGGCAGGTTTTGACGCCCGTTGACCAACACGAAGGTCTGTATACCTCTGTGCTTTACCGTGGGATGGAAGCCAGACAGCGTGAAATTCAATTTAATGCCGGTGCCGACGGTATCTTCATCGATAAGGTGTCGGTAACCAGTGAGATCGTACGGCAGCTACCGCAAAACGACGATAGCCTCCCCGTAGCTGGTGGCATCCAGCAGACTGTCATCCGCCTCTCTACTGACCATACCCGGCTTGTTCTGCGTGATGATGATCGACGCACGATTCAGATTATCGATGTCATTACCAACGGAAATCGCAGCGAAACCAGCTACCGGGATGGCCAAGGCAATCTACAAAAGCAGATCACAGTAGAGCAGCTTAGTGCTGAAGCAACACGCACCACCATCATCGGTGAGTCGGGTGTGCCGGTCGAGAGTACCGTCGTGCAGCGCTACCGTCGGGGCAGCGAGATCTATGAGCTGGAAGATCAGATCGATTACGCCGAAGGCATACGACTACTGACCGTAAGGGATTCCCTCGGTCATGTCACACGTGCCGAGTCAGTACCGATCGGTGTCATGTCAGACGCTTACCTTGAGACGGTACGGGATCAACTCGATAATGATGTAGCTGATTTTCTGACGGCGCTGCGTCAGAAAGATACTGCCAACATTATTCTTTCCGCTGCTCGTATCGCGCTGGATTACTCACGCGCCCAAGGTATGACAACCTTGCAGCAAGATAATCTGGTGAGTGATGTATCGAGTGGCCTTGCCTTGGTCACTTCACTGCGTTCGATACAGTCAGGCGATACCCTCGCAAAAATCGGTGGTGTGGTTGGGCTGCTCAACAGTACCAATTATCTGGCCACTCGCCTGATGGGTTCGGGCTACCTCAGCCCTACCCAGCTTGGTGCCCTATCGCAGATAGGTGCCATGCTATCGATCGCCAATCTCGCTAACCTCGGCAAAATGATCGAGGCGGGTCAGGTCGGCTCAGCGGGGGCAACGGTAGTGTCTGCGATTAATGGCGTTGGCTATCTTACCGGCGCCAGCAGCTCAATGGTGGGTGCAGGCGCAATCGTTGCGATCAACCCTATCGTAATGGTCGTTGCAGCATTCGCCTTGGATAGCTTGTTCGGCGAAGATCCGCCGCCGCCACCACCGCAAGCCAGCGCCAGCTTCTATCGTGATCAAAGCGGCGCTCTGAGGTATCGCATCAGCAATGCCAATACACTCGGTGAAAGTATCCTGCGGCGTGAACTTGATCATCTCATCATCAGACTTGATCAACAGCTACATCAAGCAAATTCCGCGATCACGGTGCAGACGCATCAGCTGGAACTCGTTGCTTCGCGTATGCCCACCGTACAGATCTCCGCTTGGCCGAGCCGTGGGGGTAATGGCGTCGACAACTATTTCTTCGTAGTGAGTCAGCAAGACCCGCTACGTAATGAACTCGCGACGCTGGGCATTGCTCGGCAAGATTTGGTCAGCTTATATGCCGAGACCTTGCTACTGCCCGAAGCGATAGTGCAGCGGTGGGAGCTTGATCATCTTCGTGCCACGTTTGGGAGTGATGAGTCAAACTGGCAAACCGAGGCTGAGTGGTTGCGCGAGCGCAGCCCAACCGAGCGGCAGCGCGTTCAACTACAGACTGAAGTTGAACGCTTGACCGCGCAGTGGAAAGCAGCATCAAAAGTAAATCTGATGCTGTCTGGCGTACCAACCGGCAGTGACTATCCTTTTAACGTCACTCAGACAGGCTTGGCTTCCGGCGCTGTGGAGTCCGCCCATGCGGATATGACGAGAGCACAGGAGCAGCTTGAACGTTTCAGCGCCGATCACCCGATCGATCCGCTACAAGCTGCTCGTGCTACACCCGAAGAGACGCAAACATTCGCGCGTCAGAGAAATAGCCGCGACACGGTATCGCTGCAATGGTTGAAAGTGATTGCTATCGATCTGGGTAACGATGGCGTTCAGGTGATTGATCTTCCAGGTACCGTCGGCACCGATCTTGAAAGCCTGCAAAAGCAACGCGTGCCACGATTTGATGTCGACGGTGATGGCTTCCGCGAGGCGACTCAATGGATAGAACCGGCAGACGCCATTCTTGGTATCGACCGCAGTGGTAACGGGCTGATTGATGACGGCAGCGAAATATTCAATGGTGCCGATACCCCATTCGATCAGCATGGCCTAGCCTCGCTGGCGTATTTCGATGCTAATCATGATGGTCTTATCACCTCACTCGATCCGGCATTCAGGCAGCTAAGACTATGGATAGATCTCGACGGCGATGGCAGCGCTGGTCAACTCGAGGTATTTGATCTTTGGATGCGTTCGGTAGCTGCTAAGACAAGCTTAACGACCGACCCGGGGTTAGCTTCGATGGTGGTAACCGCGGTTGATTTAGTCAACGCCCGACTGCAGTTTGCTGATGGCGGTAGCGCGAAGCTCACAGAGCTTGATCTTCTAGCACATACGCAAGGCGTGCAGGTCAGCGTTGATCCTGATACCGCTAATCTGAATGTGTTGCATGAAGGCGGTTTGCGTGAAAACTTCATCACGCTCGTCGATGACATGAGCGCGTTGCAAGAGTTGCTGCTGCCTTCGCTCACCGCGGCTCGCCGCGCCGAGTTGCAAGCCTTGGCGACGCGCTATGGGCTGAACCCATTGGCATCGGATTTTGCAGCCATCGTTCAAAGCCTGCGCGCAACCGGACAAACCATGGGCGCGCAGGATACGGTGATTTATTTTGGGGATGACGATGTCTGGGTGGACAGTACTGTTCGGGAGCGCTTGGAGCAGATGCGCATTAGCTTCCGCAAACTAGGGAATGCGGATGGCAATCATCCTACCGATCCGAACTTAGTCAGCCTTGGTCAGTCACCGAAAGCGGAGTCCGTCGGTAACTTGAAACCATTTGATGATCGCTGGGTACCGAGCCGAAGAATCAATGCAAATGACATCGATAGCGATACGCCCACCCAGGCACCCGAACCTGCAAACCCAGTCGAGTTACGACCAATTGCACCGCAGGTCTACAGCCTCCTAGTCGCGACAAAAGGCGCACAGGTCGATGGACTGGTAACGCAGATGCCGGTCATCAGTAGCGACCCGCTGGCGACATCCTCAAGTAGTACGCCGTCCGTCGTCTACAGCAGCACACCGCCGGTTGCTACGTTGAGCGCACTCAGCTTGCAAATCGATGAAGATAGCCTGCTCAGTTTCAATTACAGCCAATTGGCTAGAGACGCACAGCTCAGCTTACCGATTACCAACGAAACCCTACGCTTGAGAGTCATCGGCATCCGACACGCTTTTCATGGGGATGTACAGCTAGATGATGACAGTGGCCGCCTAAGTTTTAAGCCACAGACAGATTATGTCGGCGAAGCTGGTTTCACTTATGTTCTAGCCGATCAATTCGGTCGGTTGTACGAGCGTGAGGTCTCGATCAGTCTGAGTGCAGTGAATGATGCGCCTCGAACTGCAGGCGAGGCGATTGTATCGACCGAAGATGCACCGCTGCTCATCGATACCCGCTTACTGCTGGCGAATGATATTGATATCGAAGGCGACAGTTTGAGCATCATCGGTATCGCCCGTGTTGCCCTCGGCCGTGCCGAGCTTCTCGCTAACGGCATGATTCACTATATTCCGCCGTCTGATCAGTATGACATCACGGATACCTTGGAATACATCGTTCAGGACAGCCAAGGCGCTAGCGCAACGGCAGCAGTTCGCATAAAACTAACACCGGCACACGATGCACCCTCGGTCGTGGTCGAGCGTATCGTGAACGCCCGCGAAGATCAGACGCTACGAATTGCGCAACATCTCTTATTGCGTAATGACATTGATCTGGATACCGATGCGCGGATCGGTTCGTCACCGCTAAAAATTTCTGCGGTCGGCTCGGCCGTGCATGGTCGGGTTAGCCTTGAATCCGATGGCGAAATTGTTTTCACGCCCGATGCCAATTTCAATGGTGAGGCACGCTTCAGCTACACCGTGATGGATTCCACTGGCTTGAGTACCACGGGATATACCCTGGTGAACATTGATCCTGTGAACGATGCCCCTTTGAGCGCTGGCGAGCATATCGATAGTCGGGAGGATGAGGTACTGCTGATCGATCCGACCTTGCTCTTGCAAAATGAATGGGATACCGATATCCAGCGCGGTGAACTTCAACGGCTGTCAGTCATTTCAGTGGATCACGCCATCGGTGGCAGCGTGAGACTAGCGGATGGCATGATCAGCTTCACTCCCGATGCCGACTATACCGGGGCAGCCAGCTTCCAGTACATCGTGAGCGATGGTGCCGGCGGCTTCGCTCAAGCGACAGTCGATATCAATCTAGCCGCCGTAAATGACGCGCCGCGCTTGACAACACCACGCCTGAGTACCCTGGAAGATACCGAGCTCAAATTTTCCGATGCCGTATTGCTGGCGAGCGCAAGCGATGTCGATAGTGATCCGCACAGCTTGACGCTGAACGGTATTAGCAACGTACGCGGTGGCACCCTGATGCATGAAGCCGGCCAGCTGAAATTCTGCCCACTGAACGACTTCAATGGCATGGCTAGCTTCGATTACACGATAGCGGATGATCTTGGAGCGGCATCTACTGCCACCCTGATGATTGATGTCAATGGCGTGAATGACGCCCCCACCTTCATCACGGGAAGTCGCTTCGATCCGGTCGGCAATGAAGATCAAGAGATACGCATCACTGAGTCGGCATTGGTGAAAATGTTTAGTGATGCCGATGGTGACTCACTCAGCCTGGATGTTGCGTCACTCACGGCACTCGGCGCGGGTGATCGCATCCGCTTTGATGAAGCGCGCCGTGAAGTGGTTTTTCGTGCCGCGCCGAACGCCAATGGCCTCAGGGAGTTCAGCTTCAAGGTCACTGATACACAGCTCAGCAGCGCCGCAGCGATAGTGGGGGTCACGCTACGGCCCGTCAATGATGCGCCCGCGGTCAACGCCATTGGATTTCAGATGCTGGAAGACGGTGGCGCGACCGACCCGACAAAATCCGCCTGGAGCTATCTCTCGCACGGTCTACTGTTGTCGGGTGCTTCCGATATCGAGGGTGACACGCTGCTGGTGACGAAACTGGCAAATGCCCAAACCGTGGGTGGTATGAATCCCCAGCCGGTCGAAGTGTTCAATGACGTACAGAATCAACGCATCGGTATCCGTGCGCCGCTGAACTATACCGGCGCAATCATGTTTGATTTCACTGTCTCGGATGGACGGGGTGGTGAGACGACGCAGACCGCCTACGGATCTGTGTCGGCAGTCAATGATGTGCCCTACTTAACAACACAGAGAACAGCAATCTCTTCCCAAAGATTCGGAAGGAGTGCCCGAATTGATTCGTCGATCTGGCAAGTCTCGGCGTGGGACCCTGATACCGAGCAGATCGTCCAGATGGGGATTGCGAGGAATCCATTACGCGGTGCCGTACGTATCACTGGCACCTCGGTCGCACCAGACTCACGCGGCGGTATGTTGACGACCGCCACGGTTACCTCAGTCAGCGGCATCGGGAATGCGACATCAACTGAAACTGCATGGTTCAGCGCCACCGACTCGGCCGGCGCATCGGCGCAGATCAGCATCTCGTTTACCGGCCGTTACAGCACAGACCCAATCGTGATTGATCTGGGCCGTGATGGTTTCAATTTCATCGATATCGATCAAAGCCAGGTGAGTTTTCTCGTCAATGGAGAAAGCCGCCGCAGCGCCTGGATCGGCGCGGGTGAAGGCATACTCGCCTACGATGTTGATCATGATGGTCGGATTCAGCGCCTCGATGAAATTGTGTTTGGTGGGTACGCTAGCGACCCGATGCTGAGTGATCTGCAAGCACTACAACATGCTTACTTCGACACGAACCAAGATGGTGCTTTCGATGCCAGTGATGCCAAGTGGTCTGACTTTTTCCTCTGGCAGGACCTCAATAGCAATGGCGTCAGCGATAGTGGTGAACTACTCAGCCTGACAGCAGCCGGCATTCAGGGTTTATACCTGAATGCCAACGTGCTGAACCGTGCCGAGGGCGCAGATGTGCGCGTGCGCGGCTACACCCGCGTTCTAATGAATGATGGACGCTTGCTGCAAGCAGCCGATGTCTGGCTTGGCTTGGACCATCCGGATCGATTGAATCCTGCATCGCCAGACCCCACCATGCAGCAGGTATCCCTGCTGGGCAGCGATCAGTTCAACGACCTGCTACGACAGCTTGCCAACGCGCCGCAACAAGGTAACCGTGCGCCACTAGTGTATGGATATCTGCCGACGCAATTTGCAGACGAAGGTCAGGCGTTCCGGTTAGATATCGCCCCCAATTTTTTTATCGACGCTGATACTGAAGATCCCCTGCAGATCGAAGCGCGTCTGGCAGATGGCTCAGCACTTCCCGCGTGGCTGACGTGGGATGCGAAGCGCCTGGTGCTTGAGGGTATGCCGCGACAAGCAGACACAGGAAAACTACAACTAGCGCTGATTGCAACCGATCTTCAAGGTGCCAGTAGTCAGGTTAGCTTTACGCTGGTCACGACGATGCTCAACCGCGCGCCCGTGTTGAATCAAGCGCCGGCTATTGTCGGTTGGCAGATCGGTGTGCAGAACGAGTTTCAGATTCCGGCCAATCTATTTACCGACCCCAATGAGAACGATGTCTTGCGCTATCAGCTGACTTTAGCCGATGGTAGCCAGTTACCCGAGTGGATACGCTTCGACCCTTTAACGAATACGCTGAGCGGCATGCCCTCGTTCGAGGAATTGCTAAAACCTATCCGACTGAAAATAACCGCTTCCGATCTGGGTGGTCTGAGTGCGAGTACGGTCCTTCCCTTGGCCGCTGCGAATATCGGTACAGACGCAGATGATGTGTTGTCAGGCTCTATCGCCGATGAACACCTTCAGGGGTTTGGCGGCAACGACATCCTGGAAAGTGGTGGCGGTGACGATACCTTATCCGGTGGTAGTGGTGACGATATGCTGATCGGTGGTGATGGCAGCGACACTTACTTGTTTGATGCTGGATGGGGCTGGGATGATGTTCAAGAAACCGAATCCGCATCAGATAACAATGTGATTCGCTTTGGTGAAGGAATTCTTCCGTCAGACATCTACCTGAGTCGGAATCTAAATGCGCTACATATCCGAAACCGAGAAACCTACGATTTAATTCGCGTATCTACTACTGATGAAAATGTAACGCCCATCTATCAACAAGGCTTGGTATCCGAAATTCTTTTCGAAAGTGGTGAGGTGTGGAATGCGCTGAGCGACCAAGATATCGCTTTCGAGGGCATGCTAGATACATCGAACACCAACTTCGCTGGCAGCCTGCGCGATGATCTAATCTGGACCAGCTGGAATGCCACAACGATTCGAGCTGGCCATGGTAATGATGCCCTCTTTGGTAACAGCGGCGCTGATCAACTTTTTGGCGAGATGGGTAACGATGTATTGGATGGAGGCTCAGGTAATGATCTACTGGCTGGGGGATTCGGTGACGACATTTACCGAGTGTCGACCTGGAGCGGCAACAAGACCGTGATCGACACAGGCGGCATTGACACACTGGAGCTCGGCGGTGTGAACAGCACTATCGACCTGAAACTGCAACGTTATGGCCTTGATCTACTGACAGGTTTTACCAATGCCCGAGGAAGCGTCACGATCAAGAATTTTTTCAATCCCGATGGCGAGGTAAGCACCAGCGGAGCTATTGAATGGTTCCAATTTGAAGATGGCCGTCAGATCAATGCCTTGGCTCTGGCGAATGCTATCGGCGTAGCCAAGGCAAGCCCGACATCGGGCGGTTTCACCAATATCGCTTTCAATCCGAAATAAATAAGCCCTCAAGCAGCAAGCGCATGGTCATCAGGATGCGCTTGCTCGCCTGCATGACCACTTCTGCCTTTTTATTCTTTTTCAATGACGTCCGCCAAGTCTTCCAATCTAAACTCCACCGAAACCGCTAACGCAAATTCTGCTCAAGTCAACGAAGCCAAAATCAATAACTCCGACGATGCCCCATTCCCGACCGGTCTGAGCTGTCTGGTCACGATTGCTCGTGCACACGGTATCGCAACTGATGCAGCGCAGTTACTCCATGAATTCGGAGAGTCACCCGCAGGGTTTTCATCGAATGCGATCCTGCATGCCGCTCGTCATCTGGGTCTGTTCGCCGAGCAACGCCGAGTAAAGCCTGAGCGCCTGGAGAAAGTAGCAACACCGGCGATCTTTAGAGAAACGTCTGGTGACTTCGCCATCATCGGTCGGATCGACACCACTGATGCAGGAACCCGGCTACTGATACACCGCCCGACATCGGCACACCCCGCCTGGATGTCAGTAGAAGAATTTTCAGAGCAATGGACAGGCGACTTGATTCTGCTCGCCTCCCGAGCATCGCTAGCGGGTGAATTGGCCCGATTCGATTTCAGCTGGTTTATTCCCGCGATAGTGAAATACCGCAAGCTGCTGCTCGAGGTGCTGATGGTGTCTATCGTGCTGCAGCTATTCGCTTTAGTCACGCCACTTTTTTTTCAAGTGGTGATGGATAAGGTGCTGGTACATCGCGGCTTTAGTACTCTGAATGTGATCGCGATTGGCTTACTCGTGGTCAGCGTGTTTGAGGTGTTGCTGAATGGCTTGCGCAGCTACGTGCATTCGCATACCTGTAGCCGGATCGATGTCGAGCTAGGCGCTCGGCTATTTCGGCATCTGCTCGCGTTACCGCTGCCATGGTTTCAGGCAAGACGCGCGGGTGATGCTGTGGCACGGGTACGCGAGCTGGAAAAAATCCGCCAATTCCTGACCGGTAACGGTATTACCTTGGTACTTGATCTGGCGTTCTCACTCGTCTTTATCGGTGTGATGCTGATTTATAGCCCTGCACTCACCCTACTCGTCGTGCTTTCCCTGCCGTGTTATCTGCTGCTCTCCATCATTGCCACACCCATTCTGCGTAAGCGGTTGGATGATCAATTCAAACATGGCGCCGAGAACCAAGCCTTTCTGGTGGAGACGGTCACTGCGGTAGGTACCGTCAAAGCGATGGCAGTCGAGCCGCGTTGGTGCAATCAATGGGACCAGCAACTCGCCGCTTATGTAAAAGCGGCATTCCGTGCCGCGATGATCAGTAACTGGGCGGGTAACTCAGTCTCGCTGGTCGGCAAGCTGGTAACCGTCGGCACCATGACCCGTGATGCGCTTGGCACAGATGTGGTCCGATTTTCAGCAGCTGGGCGTATCGGTCGAGCGGATCGGCGAGATCTTGAATACCGAGACCGAGTCCACTACCAACGGCGCTACGCTGCCGCCGATCAAAGGACACATCGTGTTTGATCATGTGTTCTTCCGTTACCGAGCAGATGGCAGGGATATTTTGTCGAATATCCACCTGATGATTCGCCCGGGCGAAAGAATTGGCATTGTCGGGCGCTCAGGATCCGGAAAAAGCACCCTGACTCTGCTGCTGCAACGATTGCACACCGCGCAGCGTGGTCGCGTGCTGATCGATGGTATCGACATCGCACTCGCCGATCCGGCCTCACTACGTCGCCAAATCGGCGTCGTGCCGCAAGAAAGCCAATTATTCAGAGGGACGATACGGCAGAACATCGCACTGACCGATCCAGGAGCGCCGTTGGACAAGGTAATTCAAATGGCGCGATTGGCGGGTGCGCATGGCTTCATCACTGAGCTGTCAGAGGGTTACGAGACCCTGATCGGAGAGCATGGCACCGGCTTGTCCGGCGGCCAGAAGCAACGCATCGCTATCGCGCGGGCACTGATGCGCGACCCACGTATCCTGATTTTTGATGAAGCGACCAGTGCGCTTGATTATGAATCCGAGCGCATGATTCAAGCCAATATGGCAGCTATCTGCGCAAACCGTACCGTGATCATCATCGCGCACCGCCTATCTTCCGTTCGAGAGTGCGACCGAATTCTGGTACTCGAGCACGGGCGCCTGGTCGAGCAAGGTGCGCATAATGAATTGCTCACCAACGATGACGGTATCTACACGCGACTTTATCGTATGCAGGCCGCATGATGCCGATGCGACCAACAAACATTCGCTTGCACCTATCGGCTTGGTGCGATTTGGCTGCGCGATATGTCGCCGCGTTTCAACACGCATGGTCATTACGCAAGCGTATGGACGGCCCAATTTACCAACGTGATGAGGCAGAGTTCCTTGCTGCAGCACTGGCACTGCAGCGCACACCGCCCTCTCCTGCACCGCGGGTAGCGCTCTGGCTGATTTCTGCATTTGCACTAATTGCGCTGATATGGGCCATCTTCGGCAAAGTCGACGTCGTAGCTAGCGCAGTCGGTAAGCTTGTTCCGAGTGGAAGAAGTAAGCCGATACAAGCAATAGAAACCGCCAGCGTTAAGCACATAGCGGTCCGGGAAGGTGATGCGGTACATGCCGGTGACGTACTGATCGAGCTTGACGCTACTGCGACTACGGCAGATACCGACCGCATTGAAAATGAGATGATCGCTGCGCGCCTGCTGACGCTGCGCGCGCAAGCAATGCTAGCTGCGCAACGAAGCGGTCAGCTCACGGCCCTACACGCCAGCGATATTCCCGCTGCGCGACTGACCGATGGCACGCGTCAGGTGGAAGGCATGTTGACCGAGTACCGCGCCCGACTGGCACGTCTGGAAGCCGACATCGAGCGCCGGCAGGCCGAACTACAGTCGTTACAGGAAGCCATTCGCAAGCTGGAAAAAACTCTCCCGATCACCACCCGCCGCGCTGAAGATTTTCAAGATCTGCAAGCACGCGGCTATGTCTCTCGCCACGCATGGATGGAGAAGGAACAGGCGCGCCTGGACCAGGAAGGGGAACTCGCTACGCAACAAAGTCGCTTAGCTGAGGTACGAGCAGCCTTACGTGAAACTCAAGGACAGCGAGCTGCACTGATCGCAG
>JAPLQC010000076.1:0-17646 GCA_026399895.1 Burkholderiales bacterium
TTGTGGTGCGTACTGGATCAACTCCATCAGATGATTACGAAACACCACCTGCCCGGGTGTGACGGCAACCTCCACACCGGGACGGAAATGCTCACTGCCTTGCGGCGGATGCCCGCCGAGCGAGCGCTCCCAATCCTCAATCAAAAATTGCCAGCCTCTCCACAAATTCTGACCACCCTCGCGCCAGGTCGCTTCCAATCCTTCGGGATTAGTGGCGATGAAATTGGCCGGTGAGACGACATCCAGTAGCTGGCGTGAAGCGAATGAGGCCACATGCTGGTGATGCACGGACATCACACCAATACCGGTGGTGGCGTTATGCCACCCCTGTTGTTGCATCAAGAAGCTCTGATAGATCAGGCAGAATGGCCAGCGCTGCCACTGCGGCGCACGGAAGCGGCGATCCTGCTCAAGTGGCTCAATGCAGTGGTCATTTCCAGTACCTGAGCTCACTTTGGATGCCGCTACCAGCAGCCGAGAGGCTTTTCGCACAGCCTTTTGAATCAACAACTGCTGCTTGCCGGGCGATGCCGATAAGTGTAGCCACCAATCCATCCAAGCCAGTGCCATACTCCCCGGAGAGACAAACCCGGTGAAGCGCGCAATGACTGCGTGGTACATACGATCTGCCGATGTCGGTTGGTCGGGTATTTCAGTAGCGTTCGGAGCATGGACACTTGCCACCGCGGGCAAGCTACTGAATCGTCGATCCATAATTTCCTCTTTAGTGACTCGCGCTTTGACAATCTTGATTAACGAGATGGCTCGTCAGTCACTTCGGAGTCGGCGCTGTACGAAATCGACTCAGCAGTAAGGTCTTCTATCTCAAGATAGTGGCAAGCCTGAGGATTTGTTATTTTTTTTACTGCGGACCGTCGCTTTATAAGTCACACCTAATGGGAGCCGTTTTAATTTTTTAAGCGCGTCAAAATTTATGATTTCGATTGACCGGTTATCTTTTTTCAGAACACCAATTTTGCAGAGGCCAGATATAGTTCTACTCACTGTTTCCAAACTGACGCCAAGATAACTTCCAATTTCTTCTCTTGACATCCTGAGTAAAAAACTTTTTTCCGAATACCCTAGTGACTTAAATTTGAAGGAAAGACTCAATAAAAACTTCGCCACCTTTGCGTCAACCGGTAGCGCAGAAATCATGAATGACGATTTTTGTTCGTTAACTAGCTGCTGGCTCAGGACGGAAATGATGTGATTTCTGAAGACCTCGCCTTCAACATTTTGCCTTCTACAGAAATCCAGTGGGATTGCAATCAACTCGCTATCAGTTAGCGCTTTCAATGAATTCGCAAATTTTCCATGCGCGATGCCATCCAGTCCGACCATTTCACCTTTCATCGGAAAATCAATGATCTTCTCATTCCCATGAGTATCGGCCCAAGTATTTTTCAAAAATCCGGAATAAACCAGATAAATCATCTCGCACTTATCATTGGATAAATAGACGTGGCGGCCCGCCTTGACCCTGACGTGCAAGAACTTTTGGGGGAAGGAATTAAAGTTCTGCCTTGCTTCGATGCCGCAAAGGGCAAAAAGTTGTTCTGTACTCGACGATATCCTCGGCAGATTGTCTATTGACCTAGATTTAGGCTTCAAATCCTCGAGGCCTGATTCATCAGCATCACATCGAATTAATGTTTCCATATTTGCCCCAGAGAAATATTATGGTTAAAGACTTTATCTTCTTGTTGAAGCACATATTAATGCGAAACACTTAAAGCACAAATAGATTGTTGAATTTTCTTGTTGCGCAACAAGGTCAGAATGGAACATTTTCTTAATATGTATTAGGTTTTCTAAATTGTTTTCTCAGCAAAATAATCCCCAAGGGAAAGAAGCTAAACAATATGTACCTAAAACAGATTTTCTCGAGCGAATTTATTCACTGTGATGCGACTTCAAGGCTTGTTTATTGCATTAAGCAAATTATGTTGAAATCGTAGCCGCTCCACTCGACTGCGAGTAAGATGCTAATTCACGCTAGTTAATGATCTTCGATTGGAATATCAACTCTTAAGGCGGTATGCATAATCAGGATTTATACATTTCCTCTAATGAGCTTCGAGAGCTCACCAAGTCTGGCGGTAGCTGGTGCCAGATTCACCAATTGACGTATTTACGTATCGCCTTCAGCTTGGATGCCTATGGCACTCCGGTCGTCAAAAGAGCTGATTTTGACGTTTTCAGAAAACTTAATCCCTGAAATTTTTCACCCGGAGGTCTCTTAGATCACCGGTTATACGGTGCAATCCATCGCCGGGTGTGCTGAGGTCTCGATCGGACGATCTATACGGTCAGAAATTCGGGCAAAAATTCGAGCTAATGCCTTACTTCCAATGCAACTTCGATCGCTCGATGAGTATTGGTAATTCTCTAAATCTGACATCAGTCAAGTCTAGTATTCTTAGAAGGATTGCTGCCCCCACCGTCTGGTGGCCTCTGCGTATTTTTGAAATCGCAGAGGGTGATGTTTTCAGTTCGCGTGCCAAATCGAAATCTGAAAACACGCGCAACCGCCAGCGCGCCCAGTCCAAAAGGTCGATCTGGTCAAACTGAAAAGGCTCTCTCAACATGACTTTCCCCGCCACAAGGCTAATTTTGTCAATTGGCTGATCCAGTGAAAAGATCATCACTTAAAGCTGAAATAGTCATGCTACCCGGCGCTGTTGTGTCTAACCACGCTCATCAATTCAGAAGCACTTTTCTTGGCATGGTAGGTAAGCACTCTGTGGTTTGCGAACACCTGCATGCGCAGCTTCACAAGCCCCACACCACATTACTGCCAGTGGCTTTGCTAGTTCTGAGCAGCTCCAGAAAGCTATTAGCACTTTCCCGAAACCGCACAGCATCATGTTGATTTGAAATTTCTACACCTGAACTTCCTGGGTCTCGTTCTATCGGCGCCTGTCGCTTAAGCTCAGATTCTATTTTCTGGATGAGTGTGTCCATCTCAGAAACAGTAATCACCCCAGTTTTTCCCGGCGTTTTCCCAATGATTGACAGCATCGTTTCTGCACTGAAGCGCTGCATGATGACATCTGCGGCCGATGAAGATTTGAATGTATAAAGCATCGATGGTTTACTTTTCTACTATGGCTAGTTTTCGACAAAGGGCCGAATCTTGAATGACTGATACCAAACATATGCTACTGCTTATGGAAGCTATGTTTTTGATGCCCGGCAAGTTGCATGTTCTAAGGAAAGAAACGACGAATGAGCATCATTCGATTAAGACTGCGCTTTCTTTTTCATTTATGAAAAGTTTGATGACGATCATGGGTTACCACCTATGAAAGTGGCAGGCTTGTCGATGAGATAGATGCTTTGAGAACAATCGACATGACGCATTCAAAACGAATCTGCCACTCATGGCCAGCACCGTATCTACAGAGATTCACTCTGTTATTGGTACCGATCATGATGATGGGGTGTAACGTCGATTTTATAAATGCCCGACCCGCGCGCGAACTGACGCCACCCGCCAAAGTAGGTAACCTCTACGCAGGATGGCGTGTGTACCAAGGTAAGTGCTCGAGTTGTCATGGGGTTGCCGCGACCGGTGGCCAGCAAGCGCCTGACTTGCTGCCGATCGTTAGAAGTCTGAACCTGCAGCAATTCGCTGCAATTGTTTTGAAACGCTACGATCTGGCCAGTGGCGTCTCACGAAAATCGCAAGATAAGACAACAGTAGAGACGCGTATTGACGAGATCATGCGTGGCAATGAACCACCGATCGAAATGCCGACTTGGCAGGGTGAGCCGGCTGTCAACGCGCACATCCTTGATCTCTATACTTACTTGTCTGCTAGAGCCGAGGGTCGAATCGGGATTGGACGTCCGCCGGATTACGGCAATACCTCTGCCGTGTTTTCGGGCGGCCCGGCATATTGAGTTCATTCGCCGATCATCTCGATGGTGATGGCGTCGCTTGTTCGACTTAAAACAGCTGTGGGCCTGACTCGCCATCCGCACCCTTGCTCGACTTCGGCTTGGGTTTTTGCGCCGCACTCTGAAGCGCGAGTGCACGAAGTACCTGCAAAGCGGCTTCGCTGTCTTTGCTGAGATTGGCAGCGAGTCTCTCCTCGCCAGTCACACGCAGTATCAGACGTAGCTGCTCAACCATGATCCGGAATTGCTCTGCTGCGAATTCTGGGTGGGCATTTGCATCAAGCATCAGCTGCCCAAAATTTAACTCGTTTGCCTCTAGCTGTTGTTGGAATTCCCGCTTGGCTTGTTCGAGCAAGCGGTTAAGCTCTGACTCCGACAGATGCAGTCGCTCCGCCTCAGCTGCAATCGATTCATTTTCTCGTGGATCAAGTACACCATCGGCATACGCAGCGGTTAATTGATGCACGAAAGCTTCACGATCAATACGTAGCTGATCCGTGAACGCCGACGCTAACAAACCCGCCGGAATAGCGAAGATACCAATACCCAATAGCGCCAGTACCACCGTTAACGCCCGGCCCATGGGGGTTATTGGTGAAATATCCCCATAGCCCACCGAGGCCAAAGTCACCACCGCCCAGTAGATTGACTGCGGAATATTTTCAAACTTGTCGGGCTGTGCGTCATGCTCGAATAAATAGCCGAGCGAGGCCGTTAGCACCACCATCAGCAACATGACGAAGACCGACGCTGCAATAATCTGCCATTCACGCTTGGCAACGCGAATCAGCGTGACAGTTGCCGAGGTATATCGCGTCAGCTTCAGCATACGCGTGAGGCGGAATACACGCAGGAAGCGCAGATCGAGTGGGTAAGGCAGGAAATGCTCGAGCAGGAAAGGCAAGATCGTGACCAAATCAATCAGCGCAGTCCAGCTTCGCATATGTGCCCAGTGCGGCATTGAAGTGCTACGATAAGCTGGATTCTCTGGTGCGCTGTAGACGCGTGCCACATATTCGAACGAGAAAATACTGAAAGCGATAATATCGATCCAATAGAACTCGGCAGCAAACAGGCGATGAACAGAATCGACCGATTCCATAATCACGCATAGCATCGACAGCGCAATCCAGAACACAATGAAGTTATCGACAAAGATATGTAGCCGACCCGAGTGACCGGTCGGCTCCAGCAAGGCGAAAACTTTGGCTCTGAAACTACGGCCTGCATTCAACTGCTGGAATTCTTCCCAGGCAGGTACCACGAGGCGCGAGAGCTTGAAAATTCTCGCCAGACGCATCAATCGCAGCACGCGCAAGGCTTCGAGATCGACCGGCGTAAACAGCACCAAGTAAAACGGCGCAATCGCGATCAAATCAATCAGTGCATACAGACTGAACACATACCGAAGTCTTGGATAGCGGCTGTTGGCAAACTCCGGCAGCATCGGTGCAGTGACTACACGCAGCACATACTCCAGCGTGAATAACCCGACAGTGATGAGATCGAAAGCGTGGAACCATCCTGCATTCGGCCCGTGAATCTCGGGGATGGTCTCGAGCACGACCGCAAACACCGACAGTACGATCAGTAGCGCGACCGTGCTATCGATTTGACGCTGGTAGCCGCCCTTGAACTCGGGGTCAAAGAACCACTGATAGATTAGCGCTACCGGCGAAGCTGATGAACGCGCGACTGGAAGATCAGTCGATGGTGTTACAGCGGGTGCTTCCATGGCTGAGGTCGTGACAGGAGTTGCTACGACCGGGCTTATATTTTTATTTGTACTCATCATCTCCCCACCAATAGCGCCGCTGCCTCACGCGCCGCTACCCTTCCCTCATCAGTTGGTATTACCCACACCTCGACACAACTCTCTGGCGCATGAATCGGCTGTATCGCATCACCGATTGCCATCGCATTCAGTTTCTCGTCGATCTGCACCCCAAGCCAGCTAAGTGCCATACCGACTTCACTGCGCAATACTTTGTCATGCTCGCCAATACCACCTGAAAATGCGATCAGATCCAAGCCTTGCATGCAGGCGATCATGGCACCACTTTCGCGCACGATACGGTGTGTAAACAGATCAATCGCATGCTCTGCTGCGACACTTTCATCCATGCGTAATGCACGCATATCCGCTGAAATTCCAGACACACCGAGCAACCCACTCTCGCTATACAACAAGTGCGAGAGCCGATCATGGTCATAACCTTTATTGAGCAAGTACAGCAGCACGCCGGGGTCGATTGATCCGGAGCGCGTACCCATCATCAAGCCATCTAGCGCGGAGAACCCCATGGTGCTGGCTACGCTATGGCCATTGAATGTAGCGCACAGACTAGCGCCATTCCCAAGATGCGCCATCAATACACGTCCGCGTGCGCGTTCACTATGCTGCTGCAAGACGCCGATGATGTACTGGTAAGACAGCCCATGAAAGCCATACCGTCGAATACCGCTGGCGGTCAGTTCTTGTGGCAGTGCGAATTCCTGATTGATCAGCGGCGCATTCGCATGAAACGCTGTATCGAAACAGACGACCTGCGGTACACCAACAAACGCGGCAGTGAAAGCACGAACGCCAGCGATATTGTGTGGCTGATGCAAAGGCGCGAGTGGATTGAGTTGCTCGAGCTGCTTGAGTACCTCATCGTTCACTATTACGCTATGACGAAACGCGGCACCACCATGCACAATACGATGCGCGACCGCGATAGGTGCCTTCAGGCCGAGCTCTTCTAATAGCTTACGCAGACTGGCAAGTGCATCGAAAAACACATCTTGGTTCGCACGCTGTATTGCGCGCAGGTGGACCCCTGTTTGATCAGCCCAACGCAACTCGGGTTGACCATTGGGTTCGAGTCCTTCGACCCGGCCGCTGATGACTGCCGGCAGCACATCACCTTTACCGTCCGACGGGTAGACCGAAAACTTCAGCGACGATGAACCGGCATTAACAGCGAGGATAGTCATTAACTTTAGGCCTGTTTTAACTGGGACTGTCGCAATGGATCTGTCCGCAAATGATGTGCAACCAACAGCGCGAGCAGTGCTGAGCCCATACGCACAGCAGGTCCATCAGCGCGACTGGTGAGAGCAATCGGCACACGCGCTCCCAGCACAACGCCAGCGCCACTAGCACCAGCCATGTACTCCAACTGCTTGGCCAGCATATTGGCAGATTCCAGATCAGGCGCGACCAGAATATCCGCATCGCCCGCCACGGGTGAAATAATTTGCTTCACCTGAGCCGCGTGGGGAGAGATCGCATTATCAAATGCCAAGGGGCCATCGACGATCGCACCCTTGATCTGGCCGCGATCCGCCATCTTGCACAAAGCGGCGGCGTCGAGTGTAGAAGGAATCGCCGGAGTCACGGTCTCGACCGCCGAGAGTATTGCCACCTTTGGATTCGGGTTGCCCATGATGTGCGCGAAGTCGATTGCATTGCGCACGATATCGACCTTCTCCAACAGCGTTGGAGCGATATTCAGCGCAGCGTCTGTCACCATCAGTGGCTTGGAGTACATCGGCACATCAAAACGGAAGACATGCGACAAACGTCGCCCTGTCGCTAACTCTTTATGCTGCAGCACTGCATGAATCAGCTCATCAGTGTGCAAGCTACCTTTCATCAGGATTTCAACTTCACCGCGTGCAGCCATCTGCGCCGCCTGCTCCGCAGCGGCATGACTGTGCGGCGCATCGATCAACTCGATCCCGTCGAGCGAAAGATTACCTGCGATGGCAGCGGATCGAATTTTGCCGACTGGTCCGACCAGTACCGGTATGATCAAACCACGCTGTGCTGCATCGAGCGCACCTACTAGAGACCCCGCGTCGCAAGGATGTACAACCGCGCAACGCAAAGCTTCCAGTGAGTCCGCCAGCGATAGCAGCGTATTCAAACGTTCGACAGGATCAAACAGCTGAATCTGTGGTGCTGAAATTTTCGGGCGCTTGACCTTTTGCGTTGGCGCCATCACGCGCGCCAACCCGCGCAATACGACTTCATCATGTTGATTGCATACTTCGCATTGCAACTCGACGCGCTTTTTCAGATCATCTTTTGCAGTTACCGTGACCGTGACTCTTAATGTATCGCCGATGCGTACCGGCTTGGTGAAGTCAAGGTCTTGATGCAGGTAGATGGTGCCCGGGCCGGGAAACTGTGTGCCTAGTACAGCAGAAATCAGCGCACCGCCCCACATGCCGTGTCCGATCACACCATGAAACAGCGTCTGGTTGGCATAGGCAGGATCTAGATGTGCCGGGTTGGTATCCCCCGAAACCGCAGCAAATGCACGAATATCATTCAAGGCAAGCGTGCGGGTCAGTGTTGCCGACTGCCCGATGCTCAGTTCGTCGTAGGTGGTGTTCTCGACGATGTCTTGCTCAGATTCAGAAGCAGGTTTCATGATTCATCGGTTCGTTGTAGTCATTCGCTGTGGGGCGCTTAGTCTACTGTGTGACAGCCTGCATCTACATAAATTGTCTTACCAGTAATGCCTTAAGAAGCGTCTGCGCACAAGGAAACACCTCATTGCGCAATTTCTTCCTACGTTAGCTGCCATTGAAACGGTACCTGGTCGATGACGAGCTACATCAGGGCATCGAAAGATTCATTACTTCATTTGGCGCGAGTAGGAATTGACCCGCTGGGCGGGTACGATTTCGGCACGGCCTTCGGGACGCAAAAAGACGGTCAATGAATTGAATTATGCATTCTGTATGGCAATATTTTGAGCAATCGCTGAGCGTTTCATTTGGGAAATTGACTGATATCAAAATTTCACTATGAGAACCGAGCGTTAAAGTACTCGCCGCTGCTGACGATTCACCAAAAAGATGATTTCCGCCAACTCTTTCCAATTTACTACCGGCCGACCGACTATGAAAACACCGTCCTATTTCCGCTGGCTGCTGCTATGCGCGGTGGTATGCGTGCTTTCCGGCTGCGCCCAACGGCGCGCACCCAACATCGACGACTTCACTTGGAACACGATTGGCTGGGAGAAGCTGTATTACTTGGATGGCAGTCGCTACCAAGGGACGTTTGATCGCACCTTCGACCGCGACGGCCCCGGTACCTACACCTACCCGAATGGCGACCGGCTGGTGGCGATTTTCCGAGACGGTATGGTGGTGGGCCGCGCTACCGTACTGTATGCCGATGGCAAAAAATATGTGGGCGAATTCCGTAACAATCGCCTAACCGGCAAAGGCACGTTGTTCTTCTTGAATGGCGACCGCTACGATGGCCGCTTCGTAAATGGTCGTCGTACCGGCCGCGGTATCTACACCTACGGCGACGGTAGCCAATACAACGGTGAGTTCTATAACGATCAAATGACGGGCTCGGGCGTGATGGTCCATGCCAATGGCGATCGCTACCAAGGTTCCTTCCACGAAGGTAATCCCCATGGACTCGGCCGTATGGAGTTTTCTAATGACCGTACGCCACTGGAAGGTCGGTGGGAACACGGCGATTTCGTCTGGCCGCAGCAGCTGCGTCGCTAGAGAGATTTCACTTCGATGAGCTGTTTACAGCTGCTCACAATTTGTCGCTAGCACGGCTACTGCCCTTGCTCGATACTCGCTTTGCCAATGTTGGCAAAGGAGTCCCTCATGAAAACCAAGATCGCTACCCTGGTACTGCTGACCGTGACCGCTGGGAGCGCTTCTGCACACGGTGGCGAAGTGGTTACTGGCCTCGTCGTGGGCGCAGTGGTCGGCAATATGATCGCATCGCAGTCGCGCGCGGCGGTGACCGTGCATTACGGCGGGTACGCACCGCCACTGGTGGTACATGCTCCGCCCCCGGTCGTCGGGTATGCGCCGCTGCCGCCGATACTCGGTTACGCACCACCACCTGTGATGGTGTACCCACCCGCCCGTGTCTATTACGGTGACCCTGCATTTGGTCCGGGTCATGGCTACGGCCATCGTCACCACCAGCACCATCGGCGTCAATTCGAACACCGTGGTTGGGGCCAGCCGCGCTGGTAATCCTGATGTAAGTGGCGGAAGCCACCAGCGGTATTATTGGGTCAACCAGCCTAGTCTGCGTCAGCGCATACTAGGTCCAATAACCATAACAAGATGGATGGTGACCTCATGTATGTACCACCCGCTGCGCCGGATGCGCGTGCGCCCATCTCGGACGAACAACTCGATCTCAAGCTCAAACGCGTTGCGATTGATACCAACCTCGAGAATGTCGTTTATCTAAACCGTGATTGTCTGATTTACCGCATCGCCGGGTTTCAGGCGCTATCCAAAGTCGAAGTCGTCGCCGGCGAACATCGGATTACCGCAACGCTCAATGTTGTTGACGATGCAGCCATTATCAGCCCCGATGAGATCGGTCTGTCGGAGGATGCATTCAAGCGCTTCGGTGTTGAAGCCGGCGCACTAGCTCGAGTACGTCATGCTGAAAAACCTGCCTCGGTGGGTGCCTTGTTCCGCAAGATCAATGGTGAACGGCTTGAAAAAGACGATTATCACGCGATCGTGCGAGACATCACGGGCGGACACTACTCCAAGATCGAGCTGACTGCCTTCCTGATCGCCACCAGCAACGGTGAACTCGACCGCGATGAGATTTACTTTCTGACCGATGCGATGGTTGCTAGCGGCCGCCGGCTGGAATGGCAGGAGCACATGGTGGTCGACAAGCACTGCATCGGTGGCATACCGGGTAACCGCACCTCGATGCTAGTCGTACCGATTGTCGCTGCGCACGGACTGCTCTGCCCAAAAACATCGTCGCGCGCGATCACCTCACCCGCCGGTACCGCTGACACGATGGAAGTACTGGCCAACGTCAATTTGGCGCAAGACCGTATCGCAAGCATCGTGCGTGAACATCGTGCTTGTTTGGCCTGGGGCGGTACCGCGGATCTCTCTCCGGCGGATGATGTGATGATCTCAGTTGAGCGCCCGTTGTCGCTGGATTCAACCACGCAGATGATCGCGTCGATTCTCTCCAAAAAAATTGCTGCCGGCTCCACGCATTTGCTCTTGGATATCCCGATTGGCCCGTCGGCAAAGGTCAAGACCGTGCCAGATGCTCAGCGTCTGCGTAAGTTATTCGAGTATGTCGCCTCACGTATGCACCTGAAACTCGAGGTCGTGATTACTGATGGCCGACAACCCATCGGTCAAGGTATCGGCCCCATGCTCGAGGCACGTGATGTGATGCGTGTATTAGAAAATGATCCACGCGCACCCCAAGATTTACGGCACAAGTCACTCAATCTGGCGGGTCGAATGATCGAGTTTGATCCGGATGTCCGAGGCGGTGATGGGTATTCCATCGCACGCGATATTCTTGAGTCGGGTCGAGCATTGCACCGTATGCACGCCATCATCGAGGCACAAGGCGCTAAGGGATTCAAGCACGATAACTTCATGCTGGGCCGGCTGAGCCATGAAGTGGTGGCTGAGCGCGATGGCATGGTACTCGGCATCGACAACCTGCAGATCGCCAAAATCGCACGCTTGGCTGGCGCTCCTAAGGTACCGAATGCGGGTATCGATATCATGCACAAGCTGGGTGACCGGGTCAAACGTGGTGACACGCTCTACATCATCTACGCAGAATTCCCCAGCGATTTACTGTTCGCGATGCAGCAGTGTGAAAAAGCTAGTGGTTACACGATTGGGGATGATACTGAGATTCCGCATTCCTATCTGGAGTTTTGAATGAGCGATACGCTGGTACTTTATTTTGATGACGAAAGAGAGACCGCGTGTCGTTTTGCGGAAACTGCAGGCTTTACCAGCGCAGTCGTTAATCGGCATCGCTTCCCTGACGGTGAGCTGAAACTACGGCTACCCGCATCCCTGCCCGCCAAGGTGATCGTGTACCGCTCGCTGGTGCATCCCAACGAAAAACTCATCGAGCTACTGTTCGTCGCACAGACTGCGCGACAACTGGGCGCAAGCGACCTTACACTGATCGCACCGTACCTTGCCTACATGCGACAAGACATCGCATTTCATGAGGGCGAGGTGGTCAGTCAGAAAGTCATCGGGCGTTTTTTAGCGCAGGTATTTGATGGCTTAGTAACGATCGATCCCCACCTGCACCGTGTATCAACGCTGGAAGAAGCCTCACCCGTCAAACGCGCCATCACGCTCAGTGGTGCACCACTGCTCGGTGACTATATTGCGCAGAAAATCCCTGATGCGTTTTTGTTAGGCCCGGACAGTGAATCTTCGCAGTGGATTGCCAGCGCTGCAAAAAAACATGGCTTTGATCATGCGGCCTGCGAAAAAATTCGTCGCGGTGACAAGGATGTGCAGGTACAACTGCCTGCAGTCGATCTGAAAGATCGACGTGTCGTTATCCTGGACGATGTCGCCAGTAGCGGCCGTACTTTAGCCAAAGCCACCCGCGCAGCTATTGAAGCTGGTGCTAGCTCCGTCGATGTCGCGGTGACGCATGCGCTGTTCGCCGACGATGCACTGCAAGTGATTCGTGAAGCAGGTGTGCGCCACATCTGGAGCACCGACTGCATTGCGCACGAGAGTAATGTGGTGAGTATTGCGGCGATACTGGCTGAAGCACTGCAATAAATTCAGTGGCTGCTCAGTAGCCCCTAAGCCCCAGCAATCTCAGAAAAACGCCTGAATCCCCGTCTGCGCGCGGCCGAGAATCAGCGCGTGGATATCATGCGTGCCCTCGTAGGTATTCACCACCTCAAGATTAACCACGTGCCTGATCACACCATACTCATCGCTGATCCCATTACCCCCCAACATGTCACGCGCCGTGCGGGCGATATCGAGTGCTTTGCCACAGGAGTTGCGCTTCATGATGGAGGTAATCTCAACCGCATCGGTCCCCTCGTCCTTCATACGCCCGAGCCGCAGACACCCCTGTAGCGCTAGCGTAATTTCGGTTTGCATATCCGCGAGTTTTTTCTGCACCAACTGTGTCGCTGCCAGTGGCCGACCGAATTGCTTACGATCGAGGGTGTACTGACGGGCGGTGTGCCAGCAGAATTCGGCCGCACCCATCGTGCCCCATGCAATGCCATAGCGCGCTGAATTCAGACAGGTAAATGGCCCCTTCAAGCCACGCACGTCAGGGAAGGCATTTTCTTCTGGCACGAATACACCATCCATTACGATCTCACCGGTGGTGGAAGCGCGTAGACCAACCTTGCCATGTATCTTTGGCGTGGTCAGGCCTTTCCATCCTTTTTCCAAGATGAAGCCGCGAATACTACCTTCATCATCTTTCGCCCACACCACGAATACATCAGCCATTGGGCTATTGGTGATCCACATCTTCGAACCAGTCAGGCTGTAGCCACCATCGACTTTTTTTGCGCGCGTAATCATGCTGCCCGGGTCTGAGCCGTGATCCGGTTCAGTCAGACCAAAACAACCAATCCATTCGCCGGTAGCCAGTTTGGACAGATACTTCTGCCGTTGTGCTTCAGTGCCGAACTCATAAATTGGCAACATCACCAGCGAGCTTTGCACACTCATCATCGAACGATAACCAGAATCTACCCGCTCCACCTCACGCGCAATCAAGCCGTAGCTAACGTAGTTGAGTCCGGCGCCACCATACTCACTCGGTATGGTGGGGCCAAGCAGACCCAACTCACCCATCTCGCGAAAAATGCTGAGATCGGTTTGCTCATGACGAAATGCTTCCTGTACGCGCGGCATCAGCTTTTGCTGGCAATACACAGCAGCAGCTTCGCGCACCATACGCTCTTCTTCGGTCAGCTGCTGCTCAAGTTGTAGCGGATCTTCCCAGACAAATTTAGATGTGCTCATGAGTGATGAATAGTTAGAGGTTTATAAGCGAATGATTGAAAATCGAGAATGAATGAAAAGAAATGGTAAATACGCAATCAAAACTAATGATGCGTTCCAATTTACGATGAGCCACTGAGCAAGGAGTAGTCCATTAGTTTTCTATGAACGAATTAGCTGTAAGGGATAAAGCATCAGTTGTTCAATGCTGTATCACCGGCACTTCCACCGCCGGCGGCGTATTGCGACTTCGCTGACAGCGCACAATGCCGTCAATCATGACCATGCCCACACCTGGTAAATCACCGAGCTGCAAGCTTTCCAGCAAGTCTCTACCCGCGGTATGCTGCGCGCGGTCCATAAAAACAAAGTCGGCCGCGCGTCCAACTTCAATCAAGCCACAATCAAGGTCGCGCAGTCGCGCCGTGTTACCGGTAGCGAAGCAAAATGCCAGCTCGGTGGGAATATCTGCCAAGCTGGCCAGCTGCGCGATCATGCGCAAAATACCCAGCGGCTGCACGCCCGATCCCGCAGGGCCATCGGTACCTAAAATTACCCGGTGCAAACATTTCAACTCATTCGCGTGACGCGCGGTGAGGATGGAAATTCGCTCATTACCGTTATGGACCAGCTCAATACCGCGCGTCGACCGCTCGCATAACTCACAGACTTGCTGGTACGGTAAAGAGGTATGGCCGCCATTAATATGGCCGATGATGTCGGCGTCGGCTTCGAGAATCACGTCTTTATCGATCAGTCCTGAACCGGGAATCGACGGCCCACCCGTGTGAATGGTACTTTGTATGCCGTACTTGCGCGCCCAAGCCACCATCTGCCGCGCCTCATCACCGGCTTTGACGCTACCTAGGCCAACCTCACCCAATAGCTTGACACCGGCAGCTGCGAGCTCGGCGAAATCGGATTCAACCATGCCTTTTTCAATGACCGGCGCACCAGCTAATACTTTCACGCCGGAAGGACGGAATGCATCAAATGCACGCTGCGAGGAAACCGCGAGCGCCTTGAGGCCTACGATATCTTTAGGTCGTCCGGGATAGTGCACTTCACCGGCCGAGATCATAGTGGTTACGCCCCCATGCAATGCGGAGTCGATCCAATTGATCTGGTTCTGACGTGGGGTCCAGTCACCCGCAACCGGGTGAACATGGGAATCTATTAAACCAGGTGAGACCACGGTACCGCGGCAATCAATCCGGGTACGTGCGCCTTCAGTGTCGCAGTCTTTCTGCTTGCCGACGGCGATGATTTTTCCGTCGTTGACTACGATGGTATCGGCCTCAAGTATCGGGTTTTGGATATCCCCCGATAACATCAAACCGATATTGCTGATGACGACTTTCCCGGATGTTTCTACAATTGCCGCGGTAGCCATGGGGAGCTCACTTTTTCAACATGTCGGTAATATCAAGCCAGGTCTGACGACTGAATACGCTTGATTCCCTTAGCTTTCATGGTGTCCCATGCCTTCGCCACTGAGCCATTCAGATCAATACCTCGGCAAGCGTCTTCAATCACGTACACCTCGAAGCCAGCAGACCTTGCATCGAGTGCGGTCCACGCCACACAGAAGTCAGTCGCCAATCCGGTGACATACACCGTCTTTAGCTTGCGCTCTTTAAGATAGCCTGCCAGACCAGTATTCGCCTTGCGATCTGCTTCCTGGAACGCAGAGTAGCTATCGGTGCCCTCGTGGAAGCCTTTACGGATAATTAGCTGCGCATGCGGAATCGACAGATCTTTATGCAGCTCAGCGTCCTTGGTGCCTTGTACGCAGTGATCGGGCCAGAGCACCTGCTCGCCGTAGGGAAGCTTGGTTGTTTCGAACGGCTTTTTGCCGGCATGCGAAGACGCAAACGATACATGGCCTTTGGTGTGCCAGTCTTGAGTGATGACGACGTTCTTGAATTTCTTTGAAAGCGCATTGATGACTGGTACGACCTCGTCACCTTTATTCACCGGCAAAGTGCCGCCTGGGACAAAGCAGTTTTGTACGTCGACCACAATCAGGGCACTTGCATCGTTAATCTTGACACCCGCTGTTGCGCGAATGCCAACGCCGCCCAGTGCAGCCAGCATACCGGCACCACCGATTAGTCTGAGGGTATCTCTACGACTGAAATGATTTTTCATTTTGCTCTCCTCGTACCACGTTGAAAAAATGGTCGTCTCCGACCGCCCGACTCGCTACTACAACGATAAATAGTTTTGCTGTACCTCTTCATTAGCTGCCAGCGCCTCCATCGTGCCACTGAACCGGATCTGCCCTTGCTCGAGTACATAGGCACGATCGCACACCATCTGTGCGAAGTGCAGGTTCTGTTCCGATAGCAAGATGGAAAGGCCCTGCTGTTTCAGTGTCATGATCATATGCGCCATTTGCTCGACAATCACCGGCGCCACCCCCTCAGAAGGCTCATCCAGCATCAGTAGCAATGGATTGCCCATCAAAGTTCGCGCCACGGTCAGCATCTGCTGCTCGCCACCGCTCATACTGCCACCCGGGCGATCCGGCATCTCACCCAGATTTGGAAACAAGCGAAACAATCGCTCGGGTGTCCATGCCTGTACCCCGGCACGCGCGGCTTGTCGCCCCACTTCCAAATTCTGCATCACGCTCAACTCGGAGAATACGCGTCTGTCCTCTGGCACAAAACCCAGCCCGCGACGTGCGATCTGGTAAGGCTCAAGTGCTGCAATATCCTCATCCAAGAAACGTACCTGACCTCGCTTGCTCTGTAACAGCCCCATGATGGATTTGATGGTAGTGGACTTACCCGCACCATTGCGTCCCATCAGCGCTACTACTTCACCCCGTCCCACCTCAAGCGAAACATCAAACAGCATCTGCGCCTTGCCATAAAACGCATTCAAACTGCGCACCTCGAGCATCGGCTTACTCATACCGTGACCAGCTTGTCCGCGAAGGTGCTACCAGTACCGAAATACACTTCGCGTACTTGTGGATGATTACGAACCGATTCTGCATCACCCTCCGCGATCAATTTTCCACGCGCCAGCACGATCAAGCGATCGGCAAAGGCGAACACTACGTCCATGCTGTGCTCTGTGAATAGGACTGCAAGCTGCTGCTCAACGACCAGCTTCTTGGTGAGGGCGAGCAATTCATGACGCTCTTTACTAGCCATGCCGGCAGTCGGCTCATCCATCAGCAGCAGGCGCGGCTTGTTCGCCAAGGCCATCGCTAGTTCAACGCGTTTCACATCGCCATATGACAGGATGCTACAGGGTCGATCGGCTTGATCTGCCATCCCCACCTGCGCCAATAAGGCGATTGCTTCGGCGCGCTGATGATCACTCGCCCGACGCCACAGGCCGAAAAGTTTTTGCTGATGCGAGATCAACGCCATTTGCACGTTTTCGATCACGGTCATCGAGTGAAAGGTCGCTGCGATCTGAAAGGTACGCCCTACCCCCATACGCCAAATATCACGCGGCTTCAAACCAGCGATATCACGCCCCTCGAACAAGATCTCGCCACCATCCGGCTTGATCTGCCCATTCAGCATATTGAAGCACGTCGATTTACCGGCACCATTTGGCCCGAGCAGTGCGAGCAGTTGACCGGCAGGTATATCGAACGAGACATCATCCACCGCGCGCACACCGCCAAATGATTTGGCCAGATGACGGACCTGTAACAAGCTCATGCAGGCCTCCCGCGCGATTCGAACAACGAGCGAATAAATCCTGCCAGGCCCTGCGGAAATGCCAACACCAAAAACAAAATAACTGCCCCGAGTACGGCACGCCAATACTCGGTTTCGCGAATCAGGATGTCTTGCAGACTGCTGAAGACGAGACTACCAACCAAAGGTCCGCTGAGGGTCTGCACACCACCCAGCAGAACCATGATCAACGCATCCACGGAGCGGCCAATGTGAATCGTCTCAGGCGAGATACTGCCCTTGGAAA
>JAPLQC010000076.1:17658-26329 GCA_026399895.1 Burkholderiales bacterium
GGAAAAAGCGAATAAGGCGCCAGCGACACCGCAGAACACACCCGCGACGATAAAAGCAAGCCACTGCACGCGTTGAACGTCAATGCCAATCGCATCACTACGCAACGCAGAGTCACGCGCAGCGCGTAAGGCATAGCCGAATGGCGCAAACAAGATGCGTCTCATCATCAGTACACCGAGCACCACCAACACCAAGCTTAGATAGTAGTAATGCACCTTGTCTGAAAGCCACGCCGCCGGCCACAGGCCAGTGACGCCATTACTGCCACCGGTCAACTCATCCGACTGAAAGATTACCGACCACACAATTTGCGCAAATGCTAGCGTCAGCATGGCCAGATACACGCCGGATAAACGCACACAAAACCAGCCAAACAACACCGCACCAGCGGCAGCTAGCAAAGGCGCAAATAGCAGTGAGGGCAGCATAGGCCAAGCGAGTGCCTTCATGAAAAAGGCTGCACCATAAGCGCCAAGGCCAAAATACGCCGCATGACCAAATGAATGCATACCGCCTGGCCCCATGATGAAATGCAGGCTCGCTGCAAACAGCGCCGCAATCAGCAGATCAATACCAAGCACCAGCAAGTAGGGGAAATAGGTATTCAGCAGCGGCAGCGCCAGTAGTACCAACAACACTAACCAGCCAATAGTTTTCAGCAGACCGCTCGCTGGCAGCAGTGGCGCTTCAATCGCAGCAGTGCCTCGCGCAGCGGCCTGCAATTTGCCAAGCAAACCCCAAGGCCGTGCGACCAGCACCACTGCCATGATGAGAAACTCCACGACCAGCGTCAGTTTGGAGAATGAAACATCCAACCCAAACAGATGCACTGTACCAAGCGCGGCGCAAATCGCCTTGGTCTGCGCAATCAATAGTGCAGCTACATAAGCACCGGGCAAGCTGCCCATGCCACCCACCACCACTACGACAAAGGCATCGCCAATCGTCTGCAAATCAAGATGCAGACTGGCGGGCTCGTTCGGCATCTGTATGGCACCGCCTAAACCGGCGAGGAAAGCACCGAGCGCAAATACGCTAGTGAACAGCCAGGCTTGATTCACACCGAGTGCGCTCACCATGTCGCGGTCCTGGGTTGCGGCACGCACCAAGGTACCCCAGCGCGTACGGGTCAAGAGCAGCCAGAGTAGCAGTAACACCAAGGGCCCGATCACCATTAAAAGCAAGTTGTACTTGGGGAAGGATTGACCAAGGAGCTCTACCGCCCCCGTGAAACCCGGCGCGCGCGGCCCGAGTAATTCTTCAGCGCCCCACACATAGAGCGCAAGGTCTTTGATCACTAGCACCAATGCAAAGGTTGCCAATAACTGAAACAACTCGGGAACATGATAAATCCGCCGCAACAGTACGATTTCAATCAATGCGCCAAGCAGCGCAGTACCGAGCGCGGCGATGATGATGCTGCCCCAAAACCCGAAAGCACTTGATGCACCCAGCCAGCTACTGACCGATATCGCCATATACAAACCAAGCATGGTGAGCGACCCATGGGCGAAATTGACGATACGGGTCACACCAAAAATCAAGGATAAACCAGCTGCCACCAGAAACAGCGATGACGCCCCCGCCAGGCCATTCAACAGCTGCAGTAACAGGCTGGAGAGCGTCATGAGCGTTTGAGTTTAGCTTTGAGGAATCGGTCAGTGGAGCTTAAGGTGCCTTGCGCAGTTGCTTGATATCTGAATCTGCGGGCTGAAACTTGGCACCATCGAGGTACTGGTAATTCACCATCACACCTTTGCCCTCTTTGACTGCGATGCGACCCACATAAGCGCCCATAGTCGACTGGTTGTCTTGTGCACGATAGCGAATCGGACCCAGCGGCGTATCAACATTCAGACCATGGAACACCTCAATCAGCTTCTCGGTGTTCGTACTATTGGCCTTGCGTATACCGGATGCGATCGACATGATGGCCGAGTAGCCCACGATAGAGCCCAGGCGTGGATAGTCATTAAATTTCTTCTGGTACGCATCAAGGAAGCGCTTATGCTCGGCCGTAGTGATGCCATTCCATGGATACCCGGTCACAATCCAGCCCGCGGGGGCTTCATCTTTAAGCGGATCGAGATACTCCGGCTCACCCGACAGCAAGCTAACGACTTCACGCCCTTTGAACAGCCCACGCGTTGTACCTTCTCGTACGAGCTTGGCCAGATCAGGCCCGAACAACACATTGAAGATGGCATCCGGCTTGGCATCCGCCAAGGCTTGCGTGACCGCCGCTGCATCAACTTTACCCAATGGCGGCGCTTGTTCAGCGACAAACTCGACATCCGGCTGCGCCGCTTTCAATAACTGCTTGAAGGTGTTTACGGCAGACTGACCATACTCATAGTTTGGATATACCAAAGCCCAACGCTTCTTCTTCAGCTTTGCTGCCTCCGGCACCAACATAGCTACTTGCATATAGGTCGAGGGACGCAAGCGGAAGGTGTAGCGATTACCATTCTCCCACACGATTTTGTCAGTCAAGGGCTCCGCAGCGAGGAAAAAGATTTTTTTCTGCTGCGCGAAATCCGTGACCGCCAAACCAACATGCGACAAGAAAGTGCCTGTCAGCACATCCACTTTCTCGCGTGACAGCAACTCTTCTGCAGCGCGTACTGCATCACCGGGATTCGCATTGTCATCACGCGAAATAATCTCGACCTTCTTGCCGAGCAGCCCACCACTGGCGTTGATTTCTTCCAATGCCAGGTCCATACCCTTTTTATAGGGCCCAAGGAAATTCGCATGCGCCTTGTAGCTATTCACCTCGCCAATTTTTATCGTTTGAGCGTGCAGCTGCATACCGGCACCCATCAGCAGCACCATCAGCAATGGATTGATTAGCTTATTGAAAATGCTCACCGTGTTCTCCCCTATGGAATATCAGCGCAAGCCGTCCTGGCCCTTGATCTCATTTTTTTGCAAACCACCGATACGCGGTAACGGTCGACCGGAATCAGTCACTGCGACTGCAACCACGATTTCATTTGCGCGCGGCGCGTCAGAGACACGCGCCTCGATCGCGTCGAAATGGCTGCGTACAAATGCCGCATCTTTATGACCAAGTGGCACGTCAATTGCAGTACCCAGCCCACCCATTTTTTTCGCTGAAGGCACCAGTGCCGCACCTTTTTCAACTGCCTCACGCAATGGTGCGCCTAGCTTGGGGTGAAGGATAGCTGCAGCATGCTCCAGCTCACCGCCCTCACCGACAATCGCTGCCTTGCCGTAGCTCTCTGCTTCACTTGGCGCTATGCCTAAAGCAGCGACACATTTCTCGCCCAGTAGCTTGCCAAGTTCAGCACCGATATCGCTCAGTTCATCCAGATTTTCTGCGTAGCGCCCTGCGAAAGGATTCGCAATCACGGCGATTGCTACGGCGCGCCTTGTCGGTGGTTGAATCTGCTGTCCCATTTCGAGACGCGTCTCATCGACTTGCACAATCAGTTTTCGAATGTCAGTTTTCATGGGCTTGCCTGTCTATGCTTGAATTTTTTAAACGTACTAGCGCTGACCATCGAATTGGCTGATAGCCTCAGGCGTCAATCCGCCTACGCGCGCGTGTACCCGCGCACCCGTCGACATCACCAAAATAAACACCAACTCGTCGGCAGCAGGCGCACCGGGCACGGAGACCTCCATGGCATCAAAATGGCTGCGTACATAGCTCGCAGTGATATGGGTGAGCGGCACGTCCAACTTGGTACCGGGCGGGCCCACTTTTTTTGTCGACGGTACGATCGCTAATGGACGGCTACGCTGGGTAGTATCCGCTGTGGTCTTTGTCTGCCCTTGGGTATAACCTGCACGGTCCCCATGCCAACCTAGTAGTTCGCGCATGGCATAGCCACCGGGCACATGCCATAACGCACCATGCTCAAGCTCACCGGCGCTGCCAACAATTGAGCCCTTACCGTAGCTATTGATTTCTTCAGGCTGCATATTCATGGCGCGCAAGAGGGTGCTTGCCATTTCCAGACCCACCGGATTCAGCGCTTCCATCATCGGCAAAATATCTGCGTGATACTGGCCCGCATAAGGATTGGTGAGTACCGCCGCGACCGCACCTCGAATTTGCGGCGTAGCAGGTGCAGGGCCGAACTCATGCAGGATGGTTTCTACATGGGTGAATACTCGGCGTATTTGGATCAGGCTCATCTCGAATTCTTTTTGCCGTTGTGTTTTATACGAACTATCATGCCGCGCGTCTTGCTTGCAGCACCAAGCGATCTAGCATCCTTCCAACTAAGCGGGATTGTCCTTGCAGCGTCAATGCCGCCGCGAAGATAAGACCCTCACCAAGCAAATGCTGTGCATACTTTGCGCCATCATCTAGTGCCTGCTGGATCAATACAGCGGGTAATGGCTCAACATGTGTTGTTACTAACAAATCACCGAGATCGGTATCGTCTTTCAGGGTACTCGCCGGCGCACGCCGAATTACCTCATGCTGCGCATTCACCGCGTTCGCGATCATGGTGGCAGCGGCGTCGGCCATGGCTGCAGATTGCGCCAAGACGGTCACGCTATCGGCAATTCCCAAACTCATACTCCGGCCGCGCCAGCCCGAGGTGGCAACACCGCGTACCGGCATCGCTGCATCGACCTCAAAGCGGCCTTGGGGCTCAGCAACCAAGCTGGCGATATCGGTCACCAGACCTATCGTGAAACGCTCTCCGGGTTGCAGATGCAGCGCGATATCACCACCATTATTAATGCTGGCACGTCTGATCTCAGGCTCGGCCGCAAAGAAACCGATCAATTCATCAGCCACTGCACCCGCCACTGCCGCCATCGGCGTGATGAACTGCAAACGATGGGGCCAACACGCACGCACCATACGGCGCGCCACGGGCGATGACATCCATGTCACCTGCTTGATCGGCTGACGCAATAGACTCAACTCAGCCGCCAGCTCCGGCAAAATCTCGGCAAAGCGCTGCCAACACGCTGTCAATGCTCTATCAGTCGCATCCAACTCGCCATCGACGCTAATCACTAAGTCGATAGGTCCATAGTGAAAATGCCATCGACCATCTTCGAGTAGTTTGCGGATGGGCTGCATAAGGTCTTCCTCAACCCAACATCGGTTTTTGAATCAGCGGCCAGGCACCGGCCTCAGCGGGCCAATGCACAGAACGCGCTCGCTCGGCATCAACCACCTCGTCCATCTGGCGTACGCAATCCAGATGGCCACCTAATCGCGCGTAGTCATCCAAGCGCATGGTGAACTCGATAGGGGCCACAATCGCCGGCGTGGGTACCGAGCCAAATGATTGATCAGGCATACGCATGACATCCACCATGACCGTGATGCCGCCACCGGCCCACACATAGGCTGGCGCGCCTCCGCAACTAACATGGGTAATCGCCTGCTTGATTGAATTGGTCAGCCATACCGGGTTGTCGGTGACACCCGCGCGCAGCGAGCCACCTGCACCTGCCAAGAACAGCACACTAGCGAGCGATGGCTCACAGTTCTCGACAATACGATCGACCACTTTTTGCACCGCACTCGGTATCGCTGCTGGCACCGGTTGTAATTGCTCATCTAGCACGAACCAGGCCGAGTGCTCCCCGGTGGTCGAGGTCATCAATAATCGTAAACCCGGCCGCGCATGTTCAGGGTCGAAGCCTTCGATTATTTCGAGGGGATCGGCGATATCGGTACCGCCCCACCCCTGCCCGGGATTCGCTACCTGGAAATAACGACCCGGCGTGGATTTGCGGCCTTTCATTTTTATACCGGATAGCGGCATATCTAGACAACGACCGGCCTGATGCTCGCTTAGCACTCCGGTGATGTGATCATCCACCACCACCACTTCATCCACATGCCCAAACCACTGCTTGGCAAAAATACCAATCGTGGCCGAGCCGCAGCCGACTCGCATGCGCTTTTCTTCAACGCCGTCCACAATCGGCGCGCGTCCTGCTTGCACGATTAACTTTGCACCACCTTCAATTTCTAGCTCGACTGGGTGCTTGTTCCCAAGCGCCATCATCATCTCGCAGGTTACCCGGCCTTCTTTCTTCGAGCCGCCGGTGAGGTGATGCACACCACCAAGTGAGAGCATCTGTGAACCATATTCAGCGGTAGTGACATGGCCAACTTCTTCACCACGATGGCGAATGCTTGCGCGCTCAGGACCTAAGTAACGATCCGTATCAATCTTCACCTTGAAGCTGCAGTAGCTGAAGATACCCTCTGTCACCACGGTCACCATATCAATGCCGCGGATCTTGGACGACACCATAAATGGCGCTGGCTTGTAATCGGGATAGGTGGTGCCGGCACCGACACCTGTGACAAACAAATTGTGTGCTTGCTCATCCTGAGCGGCTTCATTCTCGGCATCAGCGCGCTGCAGAAGGACGAGCGGATCGACACGAGTCAGCATACCTTGCACATTAGCGTAGCGATCACAAGCACCACTGCGGCCCTCGGTAATCTGACACAGCACCGGGCAGGCATTACATTCAATTTTGTTAGACGCCATGTTCTCGCTGCGCGGGCGCGACTTATCCAGTACGCGCAGCTCGGTCTGTGCCGATGCAAGCTCGTCGGCATTATCGGCGCTGTGATCGACTCGGTTATGCGCCGTCATGATGCGATGCAGTCACAGCGTGCTGCATAATCGCAGCACGTACACGGTCAGGGGTTGCAGGTATGGTTCGTACGCGCACGCCAGTTGCATGATGTAGCGCATTCAGAATCGCCGGTGCCGTGGCAATCAGTGCAGGCTCGCCGACGCCTTTAGCGCCATATGGCCCGAGCGGCTCGGGGTCTTCGATCAGATGTACGGTGATAGGTGGTATGTCACCCGCTGTAGGAATAAGATAGTCATGCAAGTTATCGGTACGACCGCTGATGTATTCCTCCATCAGCGCCATACCCAAACCTTGCGCAACACCACCGTGTATCTGCCCTTCAACTTGTGTCGGGTTGATCGCACGACCCACATCATGTGCGGCATGGATATGAAGCACACGAATCGTGCCGAGTTGCGTATCTACTTCAATCTCGGCAAACTGTGCGGCGAAGCCATAGGTGGCATAGGGTACACCCTGACCATCTGCATCAAGCGGTACCGTGGGCGGGTTAAAGTAACCGCGACCAACAGCGACATCACCTCTTGGGTCGGCTGGCAGCGTTTGCAAATCAATCGTGCGAGTGAGCTCGCCCTGTTTGCCAATAAGCAGTGTGCCCTGCAAACTCAAGCTAGCAGGCTCGCTGAGTTGCAGTAGTTGCAGTAACTGGCGGCGCACATCTTCCCCCGCGAATTTCGCGGCATTACCGGAGACGAAAGTTTGACGTGACGCGGATGATTTACCGGCATCTTCCGTGAGGTCCGTGTCACCCATGACCTGATCCACCAACGACAGAGGCAAGCCAACAGCGTCGGCAAATATCTGTGGCATGACGGTCACCGTACCTTGGCCGATTTCCTGCGCACCGTTATATAAAAAAAGCCGCCCATTGGCTCGCAAGGCACCGGTCATGGTCGAGGGATTGGCGATAACTGTGTTACCGATGCCGTACCACATACAAGCAACACCAACACCACGCCGTAGAGTAGATGTGTTGTGCTGATTGAAGTGATTTGCTGCCGCTTGCGCTTCATGCCAAGCAGGCTGTAGCGCCTCAAGACACTGTCGCATACCAACACTAGCGGCGAGTACTTGCCCGGTTGCTGTTGGCTGACCAGCTTGAATCGCATTGTTCAGTCGGAAGCTGAGCCGATCGGTACCAGTTTTTGCTGCTAATTCATCGATCAGTGCCTCAGTCACGATATGCGCCTGTGGCACACCAAATCCACGAAACGCGCCTGCCACCGCATTGTTGGTATAAACCGCACGCGTCAGCGCACGCAAGTGCGGTACAAAGTAGGGGCCGGTGGAATGAACAGGTACTCGATTGGCCACGGTACTCCCCCAACTGGCATAGGCGCCGGTATTGAAGTCACCATGAAAATCTAATGCAGTTAACTTACCCTTCGCATCGCACGCATAGCGCGCGCGAATCTCTGATGGATGTCGCTTGGTAGTAGACACCATCGACTCGCTGCGCGTGTAGATGGTGCGTACTGGGCGCTTCAGGGTCCAAGCAGCGACTGCCAGCAGCGGCTGCAAAGAAACATCTAGCTTGCCACCAAAGCCACCACCGATATCCGAAGGCACAATATGAACTGCATCAGTCGGCAGACCCAGAACACGAGCGACTTCTTCTTTATCCATCACCGGCGTCTGTGTGCATGCAAAAATTCGCAGACGCTCTCGACCATTCTCAACAAACACCTCAGCATAGCCCGCCTCGGGTTCGATATAAGCGTGCTCGACATAACTAGTTCGATAGGTATCTTCGGCGACATAAGCCGCCTCACTCATCGCCTGCTCGATATCGCCCTTCACCACACGCCCACGGCACAGCACATTGTCTTTGGCAAAATCATGCAGCAGTTGCTCGGAGTTGGCCAGAGCCTGCTCGGGTGTCTCCAGCGCAGGTAGCGGCTCCCATTGAATCGGCAAGTCAGATTCGGGAATCGCCTGTAACGCATGTTGCTCGCCGATGATCAGCAATACTGCCTCACCGCGCATGCGCACAAAGTCTTTCGCTAGTACCGGTTGATCTTTCGGTTGCGGGAAGACGGCAAAACTATT
>JAPLQC010000076.1:26356-29432 GCA_026399895.1 Burkholderiales bacterium
CTATTTTCCGGCACATCATCAGCAGTTAGCACCGCCACGACCTGCGGATAGCGCTTCCGGAATTCCTCAAGATTCGCTATCTGAAATCTCGCACGCTGGTGGGGTGAGCGTACCGTGCGCATCCATAAGCAATCGGTCGGAAAATGATCCGCACCAAAGCGCGCAGCGCCGGTGAGTTTCGGTACTGAATCCATACGCGCGACGCGCGCGCCGACAGCACTTCCAGCAGCGGGCTGTAGTGTACGCAGAGCATCATTGGGGTTCGCAATAACAGACTGCATCACCGGGTCTGATACTGCCAGCACTGCTTCCACAATTTTTCGGTAGCCGGTACATCGACACAGAACACCACCAAGACTATCGAGTACTTGCTGCTCAGTGGGCTGTGGATGACGTTGCAGCACATCAGTCGCTGCCATCAACATGCCCGGGGTGCAAATACCGCACTGCGCTGCCCCATGCGCCATGAACGAGCGTTGCAGTGCGTTGAGCTGCCCCTCAGGTGCTAGTCCTTCTACCGTGGTTACTTCACGTCCGGCGCACTGACCGGTGGCAGTAAGGCAGGCACAGACCTGCTCGCCATCCAGCAGAACGGTACACGCACCGCAATCACCCGCATTGCAACCAATCTTGGTGCCTGTAAGACCGAGCTCATCGCGCAACGTATCGGACAAGCGTCGAGCCGGACTGTGAATATCAATGCGCTTCCCATTGACTGACATGCGCAAGACTTGCCCGACTTGGACATCGATAGGCTTATTCATGCATTGCCTCGGCAATGGCTCTGCACACGAGAGTCAGTGCGACTTCGCTGCGATACTCCGCGGTTCCACGCACATCATCAATCGGTGACAGTTCTGCTAAATCAGCGTCGCTGACCAGGTCAATCACGGCGCTATGGGCAGGATGACCTATCAACTTCTGCTCTAGCGCGTGAAGACGACGCGCGACTGCAGAACACGCGCCCACCGCAACTGCTGCGTGGCGGATGATTCCCTGATCAAGCTCGATGAGCGCAGAGACCATCACGATAGATATCACCAGATAGCGCCGATGCCCCAGCTTCAAAAACGAGGCTCGCGCCCCGGGTCGCTGAGGAATCAGTACTGCGGTCACCAGCTCATCCGGGCGACACGCAGTTTTGCGACTACCGAGTAAAAACTGTTGCAAGCTCATGCGCCTAGTGCCCTGCAATGACGCCAGTTCCAACTCGGCATCCAAGGCCAGCAAGGCTGGAACACCATCAGCGGCTGGCGAAGCATTACAAATATTCCCAGCCACGGTGCCAGTATTCTGAATTTGAACTCCACCAACCTCCCGCGCCGCTGCTTGCAGACCATGCATTTGCGGTGGTAGCTCGGCACGTGCCAGTGTCGACCAGGTGGTGGTCGCGCCAATTCGCCAGGTTTTATCTTGCAACGCAATACCCGCAAGGTCAGATAAACCGGTAATGTCGAGTACCGTAGTTTTTGGTGCGGCGTTGCTATGGGAAGGATAAACATCAGTGCCGCCGGCGAGCACCTGAAATGAACCAGAAGCGAGCGCATGCAGCGCATCGTTCAAATTGCCAGGTCGCAGATAATCAGCGTAAATCATGGCAGCGGTGCAGCGCCTACAGGCGGCGAGATAAGAGTTTCATAGAAATCAGGATGACCCGCACTTGTTCAAATAAAAAAATTATTCAGTACCCGCTACATTTTGGGTGTACCGTAGCACGAGATAAATGCACTAGCAAAATGCACTAGCCAAATTCCAAAAATGGCAACCACCCACAAAAACAAACCCCCACGTGCGCTGCAGGCACGCGCCGTTGAGACACGCGAGGCTATTTTGAAAGCCGCGACCGGGGTATTTGCCAAGCATGGCTTCAGTGGCGGTCGGGTAGAACAGATTTCTCGGCTGGCCAAAACCCATGACCGAATGATTTATTACTATTTTGGCAGTAAAGAAAAACTGTTCATCGAGGTGTTGGAGACCACCTACCAGCGCCTGAATGATGCCGAGGCCGCGCTCAAGATCGATCTGGCAGATCCGTTGGAAGCGCTACGCACCGTGGTTCGATTCAACTGGCGTTATTTTCTCGAGCATCCTGAATTCATCACACTACTAAACAGCGAGAATCTGCACCAAGGCCGTCACGTAAAAAAATCCACCAAAGTGGCGCAGCTATCATCCCCGGCGGTGAATGTCTTGGCCAAAATCCTGAAAGCCGGAACCCAACAAGGTCTGTTCAGAAAAGATATCAGCGCACGTGAGCTATACCTGACCATTGCAGCGCTAGGCTATTTCTATTTATCGAACCGGCACACACTGAGCGCATTCCTGAATACCGAGCTACTGAAAAAATCTGCGATCGTACGCTGGCGGGAATCGATGGTGGACACTGTGACGCGCAAGGTGATGCTGTAGCTAAAAACGCTAGCATCCCGACGATCGTTAGGTGGGGACTACCCGACCAGCTTCGGCCAAAGCCCTCAGATCTTCTTCTTCTAGCACCGGCCCCTCAAGCGTGACACGCTCAGACTCCACTTTGTCATGGCGGTACTTCTCCATCACTTTGCGTAGCGCTGGCTTTTGATGCGTCGTGTCGTAGCCGTTAAACAAATGACCAAGCAGGCCCCGATCTAGATCACTGGTACCCAGCGCCCAATCGGCAATCGGGAGTGTGAGGTTCATGTTTATGTGCATCATGATGCCCATATTGTGGTGGGCGCTGTGATGGCGACGAATCGTATTAATCAGCGGCATATGACGCACAAAACGATTCTCTGGTACATGGCAACAAAAATGAAAAGTTTCGTACACCATGTAATGACCAATCATGGTGATCGGGAACATATAGCCCGCATCGGGACCCAGTAGCAGCGTAGCCAATCCACCGAAGATGGCACTCGCCACGACCAGCACGATCAATACACGCCACGGGAAAAATACAATCCTAAACTCTTTGACACTGTTAATAGTGAATTCGTTATCGGTAAAGTATTGGTGATGCTGACGCGTATGACGATCAAAAATCGCACGCAGCGCGAACACATCTTTCAGGCGATGCATGATGTGCATATGCATGCCCCAC
>JAPLQC010000080.1 GCA_026399895.1 Burkholderiales bacterium
GCAAGAGACTGATCAACATAGCTTGGTTGGGAATCAGTCCCGCCGCCTGCTTCAATTCAGCCAACGCCGCTCGGGCGGTGATGCACTGCTTGAGCACAGCGCGGGTCTCCATCTCCTCCCTCGGCGGCAAAGTAGGAAGTTCGTTGTATGGACGGTCGGGCTGCCAGGCAGGCACAATCATGTTCATTTTTTGCTAGATTTTCGACACAATTAGACCTTATGCCGATGAAATCACCTTGTCAAGCCGACTTGTCGATATTTTTCTATTTCATCGACAAATTTAAAGAATGTGTCGATAACTCGTACATGTTAACAAAAAGAAACTTTGTCAACATGTCAAAGAAGAAGTGATATCAATTGGCGGTCCACTCACCTGGCTGACATTGCCAAGGCAATCGCCTTATCCAAGACGATTGAGGAATGAAACATGAGCAAAAAAATTTGAGTCTCAAGTTTGCCTTGGCAGCATGTGGTGGTGTTTCGAACGCCGCTTCCGTAAATCACCTATCTAGGTCGCCTACTGCGCGAGAACGCTTCGGTCGATCTCGCGAACGCTTCGAGTACCGGTCAAGGCCATCGACACGTCCAGCTCATCGCGGATGATTTCAATCGCCTTGGTCACACCGGCCTGCCCGCCAGCGCCTAGCCCGTAGATGTAGGCTCGTCCGATCATGCAAGAGCTCGCGCCATAGGCAAGTGCGCGGAGCACATCCTGCCCAGATCGAACACCACCATCGAAAATCACTTCCGTCTTTCCCTGCACGGCGTCAACGATGCGACCCAGCTGTGAGATGGAAGACGGGGCGCCGTCCAATTGCCGACCACCGTGATTCGAGGCCACGATAGCGGTCACGCCCAGGCTAGCGGCAATTTTTGCGTCCTCGACGTCCAAGATGCCTTTAAGAACAATCTTGCCCGGCCAAATGCTTCGAATCCATTCCAAATCTTTCCAGCTGAGCGTAGGGTCAAATTGTTGGCCGATCCACTGGGACAGCGTACTCACGCTCTCCATGCCCGCAACATGACCAGAGATGTTCCCGAAATTTTTACGCTTACCGTTCAAGATGCTCCAGGCCCATCGCGGTTTCGTTGCTACATCGATGACGTTCGCAACCGTGACCTTCGGCGGAACTGTCATGCCGTTCTTCACATCGCAGTAGCGTTTACCAAGAATTTGAAGGTCCAGGGTCGGCACAAGCACACTGCACTTAGCTGCGATAGCCCGCTCGATGAGCGCCTTGACGAAGCCTCTGTCACGCATGACATAGAGCTGGAACCAGAACGGTACCGGTGACGCCGCAGCGACGTCTTCAATCGAGCAGATAGACATCGTGCTCAAGCAAAACGGAATGCCTGCGGCTGCGGCTGCTCGGGCGGCCAGTATCTCGCCATCGCCATGCTGCATGCCGCACAGGCCGATGGGGGCCAGGGCGAGAGGCAGTTTGGCGGGAGTACCCGCGATTGTGGTCTGCAAGTCGCGTTTGTCGACGTCGATGGCAACGCGTTGACGCAGTCCGATTGCTTGGAGGTCTGACCGATTTGCGCGCATCGTCGACTGTGAATAAGAGCCATGGTCGGCATATTCGAAGAAGGCCTTCGGAACGCGCGCTTTCGCTATGTCCCTGAGGTCATCGATGCTGGTTGCCGTTTGCAATGTAGTCGACATGTATTTTCTCCTTGTTATCCATAGCGACGGGAAAGCCCGCCGTGTAGTCCCACCGAGACCTAGTCTTTCGGGGCGTAGTTGATCTCGCCATTGCCGAAAGACCAGTCCTCGCGGGCCACGTCGATGAGGCTGATGAAGACATCCTGAATACGAATACCCGCCTTCGTGGAGATACCTTCGGCAACTGCCTTGTAGAAGGCCTTTTTCACCTCAATCGTGCGACCAGCGTTCCAAGTGACTTGAATAAAGACAAAACCGGACTTACCAGCCCATTGGCCTCGCCAGTGCAGAAAAACCAAGGAGATACATCATGGTCAAATCACCCACCCTACGAATGCTTGCGCTCGCCGCGAGCTTTTTACTGCCTGTCAGCACGTACGCTCAGCTACTGGATAAAAAAACGCTCAGCCTGGAAGCCGCCAATAAAATCATTGCAGGCGCCATCATCGAGGCCAAAGCGAACAATTGGGCGGTGGATATTGCGATCGTTGATGAGGGTGGCCATTTGCTGAGCTTCCAGCGCATGGACGGCGCTTCGATTGGCGCTATTGATGCAGCCATCGGCAAAGCCCGTACGTCTTCGTTATATAGACGCCCGACGAAGGTACTAGAGGAAGCGGCCAAGACCCGTCCGGCTATTGTCACCTTGCCCAATAGTGTCCAGCTTCAGGGCGGCGTGCCAATCGTTGTGAATGGCCAGATCGTTGGTGCAGTGGGTGTCGGCGGGGTAACCTCACAGCAGGACGAGCAGATTGCCGAGGCGGGTCTTCGACACGCGGGGCTGTCTCAATAACAGAGTACTTTGTGCGAACCGGCACCACCAGGGCACTACTACTCGGCAAACCCGTGTGTGCCCTCGCCCGCTCTAGTATCGCTAAAACACATCCGGCGGACGATCATCGCACCTCGCCCGCCCTACAATCCCATCCCCTTTGCGAATAATCCATCGCATATTTTTGAATGTGAATTGACCACGCCCTGCGGCAGCACTAGATTGCGCACCTCATCGCGCATGCGACGAACGAGGTTGACAGCTCGTAAGCACAAAGAGGAAAAGCAAAGTCGTCCTTGAGGAAGAATTTCAAGGCGCATCCACTTATGCAGGGAGATGTCATGAAACACCCAGCTCGTCAAAACTCACCGCATCGTCGGCGCCGAATTCACCACCATCACTTTCCGTACATTCGCTTCGCGACCGTTCTGGCTGTGAGCAAACGTTCGCCGTTTTTACCGAGCTTGCTGCTGCGAGGCGACTGGCTCACTGAAGCGGGCTTTTTGCCCCACTGGAAGGTTCGGATTACGGTGCATCCGCGGCGCTTGGTGATAGAGCCGTTACTCGGTGTAGGCATGCGGACATCATATTAACAATCTAACCAGTGCTTGACATGCCCAATTTAGGCATTATCATGCCCAGTATGGGCATACCAATACACTCACCTCAGCAAAAATCCGCTTCTTTTGGAGGGTTGGGGGGCGTGTTGTTTACGAACACCCAGCAACGCGTACTTGCCTTTTTATTCGGCCAGCCAGAGCGTTCGTATTTCGCGAATGAACTGATCCACCTCACCGGCGCTGGCTCGGGAGCAGTGCAACGGGAGTTGAAGCGGTTGAGCGAGAGCGGGCTAATCACTTCCCAAATGCGCGGCAATCAGCGGCATTTTCAGGCGAATCCGCAGTCTCCGATCTTTCAAGAGCTGACGCAGATCGTACAAAAAACCTTCGGTTTGGCGCTTCCCATTCGTGAAGCCCTCGCGCCCTATCAAGAGGCGATTCGGTGCGCGTTCATATTTGGATCGATCGCCAAGAAGCAAGATACAGTGGCAAGTGATGTCGACCTATTTGTCATCAGTGATTCGCTGTCTTACGCAGACTTGGTCAATCAATTACTAGGTACTGAAGTCCGCTTGGGGCGAGGTATCAATACCACCATTTATACAGAGGCGGATGTACGACAACGACTGATGGATGGCAATGCATTTTTAAGCCGAGTACTTGAACAACCCAAGATTTGGATCATTGGCAATGAATCAGACATCCCCACTTGAGAACCTAGTGGGGCCCGGCAAGCCGCTGCACAAAGAAACGCCGGACAAGAAAGAGATCGCTGGTCTCATCGGATCGGGGAACGCACGCCTCAAGGATTTACTCCAGTCATCCCACTACCGCCTAGAACTAGAATCCCGCCCCTGCTGCACCTTGCGGCGCAAGAACGCCGCTTTTTCAGATTCCCTTTGCTGACTAAAACTCAGCAGCTCATTTTGTTCAGTCAGACGCGACGACAAACTGTGCGACGAATACATCAACTCTTTCTCTAAGCGCGCCTGATCACGTTGCGCCAAAAGCTCGCGCAGTACGGATACCGTTTGCATCAACCAGGGGTTGTCTTGAGCGCGTAACTCAAGCGCATCCAACATACGCGCTAGCTGCCCCCGCCGCTGCTTAGACCAAGTGACTAGGCTCGAATTTTCTGGAACGCAATTTGATTGGTTGCGACAACTACCTCAGTCAATCGATTGATCTATTGCCAGGCATCGACAAAGTATCTACAATGTAGATTCTACATCGGAGGTAAATCCATGGAATCCGTCATTCGGAAATGGGGTAACAGCCCCGCACTTCGCCTGCCAACGACACTCTTGAAAGAAGCTGGATATCAACTCGACCAGAAGGTGGATTTAACAGTATCGAAGGGTCGAATCATCATTCAACCGTCGGAAAAGGTTGAATACGATATCGACGCGCTCGTTAGCGGCATTAATGCCAAGAATACTCACGACGAAGTGAATTTCGGGCGACCCGTTGGCAAAGAGGCGCTTTGATGTCACCGCGAGGCTATGTGCCAGATACCGGCGAAGTTGTTTGGCTTGAATTTGATCCTCAGGCGGGCCACGAACAGGCAGGGCATCGGCCAGCGCTCGTGATCAGCCCTGCGAGCTATAACGGCAAATCGGGGTTGATGGTCTGTTGTCCAATGTCCACCAAAATCAAAGGGCATCCTTTCGAGGTAGTCACCGCAGTCGATGGCGTTGATTGCGCGGTGTTGTCAGACCAAATCAAGTCTCTCGATTGGAAAGTCCGGCGCGCAAAAAAGAAAGCCGTAGTCAATGCGGATGTCATGTTGCATGTGAGAGCCAAGATGAAGGCCCTTCTGCAAATTACATGACTCTGGTCGGCAACAAAATGCCGGAAGTATCAAATCTCGATAACTAGCTCTGCAAGACGGGCATGATCTTTGGGTAGTGCGCCAGATTGTAGATCTGGCCCGAGTAAGCAAACTCGGACTTGAGCCGGCGTGAGCAAGCACCACATGTATTCAAATTGTGCGCCGTTAGCATACTACCGCCCCGTACCCGAACCCCGCCCCTGCTGCACCTTGCGGCGCAAGAACGCTGCTTTTTCAGATTCCCTTTGATGACTAAAACTCAGCAGCTTCGATTTCATTTAACCGACGACTCACAAATTCATTAGTCGCTAGCGCAGGTAAAACCCAAACACCGGGTTCAGTTGCCGCTCAAACAGGAAGAGAAGGACTCTCGTCGGCCCAACTGAGAACCACGCCACATCCTGGTGTTTCCAATAAATCGATACGATCTAGTTGGCTGATTGCGCCCTCCGCTTCTGAGCGTACCCATTTGGCTAAACTGAGAACATCGCCATTCTCGACACTGGGTAGAGAATTTAAGGGGTGATGGTCAAGTCGCTTAAAGATAGGATTGAAGATATCCTTGACGTCACCAAAGTCAACCGTCCAACCCATTACCTGGTCAAGCGGCGCACTGAGATTCAATCGGATTGTGTAGGTGTGCCCGTGAATTCGTCGAAGTGGATCTCCATCGGGGGCAGCCTTCAATTGCACAGCGCTATCAAAGGTCATATCCTTCCAAATCCGGTAAGTAGCCCCATCAAAGTGAGCGCCGCAACTTGCGGTTTCGTAAACACTTACCCAAGACAATGCTGGTAATTCGGGCTTAATCTGTTGCCAGATCCAACTGGAAATCATCTCGCTTGTCGGATTCTCCAAACCCCGGATATCGTTCAAACAAGCGAAATGTATACGTTGCTCAATCGGCGCCCAATGACGATCGAGCGCATCGTAATCTATCCCCATATCCGCGTTTCCTAAATGCTGCCTCGCATGAAGGATGATCGCAAAACTATGGCCATGCATACGGCCGCATTTGTGCCCTACTGGTACGTTCGGGAGTTGGTGAGCAGATTCGACGACGTAACGACGCCAAATGTGTACCTCTCCATCGCTCAGTAGGTTGATGCCTTCATTGCGAGTGCTTTGAACAGCGATGCTCTGAACATTCGGGACGTCTAGTTTGTGCTTCAACCAACGAGCCAGATTTTCATCAGTTGGGACATCCAAGAAATCATTTAGGCACCGGTAGTCGAGGGATCCCGTCGCGGTTTGCAATGCCGAACGAAGTTGAGCCACTTCGGCACCGGGGAAATTGACCCATCCAGCAGGCAAATCAGCCCTGACTGTTGCCATGAAACTGTGGCCATGCAATCGGCGCGAGCGGTGGGCCTCCGGCAGTATCTTGACTGACCTAGCCGCCTCGAACTCGGAAGTTGCGCAATAAGAAACTTTTTCGGTCACCTACTCTCCTCCAACAACAAAAGTCAGGTTCATCAACCGGAATTCACAGAATTCTGCCACATCAAACTGGAAGTTTATCGCAATAAGTGCGAAAATTTCTACACATTGATGCCACAGTTATTTCGCACTAAATCTGAAGATCACTCGCAGTTATGCTACCGAAGAGTACCATCGTCATCACTAACTGTACCCAACGTAAGCGTTCGCCCGGGGCGGCGATCTGCGCTGACAGAGTTCTGGGTGGACACCGAGAAAAAGCTTCACTTAGCGCGGCGGCCAACTATTGGTTGAAGTCGGTGTCGGGCGGCATTGAAACGCTTCCGGTTGAACAAACATACGGTGGCCGTTCATTTTCAGAGGCGCGGTGGGCCGCTGAGTACTTGAATGCCGACCTATATGTTGTCTCTGCGGGCCTCGGACTACTTCCGCCAAAAACCTTAATCCCGCACTACAACCTAACCGTCGCTGGAGGGACTGGATCTATCCAAGGGTTGTTAACCCGAAATCAGGCAGCACCCAGCGACTGGTGGAAAGCCTTGACTACAGCTACCGGCAATCCCGACCCCATTCACAAACTGATCCAATCAAACAGGGTGGAGCGTGTCTTTCTTGCTTTACCTGCCGCCTACCTAGACATGCTGCAGCATGATCTAAAAAAGATCTGTAAGGAGAAAGCAAGAAAACTATGGATCCTGACTTCCCCATTAGGTTCACGCACCCTGCCGACACATCTGATCGACCTCGTGCTTCCCTACGATGAACGCATTGAGGGTATTTATCCAGGAACTCGCACCGACTTTCCACAAAGAGCATTACGGCACTTCATCACTTCGTTCCCAAGCGACCTAACACATAACCAAGCAAAAGCAAAAGTGTTGAAAGTAATGGAAAAATCGATAATGAATCGCCCCGGGTTTACTAGACACTTCCTAGCCTATAAATTTAGGCCTTCAAGGGGGTGTCATGAGTGGGAAGCGATATACCGAGGAATTTCGAATTGAAGCAGTCAAGCAGGTAACAGACAGGGGGCATCCGGTCG
>JAPLQC010000008.1:0-10776 GCA_026399895.1 Burkholderiales bacterium
AGCGCCGCCCATCCCCATGGTGAAAAGCAGCGGTAGCGTACCCAGACCAAAGGCGAGCATAACGAGTGCGCCACGTGTTGCCGAGCCACTCAACAGTGCTGTCATGAGTACGCTGTACACCATGCCGCAGGGTACCCAGCCCCACAGTCCACCGAGCGCAATCGCTTGTGATGTGCGCTGCACCGGTAGCAGCTTACGGATCAGCGGCTGTAGCTGTCGCCACAGCACTTGGCCCACTGCCTCGAGCCGAGACAAACCGTGCCAGATATTCATGAGCGTGAGACCCAGTGCCACCAGCATCAGATTAGCCAGCCAGTAGGCAACCGTCTGAACACTTGCCAGGTTAATCATCGCCGGCACACTGCCCAGCAAACCCGCCAACATGCCGGCCACCATGTAGCTGCCGATGCGTCCGACATTGAACGCCAACACCCTGGGGGCGGTATCGATGATGCCCAATGAGTGATTGGGCGCGCCATCAGGCTGTATCGGGATAGAACGACGTGGCGAAGCAACTGCGAATGCACCCACGATGCCGCCGCACATACCAACACAATGAACACCGCCAAGAAGACCTATCAGGAAAATCGGCAGCAGCGAGAATAAGCTCACACCTATACCGTTCGCGAGTAGCGCAAGGGTTCTGAGTATAAGCTTCTGGCCCGTTGCAGATGACGAGCACCGCGCGTATAGAGATGGTTCACCGCATGCAGATAGTCGCGGCTACTAAATTGCTCGGTGAAACGATCTGCCGTTGGATAAGAGGTATAGCGCGGACCCGACTGCAATAGTCGCTGGATAAGACCGGCATCAAACTCAAGCTGCTGTACCGGATGAAGGGGAATGGGGTTAACACTCATAAGCCTCGCGACTCGCTACTCGCCATCAGCGCAGGAGTGCGTCTGTTAGGCGATTGCAGTCTATGAATCCGCCCTCGCCATTACCTTGACCTAAATCAAAACTGTCCGGAAGCGCGCGACCGAGTTGATTGCTAAAAGCGATGAAATCGGTTTATCTGTTGTCCCATCTTGTCCGGCAGCGCGCACGGTTTTTATAAACAATTGTCAGACCAGCTAGCTCACTGACCAATGAAAGGGAATTCTATGGACTACAAGACGGTACTCGTGCACCTCGATCAGTCACCACGCTGCGACGTACGCATACAGCTAGCGGCACAGATTTCGCAGAGTTTTGGTGCCCATCTGATCGGCGCGGCAATGACCGGTATCTCGCGTCATGTGTTCAGCCGTGCCGATTTCGACCTGACCGACCCGGTGTTTGCACATCATCGCGATCATCTGCGTCAGCACGCTCGCGATGTTCTGAAACACTTCGAGCAAGTGGTCGCATCGGTTGGTGTTGATTCTTTGGAGCCGCGATTAGTCGATGATGATGCCGTCGGCGGTATGGTGCTGCAGTCGCGCTATGCAGACCTCACGGTGATCGGGCAATTTGATTCTGCCGCAACCATTCCGGGCGTGATGTCGAACTTGCCAGAGCTAGTCGTGCTTGGTAGTGGACGTCCTGTACTGATCGTGCCGTATATCGGGCAGCCTGCTTTTCCATTACAACGCATACTGGTCGCTTGGGATGGCAGTCTATCGGCAAGTCGGGCGATTACGCTGGCCTTGCCATTGCTCTTACGCGCGAGTGCGGTCGATGTGGTGGTTATGCAGACCGCTGACAAAAACGATGATACCCACGGCGATCAAGCCGGCGCTGACCTAACACTGTTCCTCGCGCGGCATAAGATCAAGGTCAACCTTGTCGAGCGCCAGATAAAGGGCGACCACGGCGAAGCACTGCTATCGATTGCGGCCGACCTTGCGACGAATCTCATTGTGATGGGCGGTTATGGCCACACCCGATTCCGGGAACTCGTCTTAGGTGGCGTAACCCGTACCCTACTGCGATCGATGACGGTGCCCGTACTGATGGCGCACTGACGCACTAAACGTCAAATCGCGCAGTAACTTGCTAGCGATACACCATGACCGGCAGCGTGGAATGCGAGAGTACACGCTGCGCTTGGCTACCTAGTAGTAGGCGGTCAAGGCCTTTGCGCCCATGCGAGCCCATCCAGATCAGGTCACAGCCTCTGTCACGCGCAGTGTTGATGATTTCCTCGTACGGATGAATACCGCGTGTTGATAGGGTCTCGCAATTCACATTAGCCGAAGCTGCCATCGCCTTTAGACGTTCAATCGCCTGCTGCGTCGACTTGTCTTGTAGTTCTTCATAGGTCGACAAATCAACCATCGCACCCGCTTCAGGCATCAGTATGAATGGATAAATCTCGGCCACGGATAAACCAACAACCGTCGCGCCCTGCGCTGCCGCGAAAGACATCGCGGCTTCCACCGCCTTATCCGACAAGGCTGATCCATCGGTCGCTACCAAGATTTTTTTAAACATACTGATCCCCTTCGATAGTGATGGTCATGGCGCTGACTGTAACCAACTTGTCCTTGAAAAAATTTGACCTCAGTCAAATTGGCCAGAGTGATTCCTCGTCCATAAGCGCGACTTGCTCGCGCAGCTCGAGAATTCGATCCTGCCAATAGCGCACTGTCCCAAACCAAGGGAAAGCTGCAGGGAAAGCGGGATCATCCCACCGCATACCGAGCCAGGCACTGTAGTGCAACAAGCGTAGGGTTCGTAAGGCCTCGAGTAGATATAACTCGCGCTGATCGAATTCACAGAAATCTTCGTAGCCGCTGAGCAGATCAGTCAGCTGACGCACCATGTCGGCACGCTCACCCGATAGCAGCATCCATAAATCCTGCAATGCCGGACCGGTACGACTATCATCAAAATCTACAAAGTGCGGCCCCGCATCCGTCCAGAGCACATTACCGATGTGGCAATCCCCGTGCAGTCGCAATAAGCGAACATCCCCGGCGCGTTGATAACAACGCTGAACACCGTCGAGTGCCTGCCGGCTAATTACCGACCAACTTTCGCGTAGCTCGAGGGGAATCAAATCGCTCTGCAATAACCAATCTCTTGGCTGCTCTCCAAATGTCTGTGGATCAAGAGTAGGACGCTCAACAAAGGGCTGGCTGGCGCCGACGGCATGTATGCGACCCAGAAATCGGCCGATCCATTCGAGCACGCCCGGTCGATCCAACTCGGGCGCCCTGCCGCCCTGGCGGGTAAACACAGCGAAGCGGTGGTCTTGGTGGCGATGCAGTGTTGCACCTGCCATCAATAACGGGGGCACGACAGGAATTTCTTGTGCATGGAGAGCATGGACGAATTCATGTTCTTCAAGAATCGCTGCATCACTCCAACGCGATGGTCGATAAAACTTCACCACCACGGGCGCAGCATCTTCAATGCCGACTTGATAGACCCGATTCTCATAGCTGTTGAGTGCAAGCAAGCGGCCATCTCCATGCAGCCCAATGGAATCTAGCGCATCGAGTACCGCATCGGGCGATAGTGCATGGAAAGAATCTGATGATGAATTGTTCATCACTGCATTGTAGTCTTGTTACACTGCGCGCTTGCCCATCACCTAGGTCACCATGTCCGACCAACCACTACTCACCGATCAAGAATTTGACGAGCTCGACCGTTTCCTGATGTCTACGCACTGTGGCGATGAGACCATGGCCATGGACGCCCTGAACGGCTACCTGACAGCGATCGCTATCGGCCCAGTCGATATTCCGCTCGAACAGTGGCTAGCGCGCATCTGGGGTCCGACGCCGCAAGATGCGCCGAAGTTCCGCGATGCGCAGCAGTCCGCGCGGATTCACGAGTTACTGTCGCGCGCGCTGGAAGAGATCCGCGTAACGTTCGAAGTAGCGCCGAAAGATTTCGAGCCGCTGTTCTCGGTTCACAAATTCAAAGGCAAAGAATTGCTCGATGCCGAAGCGTGGTGCTGGGGCTTTTTGGAGGCGATTAGTCTGAACGAAGCCGCATGGCAGCCTCTGCGTGACTCATCGCAGGCGATACTCCTGCGCGCCATTGACCTGCTGGGCGCAGAAGAGATTGATGATGCGCAGTTGGTTTTGGTCGACGACCCGGTCAAATGCCACAAGCTGGCCATTGAGGTGGAGGCGTCGGTACCGCAGATTCAGCGCTTTTGGCTGAAGCCGCTTCAATGAACGGCTTAGGCGTTAATAAAATGCTGGCGGTAATAGCGTAACTCTTCGACCGATTCGCGAATATCTGCCAATGCCGTATGGAGCTGGTGTTTTTTGAATCCAGCGATCAGCTCCGGGCGCCAGCGACGGCACAGTTCTTTCAAGGTCGAGACATCGACATTCCGATAATGGAAAAATGCCTCGAGGGTCGGCATGTGGCGCGCCATGAAACGCCGGTCCTGGCAAATCGAGTTACCGCACATCGGCGACTTCCCCGCCGGTACAAACTGCTTCAGAAACGCCACCATCTCGGCGGACGCTTGCTCCTCGGTGATGGTTGATGCTTTGACCCGATCAATCAGGCCTGAGCGGCCATGGGTACCCTTGTTCCACGCGTCCATGCCGTCGAGGACTTCATCGGGCTGATGAATCACGAAGACTGGCCCTTCGGCCAGCACATTCAGGTTGGGGTCGGTGACGATGGCCGCGATTTCAATGACCCTATCGCGATCGGGGTCGAGGCCTGTCATTTCCATATCGACCCAGACCAGATTGAACTCGTTGGTGCCGCTCGGGGCCGCCTGATGCGCTTCGTTTGCTTGTGACATAATCCAAGTCGTTAGTGCTTCGCGCCACACTCGGCGCTTGCCAAGTTCTCATTCTCGCATATGCCACCGATGGATCCTTACAGCTTTTCGCTTTTGTTCGCCGCTTTTTTGATCGCAACGCTCGGCACTAAATTGTGGCTGGCCTCGCGTCATATTCAACATATCCAACGGCACCGCGACGCCGTGCCCGAGCAGTTTGCAGCCAAAATTCCGCTGGCCGCGCATCAGAAGGCTGCCGATTACACCATCGCCAAGACCAAGCTGAAAATTACGCTACTGGTCGTGAACGCTGTGGTTTTGATCGGATTCACGCTGCTCGGTGGACTGCAGTGGTTGTCCGAACTGCTGACGCCCACCTTCGGTGTTGGCATTGCTTACCAACTGGCCTTGATTGCTGCGGTAAGCATTATTTCTAGCCTGATCGATCTGCCGATTGACTACTACAAGCAGTTCACGCTGGAAGAGCACTTCGGTTTCAACAAAATGACTCCGGGCTTGTTTTTCTCGGATCTGATCAAGCATAGCGTGGTTGGTGCCGCGATTGGTTTGCCTCTGCTGTGGGTCACGCTGACGCTGATGGAAAAATCCGGTGATCTCTGGTGGCTGTACGCCTGGCTGCTGTGGTGCGGGTTCCAGCTCTTCATGATCGCGTTTTATCAAAGCCTGATCGCACCACTGTTCAACAAGTTCACGCCGCTGGAAGATGAAAGTCTGCGCACACGCATCGAGGGTTTGATGCAGCGTGTTGGCTTTGCCAGCAAAGGCTTGTTCGTAATGGATGGCTCGCGCCGCAGCGCGCACGGCAATGCCTACTTCTCGGGCTTTGGCGCTGCCAAACGGATTGTATTTTTCGATACCTTGTTGTCGCGTCTGGCACCGAACGAGATCGAGGCAGTACTCGCGCATGAGCTGGGCCACTTCAAACTGAACCATGTCGTCCAACGTTTGCTAATGATGTTCGCGCTGTCGCTCGGCTTTCTTGCCCTGCTCGGTTGGCTCAAAGGCCAGGTGTGGTTCTACACTGGCTTGGGTGTGACCCCGCTGATGAATGGCAGTAATGACGCCATGGCGCTGATTCTATTCATGCTGGCACTGCCGAGCTTTACCTTCCTGTTCTCGCCATTGATGTCGATTACCTCGCGCAAGAATGAGTTCGAGGCGGATGCCTTCGCCGCAAAACACAGTAACTCGAGCGATCTGATCTCGGCCTTGGTCAAGCTGTACGAAGACAACGCCTCGACGCTGACCCCTGATCCGCTGCATTCGGCGTTTTATGATTCGCACCCACCGGCTAGTGCACGGGTGCAGCGACTACTGTCGGCATAAACACGATGACCCGAGACGAGTTGCTCGCGGCTTCCTGCCGGCACCTGACGGATGCCGCAACCGAGCAACAACTCAAGGATGCGCTTGCGGTACTGAGCGACTGGGCCTGCGTACAGGGCCAGCTACAGCGTGAGTTCCGATTCAATGACTATCACCACACCATGGCGTTTGTGAATGCTGTGGCTGACATCGCAAACCGCGAAGATCATCACCCCGAGATGGTCGTCGGCTACAACCGCTGCACCGTTCGCTACAGCACGCACTCGGTGAATCAAGGCAGCGGCGGTTTGTCGCACAATGATTTCATCTGCGCGGCCAAGATCGACCAAATCCCATCGCAGCTCGCATGACAGCACAGCTGGGCCTGATTGTTGCGGCCCATGGCCGTCACTATCTGGCGCAGTCCGAGGGGAAAAAATGGTTATGTGTCACACGCGGTAAAAAACGTGATGTCGCCACCGGTGATCAGGTCAGTTTTGTGCCAACCTCTGCCGATCAAGGCGTCATCGAAGAAATCCTTCCCCGCTCTACCTTTCTTTATCGCTCCGATCAGTACCGATCAAAACTACTCGCTGCGAATCTAACGCAGCTGATGATCGTGGTCGCCACCGAGCCAAGTTTTTCGGATGATCTGGTGTCACGCGCCTTGATCGCTGCGGAAGCGGCGGGCATTTCGGCGCATCTGCTACTCAATAAAATCGACATCAGCGCACCACTAGACGCCGCCCGCGCACGAATGGCCAACTACGCCAAGCTCGGCTATCCGGTGCATGAGATGAGCGCGGTGACCGATCCGACGCATACGCTGGCGGTCCTGCAGCCCTTGCTAAAAAATCAGTCCACTATCCTGATCGGGCAATCCGGCATGGGAAAGTCGTCGCTGGTGAGGCTGCTGGTGCCTGATGCGGACATCGCGGTGCGCGAGATATCGCAGCGACTCGATACCGGCAAGCACACCACCACCTTCACGCGGCTGTACTGCATCGATGACCATAGCTCGGTGATTGACTCGCCGGGCTTTCAGGAATTTGGCCTGCATCACCTGACCGAGGGCCTGCTGGAGCGCGCGTTTCGGGAGTTTGCGCCGCATCTTGGACATTGCCGCTTCACCAATTGCCATCACGCGGCCGAGCCGGGCTGCGCTGTCACCGAAGCGGTGGCACGCGGCGAGATCGAGGAAGTGCGCCATGCCTTGTATCTGCAACTGCGGCATGAGTCTCAGCAGCAGCCGGGATATCGCTGATTCGCTCTGGCGACGACTGCCTTTCGCGAATAAAACCCTTTATAATCCAACAAGTTAACAATTCGGCGGCAGCCGCTAGCTGGCCGCCGATTTCATTTATGGCAATCCGACACTATCTGACGTTTGCCGACTTCACGCTCGCCCAGTACACCTACCTGTTCGAGCGCACGAAGCTCATCAAGCGCAAGTTCAAAAACTACGAGACCTACCACCCGCTGCTCGACCGCACGCTGGTGATGGTGTTCGAAAAAAACTCGACCCGCACCCGGCTTTCGTTCGAGGCCGGTATGCACCAGCTCGGTGGCGCAGCAATCTACCTCAACACCCGTGACAGCCAGCTGGGCCGTGGCGAACCGGTGGAAGATGCCGCGCAAGTGATGTCCCGCATGTGCGACATCATTATGATCCGCACCTTTGGCCAGGAAATCATTGAGCGCTTTGCAGCGCATTCGCGCGTTCCGGTCATCAATGGCCTGACCAATGAGCATCATCCCTGCCAGGTGTTCGCGGATATCTTCACCTACACCGAGCATCGCGGATCAATTACTGGCAAGACTGTGGCGTGGATTGGTGATGCCAACAACATGCTCTACTCGTGGCTGCAGGCGGCTGAAGTCTTCGGCTTTCACCTCAATGTATCGACACCCGCTGGCTACGATATCAACCCAGCCCTGGTCGCACCAACTAATCAGCGTTACACCGTTTTTAAAAATCCGGCCGATGCCTGTGAAGCGGCTGACCTGGTGACCACCGATGTGTGGACCAGCATGGGCTATGAACAAGAAAACGCAGCGCGACTAAAAGCCTTTGATGGCTGGATCGTCGACGCTGACAAAATGAAGCGCGCCCACAAAGACGCGCTATTCATGCACTGCCTACCCGCGCACCGCGGTGAAGAAGTTGCGGCCGAAGTTATCGACGGCCCGCAGTCGGTCGTGTGGGACGAAGCAGAAAACCGGCTGCATGTACAGAAAGCCCTGCTCGAGTATCTCGTGCTGGGCGAAGTTTGAATCTCCCGTCAATCAGGAAAAACTAGCAATGAGCGACATCAAGAAAGTGGTCCTTGCCTATTCGGGCGGACTGGATACCTCCGTTATTCTGAAATGGCTGCAAGATCACTACCACTGTGAGATCGTGACCTTCACCGCCGACTTGGGCCAAGGCGAAGAGCTGGACCCTGCGCGCGCCAAGGCCATCAAATTCGGTATCAAGCCCGAGAACATCTACATCGATGATCTGCGCGAAGAGTTCGTGCGCGACTTCGTGTATCCGATGTTCCGTGCCAACACCATCTATGAGGGCGAGTACCTGCTCGGCACCTCGATTGCACGCCCGCTGATCGCGAAACGCCTGATCGATATCGCGCGCGAAACCGGTGCTGATGCTATTTCGCATGGCGCCACCGGCAAGGGGAATGATCAAGTGCGTTTCGAATTGGGCGCTTATGCCTTAATGCCGAACGTGAAGATCATTGCACCTTGGCGCGAATGGGATCTGCTCTCGCGCGAGAAGCTGCTGAAGTATGCAGAAGATGCCGGCATTGAGATCGACATGAAGCACAAGAACGGCGGCGCTCCCTACTCGATGGATGCCAACCTGCTGCACATCAGCTATGAAGGCCGTCATTTGGAGAACCCGGGCGCCGAGGCTGAAGAATCCATGTGGCGCTGGACTGTCAGCCCTGAGGCTGCACCGGATGCGGCAGAGTATCTGGATATTGAATTCGCACACGGCGATATCGTTGCGCTGAACGGCAAGAAGATGAGCCCGGCCGAGACACTCGCCGAGCTGAACCGCGTTGGCGGCAAGCACGGCATTGGCCGACTTGATCTAGTCGAGAACCGTTACGTCGGCATGAAGTCGCGCGGCTGCTATGAAACCCCGGGCGGCACCATCATTCTGCGTGCTCATCGTGCGATTGAGTCGATCACACTCGATCGTGAAGTCGCGCACTTGAAAGACGATCTGATGCCACGCTATGCGTCGCTGATCTACAACGGCTACTGGTGGAGTCCGGAGCGCGTCGCGCTGCAAACGCTAATTGATCATACCCAGCAGCGCGTGAATGGCTGGGTGCGACTGAAACTGTACAAGGGCAATGTGATCGTCGTCTCGCGTGACTCGAAGACCGACTCACTGTTCGATCAAACTATTGCGACGTTTGATGAAGACGGCGGCGCTTACGATCAAGCGGATGCGGGTGGCTTTATCAAGCTGAATGCGCTGCGTATGCGTATCGCTGCTAATGCACAGATTAAGCGCGGTAAGTAATCAGATTCAATTTAAGGAAAAACAATGAGCACTCAATTCGACAATGTCTCCGTCGTCAAGAAAGCCAATATCTTTTTTGATGGCAAGTGTGTTTCACACAATGTGCTGTTCGCCGATGGCACTCGAAAATCGGTGGGGGTGATTTTCCCATCCTCGCTGGTATTCAACACCGGCGCGCCAGAAATCATGGAAATTAATGGGGGTAAATGCCGCGTTCGCCTGAAAGGTGAAACTGAGTGGAAGATTTACGAAGGTGGCCAGAGCTTCCATGTACCGGGTGATTCGAGCTTTGATATCGAGACGATTGAGACCTTGGATTACGTTTGTCATTTCGGCTAATAGCAATTCTCCTCTAACGTAAGATGCAACATCGGTTGCATCTTACGCATCCCTCTCCTTCCCCTAACTAAGCACTGCTAGCCTTCGGCCGGCAGATTTGCTGCCCTCTGTTGCATCTCAAAAATCTGCTTACGCCTATTGACTAACTAGCGAGTAGCTTTTAAGCTACAAGTAAAGATATGCTGGAATTACAGCGTTATGTAATGCCTAATGGCATCTCGCCCTACGGTGAATGGTTCAGAAGTCTCAAAGACAATTCAACCAAAGCAAGAATCAGGATGCGCTTGCGCCGGTTAGAGATGGGGAATTTGGGCGATTACGCCCCGGTGGGTGACGGCGTGATCGAACTTCGCATTCATCTCGGACCAGGTTATCGGATTTACTGCGGAAGGTATGGCATGGAAGCTATTCTCCTACTGAGCGGCGGTGACAAGAGTACGCAAGCCGAAGATATACGGCGCGCCAAAGGTATGTGGGCCGACTGGAAGGAGAGGCGATCATGAAAGGCTACAAGGCGAGCACATCGCACCATGACCTCGAAGTCGAGGAGTTGCGAGCGGACCGCGAGCAGGCTATTGCCTATCTGAAGGTCGCCATGGAATCTTTAGATGACCCAGAGGACCGTGCGGCCGGCCTACTGGCTCTCCGCGCAATCGCAGAAGCGTATGGAGGACTGGGCAAGATCGCACAAGAAGCTGGCATCAGTCGCGAGTCCTTGTATCGCGCACTATCGCCTAACGGAAACCCAACATTAAAGACCTTGATTGCGGTGCTGAATACGGTCGGTATGCGGCTATCGGTGGAACCTGCCGACCATGTCTGAAGGATACGGAATTTAGGGCTTCCTTGGGCTGCTTGCTGGATGCATTTCGCCGATGGCACTCGAAAATCAGTA
>JAPLQC010000008.1:10804-24897 GCA_026399895.1 Burkholderiales bacterium
CAGTAGGCGTGATTTTTCCATCTTCGCTGGTATTCAACACCGGCGCGCCAGAAATCATGGAAATCAACGGTGGTAAGTGCCGCGTTCGCCTGAAAGGTGAAACTGAGTGGAAGAGCTATGAGGGCGGCCAGAGCTTCCATGTACCGGGCGATTCGAGCTTTGATATCGAGACGATTGAGACCTTGGATTACGTTTGCCACTTTGGGTGATAGCCACTCTCTTCTGACGCAAGATACGATTCCAGTTGCATCTTGCGGATTCCTCTCTTTCCCCTGACTAAGTGCTACTAGCCTCCATCGAGCCATAGGCATGCGCGAAAATCTAGAGAATCACTGGCTCGGGCTCGAGTATCACACCGTACTTCGCTTGTACCTCTTCGCGGATCTTGTTTGAAAGTCGGAGCACATCAGCGCCCGTCGCCCCACCCCGATTCACCAGAACCAACGCCTGGTTTTCGTGAACACCAGCGGCACCCATCGACTTACCCTTCCAGCCACATTGATCGATCAGCCAGCCAGCGGCGAGTTTGTAACTACCATCTGCCTGTAGGTAGCTCACCAGATCTGGGTATTGGACAAGCAGCGAATTTCGCTGCTCTGCGCTCACGACTGGGTTTTTGAAAAAACTACCAGCGTTCCCCACTTTGGCCGGGTCGGGTAGCTTGCGGGTTCGGATAGCGATGACAGCGTCGGCGATCTCTTGCGCACTTGGATTCGCGATACCCCGGGATGCAAGCTCAGCTGCCAATTCTGCATAGCGCAGGTTCGGCTGCCACGACTTCGGCAAGGCAAATCTCACCTCGAGAATAATCGCGCGATCTCGTAACGCATGCTTGAAAATACTATCGCGATAAGCAAAGGCACAATCCGCCTTCGACAAATGCAATAACTCGCCTGACATCATGTCGAATGCTGTCAGCGAATGAAAAAAATCTGCCACCTCGCTGCCATAGGCGCCGATATTTTGAATGGGCGAAGCGCCAACGCTACCCGGTATCAGCGACAAGTTCTCCAAGCCGGGTAATCCTTGCGCCAGCGTCCACTGCACAAAGGCATGCCAGTTTTCACCAGCCTGAGCAGTCACGAATACCTGCTGCTCGTCCTCGCCGGTGATGGCGATACCTTGTGTAGCGATATGCAGTACCAGACCGGAAAAATCTTTCGTCAGCAGCAGGTTGCTACCACCGCCCAGGATCAGTCTCGGCATGGCGCGCAGACTGGGCTCGCGATACAGCGCATGCAGCTGGGCGGCATCGGTCACTTTGAGAAAGTGTGCAGCCGCGGCATCAATACCGAAGGTATTCAATGCGCGCAGCGAGTACTGAGGCTGAATATCAAGTTGGGATGCCATGGGCTGCAGATTATACCGACCGGGTCACGGCCAAGCCGGGACGCTCCTCTATAATATGCGGCATCTATTTTTATCCGGAGTAGCCCATGCCCTCGTTCGATATCGTCTCTGAAGCCAACCAGGTCGAGGTCAGAAATGCAGTTGATCAGGCCAACAAGGAAATTACAACGCGCTTTGATTTCAAAGGCAGTGATGCGCGCGTCGAGCAAAAAGAGCATGAGCTGACTGCTTATGCGGATAGTGATTTTCAGCTGGGGCAGGTGCGCGATGTGCTGACCAATAAAATGGCTAAGCGCAATGTCGATGTGCGCTTCCTGGATGTCGGCAAGATCGAGAAAATCGGCGGCGACAAGGTCAAGCAAGTGATCAAGGTAAAGAACGGCATCGAGACCGATGCCGCCAAAAAGATTCAGCGCATCATCAAGGACAGCAAGATCAAGGTCCAGGCGAGCATTCAGGGGGAATCAGTGCGCGTGCAGGGGGCGAAGCGCGATGATCTACAGGCGACTATTGCCCTGCTGAAGAAAGATGTCACTGATCTACCGCTGGAGTTCAATAACTTCCGCGATTAAGAGTCCTTTAAACCTGTCTCGCAGGGCTATACGCGTTTTTTGCACCACCTTGTAAAGATCCAAGGACGCACTGGCGTATAAAATTTCGTCTCTCCGGCGAAGGCCGGAGTCCATCAACATCACGACAGTGGATGCCGGCCTGCGCCGGCATGACGAATTAATCAGTACTTCCCTAACGCGAGGGCTCTAAGTCCAAGCGACGCTCACTCCTTTTCGCTATGCAGTCTTCGCTGTCTGACCGACGCCGCCAGATTTTCCAGCACCTGCACGCTGCTATCCCAATCGATGCAACCATCGGTGATCGACTGGCCATAGGTCAGTTCTTTACCCTCCACCAGGTCCTGACGGCCGCCGACCAAATGTGACTCGACCATCACGCCGATGATGCGGTCGTCACCCGCCGCAATTTGCTCGCCGATGTTGGCGCAGACAGGTACCTGATTCTCTGGCTTCTTCGAGCTATTGGCATGTGATGCATCGATCATCAGCTTTTGTGCCAAGCCATTCGCGCCGAGTGCGAGACAAGCCTCTTCGACACTCGCAGCATCGTAGTTCGGTGCCTTACCACCACGAAGAATAATGTGGCAATCCTCATTGCCACCAGTGGAGACGATAGCCGAATAACCACCCTTGGTCACTGATAAGAAATGGTGAGGCTGCGAGGCGGCTTTGATCGCATCGGCAGCGATTTTTATATTCCCATCGGTACCATTCTTGAATCCAACCGGGCATGACAAACCCGAGGCTAGCTCGCGGTGTACTTGCGATTCGGTGGTACGTGCGCCAATCGCGCCCCAGCTGATCAGGTCGGCGATGTATTGCGGACTGATCACATCCAAAAACTCAGTACCTGCTGGCAGGCCGAGCGCATTAATTTTTGCGAGCAGCTCGCGTGCAATCCGCAGGCCGTCGTTGATGCGGAAGCTGTTGTCGAGGTAGGGGTCGTTGATCAGACCCTTCCAGCCCACCGTGGTGCGTGGCTTTTCGAAATACACGCGCATCACGATTTCGAGATCGTCTTTGAGGCGCTCACGCTGCTCGATCAATCGGTGCGCGTACTCCATGCCAGCTTTGGTGTCATGGATGGAGCAAGGCCCGATCACGACCATCAGGCGATCATCCTGCCCATGCAGGATGCGGTGCAGCGCGGTACGCGCGTTCGCAGTCACCGTCGCGATTTTGTCATCGCAGGGGAATTCCCGAATCAAATGCGACGGCGGCGTTAATTCTTTCAATTCTCTGATCCTCAGATCATCAGTGCGTGGCATGGTTTCTCCAGATGTGTCTCGGGTATAGAAAACAAAAAACCGCCATCACTGGCGGTTTTCAAGATTCGGTTCGGTGACTGCTTTTGCGCGACCTTACCGCTTCTCTACCGCCCGGAAGCCGGGGTAGTCGAAGCCGTAAAAAAAGCAAAAGCGCAGTGCAAACATGGAGCGCAGGCAGTCGGGTTGAATTAAGCGACGATAGTGCTACAAGTCGGTGTTTTTGGCAAGACTGATGCTAAATGATTAATCAGCCGGTACCGCCGACGGTCAGGTCCTCGATCCGCAGAGTGGGCTGCCCTACGCCGACCGGCACGCTCTGACCATCTTTGCCGCAGACGCCAACACCCGAGTCAAGGCGCATATCGTTGCCGATCATGGAAACGCGATTCAGCACATCCGGACCGTTGCCAATTAGGGTGGCGCCCTTGACTGGATAGGCCAACTTGCCGTCCTCGATCATCCAAGCCTCGCTAGCCGAGAACACAAACTTGCCATTCGTGATGTCGACCTGACCACCACCGAAGTTCACGGCATAGAGTCCTTTTTTGACGGAGGCAATGATCTCTTCCGGATCGCGATCGCCCCCCAGCATGTAGGTATTGGTCATGCGCGGCATCGGTAAATGAGCATACGACTCGCGTCGACCATTACCCGTGGCGGGCATCTTCATCAATCGCGCGTTCAAGGTGTCCTGAATATAGCCGCGCAAAATGCCGTCTTCGATCAAGGTAGTGCACTGGGTTGCGTTACCTTCATCGTCCACGTTTAATGAACCACGTCGGTCTGCGATGGTGCCATCGTCAACCACTGTGACACCTTTAGCGGCGACGCGCTCACCGATACGGCCAGCGAAGGTACTGGAGCCTTTGCGGTTGAAGTCGCCTTCCAAGCCATGACCAATCGCCTCATGCAACAACACGCCGGGCCAACCAGGGCCAAGCACGACCGTCATCGGCCCTGCCGGTGCAGGTTTTGCCTCGAGGTTGGTTAGCGCTGCATTGACGGCTTCGTTGACGTACTTGTGTAGCAACTCTTCGCCGAAGTATTGAAAGTCGTAACGACCGCCGCCACCAGCGGTGCCAACTTCGCGTCGGCCGTTCTGCTCGGCAATCACAGTCAGTGAGAGGCGTACTAATGGGCGAACATCTGCCGCAATAACACCATCGCTACGCACCACGAGCACCACATCATGTTCGCCTGACAAACCTGCCATGACCTGGACGATGCGCGGATCTTTAGCACGCGCAAGACGCTCGATTCTTTCCAGCAGCTTCACTTTGGCCGTTGCATCGAGCGAGACCACAGGGTCATTGGCGTGATACAGCGCCCGTGCCGAGCCGGGCTTGATGGATGAGGCGAGTTTGACGCGACCAGCGCCACGGCGTGCAATCGTGCGTGTTGCTTCGGCTGCGTCGAGCAATGCACGCTCGGAGATTTCGTCGGAATAGGCGAACGCGGTCTTGTCGCCTGAGATGGCGCGCACACCCACACCCTGATCAATCGAAAAACTACCCGTCTTCACGATGCCTTCTTCAAGACTCCAGCTTTCGCTTTTGGTGAATTGAAAGTAAAGATCGGCGTAATCCACCTTGTGCGTGAAAATCGAGCCCAGCGCACTCAGCAACTTGCCTTGATCAAGACCGTTTGGCGTTAGCAGCAAGTTGGTCGCAGTCATGTGCGATTGCAGATTGGGTTCAATGATATTCATGCTCGCTCGGAGTGTTGGGGGTAAGTCGTGATTCTAATGGATCGGGCGTTTACACGCCGTGAGCTGCCTGGCTCAAAGCGTACGGTGTTGCAGCGCTGGCAAGCTGGCGCGAATACCCATCATCGAGTCGAGGTCAATCTCACCAGTGACCACGCCCTCGCCTTCGGCAAGTTCAGCACATATGCCGCCCCAGGGGTCGACCAGCATGCTGTGGCCCCAGGTACGACGGCCATTGGGATGCAACCCGCCTTGGGCAGACGCGAGCACATAGCACTGATTCTCAATAGCCCGTGCACGCAGCAAAACTTCCCAATGCGCACGACCCGTAGTGGCGGTAAATGCAGCGGGCATGACGATCAGATCGCACTGCCCCATGGCCCGATACAACTCGGGGAAACGTAAGTCATAGCAGATCGACAGCCCGACGCGAGCGAAGGGTGTCTCGAGTACGGCCACCTCGCTGCCCGGCACAATCGTGCGTGACTCGTCATAGGATTCTTCACCGCGAGTAAATCCAAATAGGTGGATTTTGTCGTAGCGGCTGGCGATTGTGCCATCGGGTGCATAGGCCATCAGGCTATTGAGTACCTTGCCGGATTGATGCGACTTCAATGGCAAGGTGCCACCCAACAACCAGATACCGCATTCGCGCGCGAGGTTGGCAAGAAAATTCTGTAGCGGGCCATCACCCGCGGGCTCAGCAATCTCTACCTTATCTTGCTCGTTACCACCCAAGACGGCCCAGTACTCAGGCAGCAACACCAGTTGTGCACCTGCCGCTGCGGCCTCGCGCACCAGTCGTGCTGCCGTTTCGCAGTTATCGGCAGGATTAGGAGTGGACACCATCTGCGCAGCAGCCACCTGAATTTTTCTTTTTTGGGTCGTGTGCTTGGTATCGCTCATCGCGCATGCCTTAGGGTGAGGTATTCGGCTCATTCGGTTTGCGCCGAGGAGGTAATTTTTTGATGACCGGATCTTTCCAAGGGCCGGTCACTTGGTAATCTTGCGTCAGCACAGCCGCTACCGGATTTTTCAAAAAGAACTGCGCCAGAAAAGCGCCCAAACCCACCACCGGGTTGACTGCCAAACCGTACACCACCGAGGCGCCTGCGGCGTTCAATTCCGGGATGACCACCACCGTCAGGTTCTGCGTTTCATTCGCGAGATCGACCGTACCATCCATCAGCACCACCGCATTCGGGCCGCGCATCTTGAAGCTATCGGTCTTGAGCGTACCGCGCGAGATGGTGGCAGTACTGGCGATACCATCGAATGCAAAGCCCTCAGAAAAGATATCGCGAAAATCGAGTGTCAAACTACGCGGTAATGACTGCAAGCTCATCACCCCCAGCAGTTTGGCGACACCAGGGTCGGCCTTCAAAAACTGACCACTACCCAGCTTCAAACTGAGATTGCCGGACAGCGTGGGAAAATCGAATTGAGACGGATCACCGCGCCAGCTGAGATCACCCTCCATCTTGCCCTTACCACCGCGCATAGTGCGCTCAAAACCGAGGCGATCCAGCAGTTGACCGGCGTCAGCGATATCCATTTCATAGTTCAGAAAACTTTGGCTTTCATTGCGGCTAGCCAGCCATCGACCGGACGCACGAAGGGTGGCGCCAGGGTTGGTGAGTGTCAGCTTGCTGATACGCCACTCGCGACCAGGACCCGCATTCAGACTGCCATTGGTCGCGGCCAACTCGAGTCGACCTAGCTTGAGACCTCTTAATTCGAAGTTATCCGCCACCACATCTAATCCAGGTAGCTCGGTGCTGGACTTTTTGCCCGCCAACAGGTCGCTCATATCAGAGCGGTCACGCTCTTCAATCTTGAGCTGAGTCAGTCGGGCGGTGATCTTGCCAGCGCCACGCTCGGACGATGGGTCTTCCCAGGTCGCACGACCTGACATTTCATTCATGTTCAGGTTGAGTTGCCACCCACCACGGATACGGTTGGCGCTTATGACTGCGTTATCAAAGCTACGCTCTGCGAATGTCAGGTCATTGACACGCAGGCTGATTGCGTCCACAAGAAAATACGCTTGCTCTGGTGATGTACTTTCAATCACAGGCGTGGTGTCGGCACTTGAACTGTTTAAGACATTACGCCAAGCATCAGCATCAAGTGTCGGCAGGTTTATCGCCAGCGCAACGCCACTATCGTTGCTGGGGATAGGTGCGTTCATGCCTATACCACCGCGCACCAATTTCCAACTAGCGTTGCCAGAGACCGGCTTACTGCGCAAATAGCGCGCCGAGATATTGCGCCCGAGTGTGAGTCGAATTTCTTCCGACTGTGTGGCAGCGTCGAGCATATTCAAAGGCGTGACAGTCACTCGAAGAGGTAAGTTCTCTGGCCCGACTTTACGCAGTGGTGCCGGCAAATCAATACCAAGACCAACCAGATTCGAATCTAGCGAAAAATCCGTGCGCTGATCGCGAATCTTGACGTTCGCGATATAGCGCGTACCGCCGGAGAGCTTGCGCACATAACGCTTCGCCGTACTTCCAGTGACGAATCGCCCCAAACCATCGGCAGTCACTGAACCCTCTAAACGAACTTGCGTACTTCCATCGCGTTGCGTACCGCCGCTGATCGCCACCGATCCGCCTAAGGCATTACCTTGTAACGATGAAATCTGAAAGCCGTGATCCGAGAATCCGAGCTCGCCTTGAACTGCGCTTACCGTGGGCAATGAAGGCCACAACTGAATGTCATTGCCTGAAAATTTCACATTGCCCTGCACGCTCGCTTTACCTGTTTCGGTCAGAGGAATTTGCATCTTCAGAATCAACCTGGCCATGCCTGATGTGCGCGCGTCTTCAGTCAGATGATCTATCCAACCTTCGACTGGCGTTGCCTTCACGTAGGTCAGCATGGCCGGTAGCGAAGCGCTGGCGTTGCCGTTGACATCAAGGTGCGGGGCGCTGGCCATCAGGTCAGGAATCACTACATCCACATTCGACAGCGGGATACCCAGTGTCTTGGCAGAATCGGCACGAATCTGCAGGCGAGATCGATCGATGGTGAGCTGCGCATCAATATCATCGATACGCGGCCACAGCGGTGTGCGGCGATCTGATGCCAACATCTGCGGTGCAGGGCTGAGTCGCCCTTGCTTGACGCGGGCCGTCAGCTTGAAAACGCTATCACTACTTGCTCCAGTTGATCGCGTATGAAATGGGAAATCATTCAAGTCACCACGTATCTTGAGATTCACATCCTCGGCACGACCATCCAATAAGCCGGCGCTCATCCATTCGCGAGCATCACGACCAATCGCCGCTGGCAAGTAGTTCACGACCCGATTCAGCGCGACACTTGGGAAATTTGCCTGCATATCTACGCTGCCGAGTTTGCCCGGCGATAAAGGCCATGGCAGCAGATGAGTGCCTTCCAACTTCCCCTTGAGTCCCGCTTGCTGAAAATCCAGACGCTTGACTCTGATAGATAAAACGCGACGGCTTTCGCGCAGCGACCAGTCACCGTCCAGAGCAAGCTGCTCGAAAGACATGGCGGGTGCGCCCAGATAATCGGCGGTTCGTACCGTACTGTTTTCAGATTTGAGTTTGATGCGACCACCATCCTGGTCCGCATCAACATCGCCCGAAAAGCCCTCAAAGCCAAGCACCGAAGCAGCTGCACCGTCGGTAGGCGCCAGACGGTGCTGAAGCGCAAGCTGCTCGAAACTACCACGCACCTTGAACGCTGCTTCGCCCGGCAACGCACCCTCCCAATTGGCAGAGAAGTCTTTCAGCTGCCCACGCAAGCCAAGTTCGCCCAGTAATTTTCTTTCAGATGCAGCAATGGGTAAGTGATCAGCAAGTCGCGACAAGGCATCAAGATCAATCTGCGTTATCTTCAACTCATGCCGCTCACGCTTGGTGCCCGTCGCAGGAATGAAGTGATGGCTGGCCGTCGTACGGGGCAGTACGGAGCCCTGATCGGTACGCAACGAAAAATCAGTGAGCTGAATCTGATGACCCTTAGTGCCAAACGAAAGCCATTTGCTTTTCAGGCCAGTGCTGGATTCTTCTACTGAGATTCGACCACCAACCTCCACCAAGCTCAGCGGCAGCAGACCGTCGGCTAGCGTGACGGTGACGTTTTTCATCGCCAGATCGGCGGTCACGTTCTCAATCGATCCACCCTCAAAACTCACCCAGGTACGTAGCCCCCATTCACCACCCGTAAGTTTCCAAGGCAAATCCAGGTAAGGCCGCCATGCGTCGAAGTGCGCCTCGCGCCAATCGGAATAAAACTTGCCGGACCAACGTGAAACATCGGCGCGGTTACGAGAAAAAGGTGGATGACTGAACTCGACGCGCAGATCAACCGGCGCCGCCAATGCGGCCGGCGGCGTGGCACGCAATGCTGCCTGATGCGATCGCCAACCATTGCGAAGGACGAAGCTGATATCCGACAAGGTCAGCTCCGGCGCGCCGCGTTGCTGGTCCAGCCAGCGTAGTTTGCCGGATCTCACCACGATCTCCGGCTGATCGAGCAGCCAATCCAGCACCCGACTATCGTCGGGCTGGCCAGTATCGATCGGCATCCCCGCCACAGATAGCCGGCCATCGGCGCCGCGCTGGATTTCCAGATCCGGCTGCACGATCTCCAGTGAGCGAAGCTGAATCCGACCCAGCACCGAAGACCAGGAAATGGTTGCGTTGACTCGGGGCAGCAGCAAAGCCTGTTCGCCATGCTCGTCACGAATCAACACTCCCTCCAACTGCAGGTTGGGCATCAGGCCATACCAGCGCGCACTGATACCGGCAATCTCAACCGGCCGGTTAAGCATCTGGCTGGCAACACTAGCGACCGTGGACTTGTAGTGATCGATATTGGGCAGCACCACATAGCGCAGCCCCAGAAACAACGCGCAGAAGGCAAAGTAGATGACCGCGGCAGTCACCGCCAACCAATACAGGGAGCGGCGCGAAAGATGGGTCAGTGAACTGATAACCGAAATCAGCACGGCCCAACGGCTCGCCCCGACGGGCGGCGACATTTCAGCAGTTGGGAGCTCGGTTGGCATCGAGGGCAAGTATCATCAGGTTCAAGCGGACCGCATTATCGTCGGCGAGTCCCGGTCAGCCGCAATCTTATTATCATATCTACAAGCCGGCCGATGCTCCGCACCGCCCGTCAAGATACTCATCATGAACAGCCACCAGCCATTAGCCCAAAGTAAGGCCTCACGTTTTGTCCAGCGCTGGCTAGCTGCCGAACCGGCTCGCGCTGCTGAGCTGGAACAACTTGCCGAATTATCGCTTGACCAGCTAGACCTTGCCGATTTGCTGCAAAAGCAGTTGGCGCACACACCTTCGCTGCCCGCGGCAATGCGGCGTCTACGTAATTTGCTGGTCGCCGCGATTGCTACGCGCGATCTCGGCGGATATGCCGATTTGAATGAGGTGCTCGCGGCGATTTCGCGCTTCGCCGATTTTGTGGTCAACACACACCTCGATGCGCGTCATCAAGAAATGTGCGATCTGCACGGCATGCCGACCGGTGAGGAATCGGGCCGGGCGCAACACATGATTGTGGTGGGCATGGGCAAGCTCGGAGGGCATGAGTTGAATGTCTCATCCGATATTGATCTGATCTTTCTCTACCCAGAAGATGGCGAAACTGTTTGTACCCAGGAACACCAGCGTCCTTTGTCGAATCATGAATTTTTCGTTCGACTGGGTCGCAAGCTGATTGGCGATATTTCCGAAATCACCGAGGATGGCTTCAGCTTTCGTGTCGATATGGCGCTCCGACCCAACGGTGGTTCGGGTCCGCTAGCTGCCAGCTTCGCCATGCTCGAGACCTATCTGGTGACACAGGGGCGAGAGTGGGAACGCTACGCCTGGGTAAAGGCGCGCGCACTAACAGGTAGCGCGGAGGATATCGACACGCTGACTCAGACTGTGCAGCCTTTTGTTTACCGCCGTTATCTCGACTTTGGCTCAATCAAAGCCTTGCGCACCATGCATGGGCAAATCCGCGCTGAAGTCGTTCGGCAAGAGACGCGACACCCTCAACGTAATGTGAACGTCAAACTCGGTCGTGGCGGGATTCGTGAGATCGAGTTTCTGGCGCAGGTATTTCAATTGATCCGTGGTGGGCGTGATCCTGCGCTGCGTGATCGGTCGACCCGCACCACCCTAAAAACCATCGCCGATAAAAAGCTGCTGACTGGCGATGTTGTCGATCGCCTGCTGAGCAGCTACCGTTTCCTGCGTAATCTGGAGCATCGAATTCAATATCTCGATGATGCGCAGAGCCATGTGCTACCGCCCAATGATGAAGATCGTCTGCGAATCGCTCAGATGATGGGCTACGCAGATGTCGACGCGCTGATACACGCCCATGAAGACTGCAGCAAGTGGGTTGCGGCGCAATTTGATGCGATGTTCGAGGACAAGAGCGAACAGCAAGCCATCGATAACAACGCAGCACCGCAAACACCGCTCGACGAACTCGATGAAGAGGCAATGGCGGCTTTCCTTGAGTCGCTCAGCTTCGATGAGCCGATGCTTGCGGCACAGCGCCTGCTGTCTACCCTGCGGTCGAGTCGTCTGCAATCGTTGTCCGAGCAACGCAAAACGCAGTTACATGCGCTGATCCGAAGTGCCTTGCCGATGGTGGTGGAAGAACCAGGCACCCGATCCGTCACACTTAATCGACTGCTCGATCTGTTCGAGGCCATTGCGCGGCGCTCGGCTTACCTTGAGCTACTCACCGAGTTCCCGCAAGCCTTGGCAAGGGTCGTTCGCATGATTGCCGCCAGCGCCTGGGCAGCGCACTATCTGAATCGTCATCCGGTGCTGATGGATGAACTACTCGACGCTTCTGCGCTTGAGACTGAGCCCGATTGGAGTGCCTTTGCTTCAGAGTGTCGACAACGGCTGCTCGCTTTCGAGGGCGATACCGAACGACAGATGGATCTGCTACGTGAGCTGCACCACGCACAGCAATTTCGCCTACTGGCGCAAGATCTTGGCGGACTACTTACCGTTGAACGACTGGCCGACCATTTGTCTTCACTAGCCGATGTTCTAGTGGCGGTGACGATTGAAGCGGTGTGGCAGACCCTACCCAGTCGTCACCGTGATCGTCCTGCTTTTACGGTAGTTGCCTATGGCAAGCTGGGCGGCAAGGAACTCGGCTATGCGTCTGATCTTGATCTGATTTTTTTATACGACGACGATGATCAGGATGCGCCGCCGCTCTACGCAAAACTGGCGCAACGTTTTATCACCTGGATGACGAGCCATACCGCCGCAGGCGTGCTGTTTGATATCGATGTCGCGCTCAGACCCGATGGTGCTAGCGGACTGTTGGTGTCGTCCTTCACCGCATTTGAAAAATACCAGTACCAGTCGGCTTGGGTATGGGAGCATCAGGCACTTACCCGGGCGCGCTTCTGCGCCGGCGACAGCAGCATCGGCGAGCGCTTCGAAACTTTACGGGTTGCATTGCTTCGGCAGTCACGTGATGCGGTGGAGCTTCGCAAGGAAGTGCTGGCTATGCGCAAGCGTATGCATGATGCACATCCGAATCGATCCGAAGATTTCGATCTGAAACATGACTCGGGTGGCATGATCGATATCGAGTTTATCGTTCAGTACCTCGTGCTGCTTCACGCGCATGAGCACGAGGAACTCACCGCTGACATCGGCAATATTGCACTGCTAAAACTAGCCGGCCAGATCGGGTTGATCGACACAAGGCTCGCCACCCAAGTCGCCGATGCTTACCGTGAATTTCGTCGACTGCAACACAAGATCCGGCTGCGCGGCGAAGACCGCGCACGTATCGAGCCGACGGCTATCGCCGCCATGCGCGATGCTGTCATTGCCCTTTGGCAAATTATCCTTATCCACTAGCAGCCGCTTAGCGACACCCTAGCCGCCCCTCGGTCGCGTGCGAGCACAAAAACGCACCATTAGTTGTGCAATCGCCACAACTTTATTGCTAATTAGATAATCCATCCGGACAATCCCATGTGCTTTTCCGACAACTTCCCGACCCGGTCTTTAGATTAAGTGCCGGTCGGATTTTTCCGATACGGCCATGAGAACTCAATTCATCACACTCGGCATTTGCCTCGGCTTGCTGACCGCCTGCGCAAGCCAGCCCACCCAAACCACTGACAAAAACAACCTGACTGCGGGACAAGTCAGTCTGACGCTAAAAAAGAACAACACCACGCAGCAGGAAGTCGTCGAAGCCTTTGGGTCGCCCAACCTGGTGACTCAGAGCGCAGATGGTGAAGAAGTCTGGACGTACCAGAAGCACGCCACCGTTTCGAACTCCAGCTCAAATGGTTTCAGCGCAACCATCATCCTACTCGGTGGCGGGCGCAGCAGCTCAGGGTTCGAGCAATCCAGCCGCACCATCACGCTGATCATCAAATTCAAGGAAATCAACGGCGTGAAAACCGTGGTGGATTTCTCTTCTCGCTCTTCATCGTTCTAAGGAGGTCTGATCATGAAAATTCAACGGGCTTTGGTGTTGACTGTACCGCTACTGCTGACCGCATGTGCGACGGATGGTGGCGCACCGCAAAAAACTTCTCTGGAGATACAAAGTTTTCAGTCCAAGCAATTTGAGGCCGACAAAAAAACGGCTTTTAATTCAACCATGTCGGTGTTTCAAGACCTTGGTTATGTGGTCAACTCCGCAAGCCTTGAGACTGGCTTCATTACTGCAGTGAAAGGCGCAGATGGTATGCAGGCCTTCCTCGAAAATATTAGTAATATGCGATCCGAAGGCAAGACTGCGGTGACCGCATTCGTGGAAGAGATTAACGGGAAGACGACTAAGGTGCGCTTGAGTTTTGTTCAACGCGACAAGATGCTGAGAGAGTACGGACAACAAGCCAACCGCGAAAAGCCCATTCTTGACCCCAAGGTCTATGAGTCAGCGTTCAACAAAATTGGTGATGCGATATTCATCAGGACTTCGCAGAAATAGGGTCTATTTGAAAGCAAAAAAGGATCGCAGATGCGATCCTTTTTTTATGACACACCGCCCCACTCACAACGAATGAGGCTGCGCCTTTGGTTACTTCGCAGTCATCAATGCGACTGTCGTGTCCAGCATGCGATTGCTAAAGCCCTGTGCACGTTGTGGCTTCGGCCGGCCCCCCGGGCCTTAACGTAGCTTCGCTTCGCGAAGATACGTTAGCCTACGCCG
>JAPLQC010000003.1:0-12255 GCA_026399895.1 Burkholderiales bacterium
ATTGAGGATTGGGAGCGCTCGCTCGGCGGGCATCCGCCGCAAGGCAGTGAGCATTTCCGTCCCGGTGTGGAGGTTGCCGTCACACCCGGGCAGGTGGTGTTTCGTAATCATCTGATGGAGTTGATCCAGTACGCACCACAAACCGAACAGGTGTACAGCCGGCCACTGCTGATTGTGCCGGCGTGGATCATGAAGTACTACATCCTCGATCTGTCGCCCAATAACTCGCTGGTACGTTACCTGGTATCGCGCGGGCATACGGTGTACATGATCTCCTGGCGTAACCCGACTGCCGAAGACCGAGATCTCGGCATGGATGATTATTTACGTAGCGGTGTTTTAGCAGCACTGGACCAAGTACGTCAGCGCGAGGCGAATGAGCAGGTACAGGCCGTCGGCTATTGTCTGGGCGGCACGTTACTGGCCATTCTGGCTAGCTGGTTGGCACAACAAGGGCGTGATGATCTGGCCTCGATGACGCTATTGGCTGCGCAGACTGACTTTACCGAATCGGGTGAGTTGCGCTTGTTCATCGACGAGAGCCAGCTCGATTATCTTGACGATGTGATGTGGAGTCAGGGCTATCTGGATAACCGGCAAATGGCGGGTGCGTTCCAGTTACTGCGCTCGCGCGATCTTATTTGGTCGCGCATCGTGAACCATTACCTCCTCGGGCTACGCGCGCCTATTAATGACTTGATGGCATGGAATGCGGATGCCACCCGCATGCCTTACCGCATGCAAAGCGAGTATCTGCGCCGGCTATTTCTGGACAATGATTTGTTTGCGGGACGGTATCGGGTGGATGGTCGTCCGCTGGCATTAGGTGACATTCGTGTACCCAGCTTTGTAGTGGCGACCGAGGCGGATCATGTCGCTCCCTGGCGCTCGGTCTACAAGCTGAACCTAGCGGTGAATTCAGACATGACCTTCTTGTTGACCTCGGGTGGTCATAACGCCGGCATTTGTAGCGAACCGGGTCATCCGAGGCGACATTTTAGGTCGTCGCTGCTACCGAATAGCGAGAACTATATCGACCCTGATCGCTGGTGCCAGCGTACGCCGGAACAAGCGGGGTCTTGGTGGCCGTGTTGGGCAGACTGGCTTGCACAGGGACAGACGCAACGCGCTGCGGTACCAGTAAAGAGAAACGATATCGAATTACCAGCAGCACCGGGCGACTATGTGCTGATCAGAAATGATGTGCAACCTACAAAGGCTGAAACTCATGGATAACCTGCCAAGGCTACTAAGTGAAATGCGCGATCGATATCCGGATTCCATTCCACCACCGGTTTTTGAAGCGTATTGCCAACGCTACCTGCACTACTACCACCAGGAAATCAAGCATCAGCCTGCTCAGTTTATCAGTGGGTGGCGCTGGTCAGAGGCCAGACGACGTGAATTTCGTAGTGCGTTCGAGGTCACGGATCTTCTAAAAATCTACGAAGCTGAAGCACGATGATTCAATCAGTATCTGAAAAAACAACTCGTCACCCACTTTCGGGAGATTCTGCTATGACCTTGCCAAGAAAGCGTTTAATTGATGAGATATCCCAGACGGCGCCAAAGCACGAACTAGCCGAATTGATCGAGGTGCTAGTCTCCGTCCGACAGTCCAGGATCAGCTTGATGCAAGAAGCCTTTTCCAAAGACGCCTCTGTCGCAGACGCAAAATTGCAGCTGCCTGCTGAAACACGGGTCCGCTCACCTAGTCGATCCGAAGTCCGCGGATATGAGCAGCAAGGTCAGTGGTAAGCACCTAGACAGTCACGCGCTATATAGCTTAGGGCTACTGCGGGGCTAGATACCGCTGGCAAGGTCGGTAAGGCTGGCAAGGCCGGACATGTGCGTCATGACCCGGCGATTTGGCTCCAACTTTCTGCTAGTCGAGTCAATTGCGGTGCTTTACAAAATTTTCGAAGTCTTGCGTAGGAAGTGCATGGCTAAACAGATAGCCTTGATACAGTGTGCAACCCATCTCGTGTAGCAAAATTCTGGCTTCCTGTGTTTCCAGCCCCTCCGCGATCACGCTGATACCGAGACTTTTTGCCATCGCAATAATCGTTTTTACGACGATAGCATCGCCTGAGTTCGCCACCATATTTTTGACGAACATCTGATCAATTTTTAGTTGACTTATAGGAAGCTGAATCAGGCTTGAGAGCGAAGAGTAGCCGGTGCCAAAATCGTCCAGAGAAAACAGGACGCCTAGCTCGCGGATCTTTTCCATCTTTTCGCGAACCTGATTGATGTCATGCATCATGCTTTCTGTGAGCTCCAGAATCAGCATTGAACCATCAATGCCGCTTGTCTGGACTATTTGCAATATCTTTTTCACGAAACCTGGGTCTTGAAACTGGCGCGCACTCACGTTGACGGCCAACTTGATTTTAGAGAGCAGTGGATCTGTTGCCCAGCGACGAATCTGCTTACATGCCTCTGTGATGACCCAGAAGCCAATAGGCACAATAAGCCCCGATTCTTCGGCCACCGAGATAAACTCATTCGGTTTCAGAAGTCCGCGGCTCGCATGCCTCCAGCGTAATAAGGCTTCGGCAGAGTAAATCTCATCTTTCGAATTGAACTGCGGCTGAAAAAAAACAGCTAGCTGCTCAAGTTCAAGTGCGAGACCGAGCTCTTGCTCCAGGTTTGCGTGAGCAGTAGCAGAGGCTTTCATCTCCGGGTTATAGAAGCAAAGCGAGTTCCTGCCATTCTTTTTGGCTTCATACATGGCCATATCAGCATGCTGAATGACATCGAGCACGAGATCATCATAGCCAAATATATTGATGCCGATGCTCGCGCCACAAGTAAACTGAATCTCACCTAATTTGTATGGCCGCGCTAGAGCCTTCAAGATTTTTGTCCCAATCTTGTTAGCCTCATGCGTAGCTTTGGAAAGCTCGTCACTAAGATCTTCCAGTAAAACGACAAATTCATCACCACCAACACGGGCGACGGTGTCGCCTGCACGGATGGTGTGCTGTAGTCGATGCCCAACTTCGATTAGCAGCATATCGCCAACACTATGTCCCCTGGTGTCATTCAGAGATTTGAACTTATTCAAGTCAATGAACAGTGCGGCTCCATGAGAATCGGGTTGTGGTGTCGCGCTGAGAATTTTCGATAAGGTCTCATTCAATTTCCTTCGGTTAGGAAGTTGGGTCAGAGGGTCGAAGTAGGCAAGATTATGGATTTCCTCTTGCGAGTTCTTGTTCGCCGTGATGTCATACACGCACAAGACATAATAAGATTGAGACTCATGCTTCATTGGAACTGCCGAGATGTTTACCCATGCAGTAAAGCTACTGCCATCTTTGCGATGTTCTCGAATCTCCCCTTCCCATACACCTTTGATTGCTAGCGACTTTTGTACTTTGCTTTTCAGTGCGGTGTTGCCTGGAAGAAGAACAGAGAAATCAAATGATTTCCCCCGCAGTTCCTGAGCCGCATATCCTGTTATTTTGGAAAAGGCGGCATTTGCCTCGATAATGAGGCCGTTCTCATCTGCGACGCAAATCCCCATTTTCGATTCGAATACGATCGAAGATACTCTTTGCTGCTCTGTTTGTCGTCTGTACTCGGAAAGATCAAAGATGAATGAGCGCTCGTGCGACGAGTGCTTCTCGATCGCAGGAAAGGCATTAAGAAAATGAAAAAACCGCTGCTGCCCCCCTTTATCCGTCAGCCCAAAGATGTTTTCTTCAGTATCTGCAGTTGAGTTTGGTTGCTGGGAATCTTTCAGGATTTGCCAATTTATGTTGGCAATTGGACTGGCGGGAGATTTTCTTCCAATGATGGAATCGCGTGAACAGCCAATCCATTTGAGCGCTTGACTATTGATACTCAAGCATGTGCCATCTTCTGAAACCTTATAGACACCTAAACTACTTAACTCAAATAAATCTTCAACCTGATGCTCGAGGGCGACAACTTCATCCAACAGATGCTTATCCGAATTGATTGAGATGATCTCATTCACTGGGCTATTCCATTGCAGTTGTTCTATTTCTCATTTTGGAAAACAAAGCTGGTCGGGATTCTGGTTTTCTTCCCTGCAGGAGCACGTGATATCGATACGGTAGTTAGTTGATCGGCAGTCGACGATTAGGTATTGAGTGATTTTGCAACCGCAGTTGCTCGGTTGGCCATTTCCGCAGCCTCGGCCGCGGCTTTGGTTGCTCGTTGTGTTGCAATTGCCGCTTCTGCCGACGCCTGGGCCGCAGACTCTTCGGCTTGCATTGCTGCGGCCGTGGCGGCTGCTGCGGCGGCAGCCGAGGCTGATGCCGCAGCCTCGGCAGATGCGACGGCCGAGAGACTCGCAGACTCTGCTGCAGATCGGGTGGCGTCAATCACCTTGGCATCGGCCGACTTTAATGCCGCTTCGGTGGCGCTTTTACATGCCAACGCCGCTTTCTCAGCTGCAGACGCTGCGCGCAGAGCGGCCTCTAGCGAGGAAAGCGTTAAATCGTTAATCGAAGCGAGGTTTTTGGTGTAGCGCTTATTGAGCGCCATATAGCTTTCTCGCAAAATCTCAATATCGGCTTGAAGCTGAGCAATTTTGGAGTTGATGACCTGTTCAGAGTCTTTGTCCATGAGACCGTTTCAACAAATGGTTGGACTACGGGTATCTAGCTGCACCGCTGGCTGATATTGCCAATGCCACCCGACTAATACGGTCTGCGCCCAAGTCCAGCGCTCAAGCTTGTTTGATGTGCTGGCAGGAATGCCATGGTAGTGCTGCCTAGCAACACTCAACCGCAGCCTAACATAGATCAGTCGGAAATCTATACCGTACATATTATTGGAAGCAATCCCGTATTGACTTTGATAAATGCCGGCATATAAGGCTGATTTCAGGCTGAGTCTCGTTCTCAGTATTGCCGACTTTGTTGGATTTCAATAATTCGCCAAGTTCTTCGCTAACTTATTGATGGAGCGACGTATAAATACAGCTCGTTTCTTTCAAGGAGGCTTTCATGTCGAATTCCACACTGAGTAATGTCCGTAATGAGTTAAAGCCATTGATCCATGACGCTCAAGCCCTACTTGACGAAGCGGCAGATGTTAGCGAAGCGAAAGCAGCTGAACTACGTACCAAAGCCATGAAAGTTCTCGATCAGGCGATCACTAGGGCAAACGACTTGCAGGAATCGGCAGTGCTTAAAGGTCGCAAGATCGCACATGACACTGATGTCTACGTTCATGAGAAACCTTGGCGTGCGATCGGTGTTGCGGGTGCTGTGGGCTTGCTACTAGGGATGCTAATAATTCGGCGATAAGTTAGCAGCTTGGTTGATAGCTGCTGCATGCGATGACATACCTTAGTGTAAAAAATTTGGTGGTGACTATGCGATATTCAAAATACTTTACGAGTGCCCTGTTTGCAGTCCTGATGATGCCTGGTTATGAAGGCGCTAGAGCAGACGGGATCTACCATGATGAGACGCGGGCCTATATTGGCTTGCAGTGGATATTGGCAGATACCGATGGCGCTATGCCTAACTTTGTGTTGGGTTTACGTCAGAGCCGTACCCGTACTGATAATAGAGTGACAGGCGGAGATTTGAGTTTGGCATTCAGCCTTGATACCTTCAAGCCGGATGCAATCCGGATCAGCTATCTCGAAGGAAAATGCAATTTTATCGGCCAATACGGATTAGGCTATTCAATGAAAAAACAAGCTAGTTTGTTTTTTGTGGGCCTTGTAGGACCTTACAGTAAGGTCTTTGCAGAAATCGATAGCGGCAAGAATCCCGCCGCTGGCCTAGAACTGAATACGCAGGATTGTGCTGGCAAAGTTGTAGGGTAGTCGTTGATTTATTTCCATGATGAAACAATCGACGATGGTAGGCGCTGAGTACTAATGATTTAGCGCAAAGCTCCTACCGATTCCTTTTTTTTCCTGCGCTGTCCGATCTTCATTGCTCAGTATTTGCCTTCTAATGGGCGTGTGATTTGTCCAAGAGATAGGCTTTCCCCAAGTGCGTGCACCGCTACAATCCGATGAATGGGAGATGTCTTCGGATATCTGGCGCCTGTTAGCTTGGATCATCGGCCTTTTGTTGCTGGTCACGCTGCTCTGGGTTGTCACTGAATTAGAGATCAGGCGCGATGAGCGCGATCAACGTGCGATTGCGATGGTGCAAGCTGAGGCCTTGGCAAGCTCCTATGCGATTCAACTGGCCAACTTTGTCGAGCAATTAGATCAGCTGAGTCTGGCGGTAGGCTTTGGCTGGGCCGACGCACCGAGTCGCGTGGATTTGAAGCGTGATCGAGAGCGCGGCTTATTTCCTGTGCGTGATCACTTCTTCGTCGCCATCATCGATGCCAGTGGCAAAGTGGTGCATACAACCTCCGAGCCGAAGCAGCGCGTGAACTTGGCCGAAGCACCGTTCTTTCTGCATCATCGAGGCCAATGCTGCGATGGTTTACGGATTGAAGGTCCGGTAGAGAATCCACTCGTCGGTAAACGGGTGATTCAATTCACCCGCCGTATTGATGACCCTGCCGGAAAATTTGCCGGTGCCGTCATGATTGCCCTCGAGCCAAACTTTCTATCGACCTTTCAGGATGAGGTGCTTCAGGATAGAAATGATTTTGTCGCTGCGCTCTTGATCGGTGGGCGTTTTATCGCCACGCGTCTGGGTAGCGGCGGTGAGATGACAGAGCCATTCTTTCTCGAGATGCCAGCACTCTCCGGCACGCTTGGTAATCGCATCGAGGCCGGGTCAGGATTTCGCGATAAGTTAGACCGTTTCGTCGGTTGGCGCAAAGTTGATCGCTATCCTCTATTTGCGGTGACAGGGCTAACGGTGGACAGGGCACTCGCAGCCCACAATACAGCAGCGCGCGGTTACCGGCTTAGCGCCGCCATTGCGACCCTGTTTCTGACATTTTTCGCGATTGCGGGTGTTCGGGTTTCGATCCATTACGCTGCTCGTCGCCGCACCGAGGCCGATGTTCGACGCACCTATCGTATGGCTACAGATGCTGCGAACGAGGGCTTTTACATGCTGAGCCCGGTGTATGGCCCCAAAGATCAGCTGACGGATTTTAGAATTGAAGACTGCAACGATCGCGCCGCTGCCTTACTCGGGCTATTGCGGATTCATCTGGTCGGCAGATTGGCCAGTCAGGCCATCCCTGAAAATTCCCGCGCCGAGCTATTGACGATTTGTCGTAAGGCGCTGCTGAAAGGGATTTACGAAGACGAACTTCGTGTTCCATCGCATGGTTGGATTCGCGCTACCTGGGTATACCGTCGCGCCGTCAACTCGGGAACGGGTATTGCACTCACATTGCGTGATATCTCCGATGTCAAAACGCATGAGCAGGCCTTATCGGATATGGCGAACAATGATCCCCTTACGCAGTTGCCGAATCGTCGCTGGCTGATGAATTTCCTGCCGGCGGCGATTCGTCGTGCCGAGCGGGGACGCGGAAAGCTGGCCCTGATGTTTATTGACCTCGATAACTTCAAAGGTGTGAATGACACCATTGGTCATCCAGCGGGTGATGAGGTGCTGGTACTTGCCGCCGTGAGAGTGCGTGAAACCGTGCGGGCCAGCGATTATGTAGTGCGACTTGGCGGCGATGAGTTTACGGTAATTTTGGATAACGCAGACTCGATTGATGCCGTCATTCGTATCGCCAGCGCGCTGATTGTGCGTTTATCCGAGCCCTATCCGGTAGCCGAGGCCATTGTTAGCACTATGTCGGCATCCATCGGTATTAGTCTGTTTCCCGAGGATGGCACCGATGCCGAGACACTGATTAAGCATGCTGATGTCGCCATGTATGCCGCCAAGGCAGATGGCAAGGGGCGTTACCACATGTATGACTCTAAGCTATCGGATGAGCTGGTACGGCGAATGAATACCGAAAACGCCTTACGGGAAGCGATCGAGCGTGATGAGTTTTTCATGTATTACCAGCCACGCGTCTCCGCTAAAACCGGACGGCTATGCAGCATGGAGGCCTTATTACGCTGGCAACATCCGGAACGCGGCATACTACTTCCTGGAACCTTCATCAGCACTGCTGAAGAGGCTGGGTTGATTCATGGTATTGGCGAGCGTGTGATCGATAAAGTGGTTGCGCAGATCGCTCGTTGGCGCGACATGAATATGCGTTTAGTGCCGGTGTCGGTCAATGTCTCACCTCGTCAGCTACACCAAGGGCATATCTCGGATTTCATCGCACGTACCCTGCGTAAGTATGAGGTACCGGCTAGTTTGCTTGAGATTGAGGTGACCGAGTCAGCCATGGTGGAGCGTAGTACGGCCACATCTACAGAGCTAGATGCGCTGCGCGAGTTGGGTATTCGCTTAATGATTGATGATTTCGGCGCCGGCTATTCATCACTTGCGCAACTGCATCGGCTTGATGTCGATGTACTCAAGGTCGATCAGGCTTTTACGCATTCATTAGCGCATGGCTCGGAAGGCGAGCAGTTATATCGCGCGATTGTGTCGATGGCAGCAGCACTCGATATGCATGTTGTGGCCGAGGGTGTTGAAACCTTGGAGCAGTTGCGGCTACTACTGGCCATCGGCTGTGACGAGATTCAGGGTTATGTAATTGCACCCGCACTGCCACCGGAGCAGATGATTGCACTGGCGAGTGGCGAACCCTTACCACCGTTCGACCACATGGGCTTGCTACCCGCCTAGTGCATGCTACGCCGTAGTTTGATTAGCTGGAACAGCGGTAGCATCAGTAAGCCAGCGAGTAGACCCAGCAACCAATATTCGGCGGGTAGCGGCGTAAAGCGGAACGCTACTGCAACTGCAGCAACTTGCGTGACTAGCCATAGACCCGCCAGCGTAGCGCAGATAACCGCTAGCGACACACCAGGTAGACCCTGCCACAGTGCACGCCAGCTATGCTGGCGGCTGCGGCTAGGCAGTATTAATGCGGTGTTGGCCACCACCAGTAGCACGAACACAAGCGTTGCAGCAGCACGCACGGGCTGATCTGCTTGTAGCAGCACGTAATAGGCAGCGAAGCAGACCACGGTCGTCAGTGTGCCGAAGCCAATTGACTGCATCGCGTCGGGCAGCGATAGCAGCGGCTCGCTGGTGCGACGCGGTGCTTGCTGCATTAATGTTTCATCACCGTTTTCTGCTTCGAATACGATGGAGCAGGCGGGATCAATCACCAGCTCAAGAAATGCGATGTGCAAGGGTGTCAGCAAAAGCGGGAGGCCAAATATCACCGGTAGGATGGATAAACCGACGATCGGTATATGCACCGCCAGCGTATAAATCATTGCTTGGCGCATATTCGCGAAAGTACGTCGTCCGGTTCTTATCGCCTGCACAATTGAGTCAAAGTCATCTCGCAGTAGAACCAGCGCGCTGGCTTCGCGAGCTACGTCAGTACCCCGCTGACCCATCGCAACGCCGATATGGGCCGCCTTCAGCGCAGGGGCATCATTTACACCGTCACCAGTCATGGCGACGATCTCACCCGCTTGTTTGAGTGCTTCGACCAACGCCAGCTTTTGATGTGGCTTGACGCGCGCAAATACATTCACATCACGTGCCGCCGCAGTCAGCGTCGCGATATCCATTTGCTCCAGATCGCTACCCAGCATCACGCGTGCCGTCGGAATGCCTGCAGCATGTGCAATGGCTAGTGCAGTGCGCGGGTGATCACCGGTGATCATCACGATACGAATGCCCGCCCCTTGGCATTGCGCGATAGCGGCAGGTACTTCCTCGCGCAAAGGGTCGGCAAACGCGGTCGAGCCTAGCCACTCAAATTCAAAGCCCCGCGGGCTGACTGGCCACGCCTGGTCGTTTAAATGATTGGCACGGGCAACACCGAGCACACGTAGCCCGCGCTCAGCGAACTGCCCCACATCATTAGCAACTCTAGTGCGCTGCTCTTCGGGCAGATGACACATCGCCGCGACTAACTCGGGCGCACCTTTGATGGCGACCAAGTAGCGCTCGCCGGTATGCCACACATGGGTCATGGCGGGCAGCTGTGGTGATAACTCGTACTCATGCGCGAGCGTCCAGTCGGTCGCTGTACGGAGCGATACGTGTGCCGGCAAATTGACTAGCTGATGGATGGCTTTTTCCATCGCATCATGGGGCGTAATTTCGCTGGCGAGTAGTGCATGCTGTAGCAGCGTCTGCTGCGTCATGCTCAGTGTGGTGCCGACTTCAGATTGCGCCAAGTCTGAAGCATCAGCTGCGTGTAGTGCGACAACCTGCATTTGGTTTTTCGTTAGTGTGCCGGTTTTATCGACACATAGTACCGAGGTTTCGCCGAGCGTTTCAATTGCATCTAAGCGCCGCGTTAGTACATCAAGCTTGCCGAGCCGTCGTGCGGCGAAGGCAAAAAAGATAATCATGATCACCGGGAATTCTTGCGGCAGTAAAGACATCGCGAGTGCGATACCGGCGAGAACCGCCTCGGGCAGGTTGTCGCGCGCTACCCAATAGAGTGCAACTAGAATCAGCGCGAGCACCGCACCCACTGCAGCGATGCGCTGCGTGAGGCGGGTGATTTCATCACGCAGTGGCGAGGAGGGTAGATCGATTTTGTCGAGCGATTTGCCGATCCGCCCCATCTCGGTATGGCTACCGGTGGCACTCACCTCGACCGTGCCCTGACCTTGGGTCACCAGCGTGCCGGCATAGACCGCATGTGCTTTTGACTTGGGCAAGGGTAGCGACTCACCCGTCAGCATAGATTCATCGATGGCTAAATCGTGGGCAGACAGTAGCTCGCCATCGGCGGGTACGCGGTCGCCTTCTTGTAGCATGAGCAGATCGCCACGTACCACTTCGCGTCCGGCGATACGCTGCATGACACCATCGCGCATCACTAGCGCTCGCGGGCTCGACATATCACGCAAGGCTGCCAGGGCATTATCAGTGCGACGTTGCTGGAAGATGGTGATCGCCATAATCACCAGCACAAAGCCGGTCAGCACCATCGCCTCGAAGCGATCGCCAATCAGAAAGTAGACCACCCCAGCGGCAATCAGCAGCAGGAACATCGGCTCACGCACCACTTCCACAACCGTGGCGCCTAGCGCACGCCGGTGCGTATCGCCAAGCTCGTTTGGGCCGTCAGCTGCTAAACGACGTGTGGCTTCTGCGCCACTAAGTCCGGTAGTTTCTGTAGATTGAATCATGGTCGGTTTGGCGACATTGCATCGAATACAATGGTTCTATAAATAAAAACTAGGCGAGATATTTATGAAGCTTACCTTCCTTGGCGCTGCGGGAACCGTGACTGGCTCTAAATATCTGATCGAAGCTGGTGGTTTGCGCATTCTGGTTGATTGCGGCCTGTTTCAAGGCTACAAGAATCTACGCTTGCTGAACTGGCAGCCCATGCCGTTCAGCCCCAAGGAAATTGACGCGGTGGTCCTCACCCACGGGCATATCGATCACTCGGGTGCCTTACCGCTATTGGTGCAACAGGGTTATCGTGGGCCGGTCTATGCTACCCGCGCCACGGCAGAACTGTGCGGCCTGCTGCTGCCAGATAGTGGATACCTGCAAGAGGCGGACGCCGATTTTGCCAACCGCCATAAAAGCTCAAAACACCACCCAGCGCTTCCCTTGTATACCGAAGAAGATGCGCGGCGTTCGCTTAAGTTGTTCAAGCCACTCGAATTCGATGAACTGCTGACGCTCGGTCCATTACAGGTGCGCTTGCGTGGTGCTGGTCATATCCTCGGCGCTAGTTCGGTCGAGTTGCGGCAGGGTAATCGTAGTTTGCTGATGTCAGGCGATCTTGGTCGTCCGGATGATCTGATGATGAAGCCGCCGGTACCGATTGAGCATGGCGACACATTGGTGATTGAATCAACGTATGGCGACCGAACTCATGATGATGCTGACCATGCAGGCGAACTGGCCGATGTGATTCGGCGAACTGCAGCGCGCGGTGGGATGGTGATCGTGCCGGCGTTTGCAGTGGGTCGTACGCAAGCGCTGCTGTATCAGATTTGGCTGTTGAAGGAGTCCAAACAAATTCCGGATTTACCGGTGTTTCTGGATAGCCCGATGGCGATCGATACCACAGGCATTTACCAGCGCCATGCCAACGAGCATCGCTTATCAGTTGACGATTGCCGGCATATGGGTAGCGTTGCACGCTTCTGCCGTACAGCGGATCAATCGCGCGAGCTGAATCAGCTGACTTACCCAGCGATCATTATCTCAGCCAGTGGCATGGCCACAGGCGGCCGGATTCTGCATCACCTTAAGAACCATCTCG
>JAPLQC010000003.1:12277-29983 GCA_026399895.1 Burkholderiales bacterium
CCATCTCGGTGATCACCGCTGTAGTGTGGTGTTTGCTGGGTACCAAGCCGGCGGTACGCGTGGCGCGCGCTTAGTGCAGGGTGAGCGCAGCATCCGTATTTTTGGTCAGGATGTGGCAGTCAACGCAGAGATTGTGTCGCTGCCGGGGATGTCAGCCCACGCAGATGCTGGTCAGATCATGGATTGGTTGAGAACTGCCAAGCGACCACCGCAGCATGTGTACATCACCCATGGTGAACAGGATGCTTCCGATGCGTTACGGCGCAGAATTCAGCGGGAACTCGGCTGGCATGCCAGTGTGCCGATGATGGGTGATAGGGTTGAAATACCGATGGCGAGTTAAAACTTCACCGTCATCGGAAAATCTTTTACCAGCTTTGCGCATAGCGCGGATTTGTAACAAGGACCGGGCTCGTTGCGCCCAGAGGAAAACAAGTTTCCGCCATGATTGCGAGGAAGTTGTCATAAGCATGATGGGTTACAACAAGCGCTTTATTTTTGTTTGATAGTACAGCTATCCTGCGTGATATCTTTTTTCGTTGGCGTCGCTATCAGCGATTCGGGAAACGATCACGGCAGGCTTCGGCCATGGTGCGGAATTGACGATCATTTTTGGCTTCCCGTGAGGCCTTCAACATGCAGGCGTCATAGGTTTTTGGGCTATTGTCGCAGGCGATCAGCGTCATCGGCAGTACGACTGCTAGCAGCAGGGCGCGGAACAAAAAGCGGACGGTCATTATTATTTTGCCGCTACCTTGTGGCGGCGGTCTGCGTCAAATCTCTACCTGATTTTATAGGGAATTTCTGCAGACTACTCGGTACAGGAGTAATACCCAAGTGAAAAAGGGGGAATTCAGACCTTCACCAAGCGCGTTTTATCGGCGCAGGACAATGTGAGATTTTGCTAGTCAGTCAAACGTCTTAACAAAGTGTCTTAACAAGGCGTCTCAGCAAAGCGGCTTACCGAGGCGCCGTAACGGACGCACCGTAATGCGAGCTTGAGACTTTCAGCTTACTTTTTCCGATGCACGGCGGCGGGCAAATCGTGCGCTAGTGCGTAGGCCTCGGAACGGAAAAAGGGATCTCCGGCAACATAAGCAAGCAGCATATCGGTGGCATCAACTCCCCAGAACAACTCGCCATCGATCACAGCGGTGGGCACCCCAAACAAGCCGGCTTCGATCGCCTCTGCACAGTTACGGTGCAGCGTATCTTTGACAGTGTCGGCGTTGATATCGGCGGGCTCCACGAGTAACTCGTCGAGCAAATCTTGCCAAGCACCCTCATCCGACGGCAGTCGTCCATCACGCCAGACATAGCCGAACAAGCGATCGACCACGTCTTCAGTAGCGCCCAGTGCCAGCGAGAGTCGTAACAGTGGCAACGGGTTGAACGGATGTGCTGCCGGCAGCTGCATGGGAATATCGTACCGACGCGCGAGCCAAAGACAATGCGCATAGGTCCAGCTTCGCTTCGGCGGTATTTCTACGGGGCCTTTGTTATCCCAATGACTCAATAGTCCCGCGAACAGCACGGGCTTAGGCGTGATCGCTAGCTGCGGTGCCTCGCGGCGTAGTCGATGCCACTGCAGATAAGCATAGGGAGAGATGAAGTCGAAGTACCAGCCGATCAAGGGCTCGTTCATGTTGGATGCCAATACTTAGTTGCGTGGTGTGGTGAGAACAATCGGTGAGCACGGCCACGGCAGGTCAGTCATTAGCATCTCCCTTGATTTACTCGAGCATGTCGGCCCAGATGGTGCGAGCCCAGTTATTGGCGTAGTTACCTTCAAGTTCAGAAGGCTCAGCGCTCAAGCCACCAGCCCCTTGCACTACCTTGAAGGTACGCTCTGTCGCCAAATATTCATGAACACTCGCGACGTGTACAACGCTGCGATCGTCGATGAAACTGTAACAGGTGTTGGTGAGCATCGGTTCAGGATTGGGTTCGATCCCGCTCAATTGTGCGACGATTGCTGCCGCTGCTACCTTGGCGTGGTTGTTCGCCATGTGACCACTTTTCGGCATTAACTGCGCGACTTGTATCGCATCGCCGATCACAAAAATATCTTTGGCAGCGCTCGACTCAAAGGTTTGATAGTTCACGCCGCACCAACGACCATCCGCCATGTTGGCGAGCCCGGTTTGGGTGGCGATCTTGTTGGCGCGCATGGCGGGCAAGGCGTTGATCACATCAGCCTTCACATCGGCGTGCACATCAAACTTGATTAAACCCTCTGAAGGTGCGACGGCGACAACCTTGTGCTGGTTTCGGTACTCGACGATGCCTGGGTAGCGCTCGTTCCAGGCTTTCTTGAACAACGCCGGTTTGGAGACAATATCTTGGTTGGCATCGAGCACCAAGACTTTGCTTTTGGGCTTGTGACGTTGGAAGTAGAAAGCAACCTGACACGCGCGCTCATACGGGCCGGGTGGGCAGCGGAATGGCGCTTCCGGAATGGTGAGCGCGTACACACCGCCATCTGGCATAGCTTCGAGTTGCTTGCGTAACGCAGTGGTTTCAGGCCCGGCTTTCCATGCCTGCAGAATTTTTCCCTGACGCTGCGCCTCTGGTAGGCCCTCGATACTGGCGTAGTTAAGATCAATACCCGGCGACATCACCAACTTGTCATAGCTAAGAACACTGCCACCGGCCAGCTTGACGGTGCGCGCAACCGGGTCCACCGATACGGCCATATCGCGCGCATGCGTAATTCCGTGTTGCTTAGTGAGCGTGTTGTAGGGGCGGCTCAAGTCAGCCAGTGAGCGGCTACCACCGATGACTAAATTCGACAGTGGGCATGAGATGAAATTTTGCTCTGGCTCTACCAGTGTCACCTCGATACGTTGCTTGGATAGCAGGCGAATATATTTGGCCGCAGTCGCGCCGCCATAGCCACCACCAATCACAACGACTTTTGCGCCACGCATTGCCTGCGCAGGGATGCTGCTAGCGCCGAGAGCTAATGCAGCACCGGCTTGGATGAATGATCGACGATCCATCGTGTGCTCCTTCAGCGCTTTTGTGCGGCGAAATACTCCGCTAGCAATTGGGTTTGTGACTCACTGAAGCCTTTAGCGATTTGGTGCATGATGGTGGCCTTACGCTCGCCGCTTCGGAAGGCTTTCATCTGTGCGACCAGCTCATCGGCGCTACGGCCGGCAAGACCTGGCACGGTTGCGCCACTGAGTGCATGACCTTCGGTACCGTGACAGTTGGCGCAGGTGGCAGCCAGACTTTGCGCATACAGTTGTTTTGCTTCGATATCGCCGGCAGCATGGGCAGGCGGTACTTGTGGTGCAGTTCGCTGCTGAGCTCCGGCACTGTCGGCCGCGTAGGTTGAAGCGATAGGCATGGCATTGACCAGCGCAAATAGCGTCAGCAGGATGGGATAGGGTCGCATCAGTGATCTCCGGCAGGGGGTAGCGGCGTTTCGCGCAGGAGGGATTGAACCTTTTAGGCGTGCCGCTCGCGGCCGATTCTACTCGTAAAATTTCCGCTGATATACTTTTCACCACGCTGATTTCGTTGCTCACCACTGGGTTGAGCCGGGCGCAGCTTCTTTCGGAGTCCTTTGTATGAAATCCATTCTGGTGCTGATGACCTTGCTCGGCTTTTCTGTTGCCGCGCAAGCGGACTGGGAGCGTATGGGCTCGGGTACCGCCAATCCTGTGCTGTATAAAAGCGCAGGCAACCCCGAGCGCACCGGGCCGGACACCTTCAAGCTGTGGCACGTCGTGGATTACGCTGCCGATCAGGATTACGAAGGCAAGCCGTTTCGTTCGATGAAACTGAATTATGAGTATGACTGTGGCAAGCGGGTAATGCGCGAGTGGTTGCGCGTGCTTCACAAAGATGGCATGGGTGGCGGTTTGACGGTTTACTGGACCCACGGGCCATGGCCTTGGGTGAAGCCAGAAGCGGGTAGCGTCGATGAGGCGCTGCTGACAGGCATGTGCAAGTAAGCCAAGTATGAGCGTACGACGTAGCGTTGGCCGATTGCTGCCGGCGCCAGAAAATTTCATTCCTGATGCTGTGCTGGAAGAGATCAGCGCCCAAGGTCTCGACGCATCGCGCCGCGACTTTTTGCGTAAGAGCTTTGCAGCGGCGAGTGCGACACTGGCCGCTGGCAGTGCGCTCGCTGCCACTGATCATCCCGCACCGGATGGCGATATGGCGATTTTGCAGCCGTCCGCGCATTCGACCCGCTTGGGTCATCCGGTGGCTTTCACGCCGTACGGATCGCCATCGAAGCATGAGGCGAACTTGCAGCGCCGTGAATCGCCCGGACTAACCCGCAAGCGCGAGAGCAGTATTTCATTCACACCGCTGCAAGGGCTGTTTGGCATCATCACGCCCAGCGGTTTGCATTTCGAGCGCCATCACGCCGGCTGGCATGACATCGATCCGCGCGAGCATCGCTTGATGATTAATGGTTTGGTATCGACCGCCAAGGTGTACACCATGGCCGAGTTGATGCGGCTACCGTCGGTGTCGCGCATGCATTTCATCGAATGTGGCGCCAACAGTGCGATGGATTGGGGTGGCCCGGCGGTGCCTACCGTGCAGTACACCCACGGCATGCTGTCGTGTTGTGAGTTCACCGGTGTGCCACTCTCGCTGCTACTGGAAGACTGCGGCATCGATAAGCAAAAGGCGAAGTGGCTACTGGCCGAGGGTAGTGATGGCGCCAGCCTGACCCGCAGCATACCGATCGACCGAGCGCTGGATGATGCGATCGTGGCATGGGGTATGAACGGCGAGATGCTACGCCCGGAAAATGGCTACCCACTGCGTTTGGTGGTGCCGGGCTTGCAAGGTGTGTGCTGGGTGAAATGGTTGCGCCGGCTCGAAGTCGGCGATGCGCCTTTCGCCACGCGCGAAGAGTCAACCCAATATCTTGATCTGATGCCAGATGGACTGCAGCGTCAGTACACCGTGATTCAAGAGTGCAAATCGGTGATTACCTCGCCTTCGGGTGGACAGCGTTTACTGGATAAGGGTTTTTACAACGTTACCGGTTTGGCTTGGTCCGGGCGCGGCAAGATCGCTCGCGTAGATGTCTCGGTGGATGGTGGTCGCAACTGGAAAACCGCACGACTCGAGTCGCCGATCCTGCCGAAGTGTCTGACCCGTTTTAATCTTGATTGGGCGTGGGATGGTAAGCCTTACATTCTGCAATCGCGTGCAATTGATGAAGCTGGCCATGTGCAGCCGAAGATTGCCGAATTGCGCGCCGTACGCGGCAAGCGTTCGGTGTATCACAACAACGCAATACAGTCCTGGCAAGTATCAGCGGCAGGTGAGGTGATGAATGTTCAACTCTCTTAGCGTTGTTGGCGTCATGCGCGGCCTGACTCTGTCCGTGTTGGTATTGCTCGCTTGTGTGAGTAGCGCGCATGCAGAAAAATTTGCGCGCATTGGTCGTGCTGCGACGCCGAGCGAGATTGCGGCCTGGGATATTGACGTTCGACCCGATTTCCAAGGATTGCCGCGCGGCTCGGGGAGTGTCGCCCAAGGTGAAAAAATTTGGGTAGCGCGTTGTGCCAGTTGTCATGGTGAGTTCGCCGAATCACCGAGCGTGTTTCCGCCACTAGTCGGTGGCACGACGAGGGCTGATATTGAGCGCGGTCGTGTCGCTGGTTTGGCAGCAGTGAGTGAAAACTCGAAGACCACGATCATGAAGCTCGCAACGGTCTCAACGCTGTTTGACTATATTCGTCGCGCGATGCCGTTCGATGCCCCGAAAAGCCTTAAAGTCGATGAGGTATACGCGGTCACGGCGTTCATGCTGAATCTGGCTGATCTGGTGCCTGCCGACCATGTACTAAGCGAAAAGAATATCGCTGAGGTACAGCAGCGGATGCCGAATCGCGACGGGAATACGATGGCGCATGGCATGCTGGACGTGCGGGGCAAACCGGATGTCAGCGGCAAGGACTGTATGCGCGACTGTGCGATCGATACCAACAGCATGCTGCTGCTGCCATCGACGGTGAATGGTTTGAATGGCAATCTGGCTGAGCAGAACCGACCTTATGGTTCGATCAGGGGCATCGAAACCCGCCGCAATCCCTGATGCACGCGCACGGGCACGCGGTGGCAAAATGCAGGTCAAGTTAACACCCCATCCATTCGGAGCATTCTTTGAACCCAAGTAGGCGTGACCTGATACGCGTGACCAGCGCCTTATCGTTGGCATTTGGCAGCGGTCTGCTGACGCCAGCGCAGGTGTTCGGTGCGGCGCGCTGGGGCAGCGACTGGAACGGCGCGGTGTACAGCGCCCGCAGCCTCGAGGCTTTTGTGCGCGCGATGCAGGGCGATACCACCACGCCCAATGAGCCGCGCACGGTCACCCGCTCGGAGCGCGGCAGAGTACCGGGTTTGTCTGAGGCGGTGGAGGGTCAGTTATTGATCGATGCGCCCGAACTGGCTGAGAACGGCACCAATGTCCCCGTGACCGTGCGCAGCAATATTGCGCAAACCGATTTCATTGCACTTATTGCCGACCTCAACCCTTACCCGGTGTGCGTGGGGTTTAATGTGCTGCCAGAGAACGATCCTAGCTTTTCGGTTCGGATCAAGGTGGCGAAGAGCTCCAATTTGGTGGCGGTAGTGCGCGCCAATGACAAGTTTCACTACGCGTTGCGCGATATCACCGTAATGATCGGTGGCTGTCTCGGATAGGAAGAGCAATGGGCGAGCCGATGCGCGTACGCGCGGTATTGAATGGCGAATGGACCGAGGTCCGTGTGCTGATGAAGCATGTGATGCTGTCGCGTCTGATTTGGGATAAGACCGGCAAACTGATCAAGCCGCATTTCATCCAAACCGTGCGCGGTACCTGCAATGGTAAAGAAGTACTCCACGTGAATTTTGGTGGCTCGGTCGCGCGCGATCCGTATTTCTCGTTCAAATTCAGCGGCGGCAAGGTGGGCGACAAGGTGGTGATTAGTTGGGTTGATACTGAGGGTGATCAACGTAGCGACGAAGCCACTATTAGTACCTAGTTAGTCCGCTGGCGTTATTGGCAACGTTTGTTAATTGATATCGTTTAAATAACTCTGTTGTGGAGGAAATATCTCCACAATGGCTGCGCGACTGTTGGGTCAGAATGAAAATAAATGGGCAAATGCACTATGTTGAAGATCAGTTTTATTTGCTCTTATGCGCTTTCTTGATTTTGACAAATAACGATGTTATATACTCATGGCGAAAACGTATTTGGCATTGAAAATCCGACTTTTTCAGGCCGAATCGTTTCATAAAAACAAGGTGGAAAGTAATAAAAACGTAACGGCATGCCGGAGCGTGTCAGATTGCGAAGAAGTGGCCGGCAAACCGGCCTTTGAAAATAAACTGATGAGAAATCATTGGCTTAAGTTGCAGTAAAACCAGAAAGAGGAGAGTAAAACCATGGCAATCAGTTTCAACCTGAACGGCTCGGCGGTCTCCGTCCAGTCGGAGCCGGATACCCCCCTGCTGTGGGTAATCCGTGATGAGATCGGCCTGACGGGCACCAAGTTCGGTTGCGGCAAGGCGCAGTGCGGTTCTTGCACCGTACACGTCAACGGCTCTGCCGTGCGCGCATGCCAAACCCCAGTGTCTTCGGTCTCCGGCAAAAAAGTCGCTACTGTCGAGTCGCTCTCCGCAGACAACTCGCACCCGCTGCAGAAAGCCTGGATCAAGCACCAGGTACCTCAGTGCGGCTACTGCCAGTCTGGTCAGTTGATGAGCGCCGCGGCACTGCTTTCCAAGAACAAGAACCCGAGCGACGGCGATATCGACGCTGCTATGGCCGGTAACCTGTGCCGTTGCGGTACCTACAACCGCGTCCGTGCCGCCGTCAAAGACGCAGCGGCCGAAATGCGCCGGGCTTAATGGGTAATAGGAGATAGAAGAAATGACAACCACACGTCGTGAATTCCTTAAAACGTCCACGTCCGCCGCGGGCGTTGCCGTACTGAGCATGTATGTGCCCGGTTTCGGTGGCAAAGAGGCGAATGCAGCAGGTTCGCTGCACACCCCGAACGTTTGGGTGCATATCGCTGACAACAACCAAGTAACCCTGATCTCGCACATGTCGGAGATGGGCCAGGGCGTGCACACTGCGCTGCCTGCGCTGATCGCTGAAGAGCTGAACGTCGACATCACCAAGGTCAAAGTAGCAACTGCTGCTGCTGACCCTGCTTACGTCAACGGACTGCTCGGTGCGCAAATCACCGGTGGCTCAACCGCTATCCGTGATGCATGGGAAAAGCTGCGTATCGGCGGCGCGCAAGTACGCACCATGCTGGTCCAAGCTGCTGCCAACAAGTGGGGCGTAGCTGCTTCCTCGCTCACGGCTGAGAACGGTGTTGTGTCGGGTGGCGGCAAGTCCGCAACCTACGGCGAGCTCGCTTCGGCAGCTGCATCGATCCCTGTACCAAAAGAAGTTAAGCTGAAAGACGCTAGCCAGTTCAACATCGTTGGTAAGGCTATCCCGCGTCTGGACACCCCGGCAAAAGTCAACGGCACCGCTGAGTTCGGTATCGATGTCAAAGTGCCTGGTCTGGTCTACGCTTCGGTCGAAATGTCGCCAGTCATCGGCGGCCAGCCAAAGAGCTTCGACGACTCCGCAGTTCGTAGCTTGCCAGGCATCATCGGCGTCTACAAAATCAACGGCGGTGTTGGTATCGTGGCTGACAGCTACTGGCGTGCATTCAAGGCACGTAAGGCGCTGAAGGTTGAGTGGGATCTTGGCCCAGGTGCAAACCTGAACACCAAAGCAATGTGGGATGGCACCAAAGCTGCTGAGAAGTCGGTTGCCCCAATCAAGGTGCGTCCGGATGTCGGCAATGCTAACGACGCGCTGAAAGGTGCTGCCAAAGTTCTGAAGTCTGAGTACTACACTCAGCACATGGCTCACCAGCCGCTCGAGCCAATGAACATGGTTGCGATCGTGTCCGGCGACAAGTGCGAACTGATCGGCCCAACCCAGTTCCAGCAAGGCGCACAAGGCTTTGCTGCTGCTGCGATTGGTCTGAAGCCAGAGAACGTCAGCGTCCGTACTACCTACCTCGGTGGTGGTTTCGGTCGTCGTATCGTGACTGACTTCGTGGTCCAGGCTGCTGAGCTGTCGAAGGCATCGGGTCGTCCAGTCAAGGTTCTGTGGTCGCGTGAAGACGACATGAAGAACGACTGGTACCGTCCGCAGAGCTTGAACCGTATGGAAGGTGGCTTGGATGCATCCGGTAAGCCGGTCGCGATCAAGCACCAGATCAGCTCGCAGTCGATCACTCAGGTGCTGTTCGGTCTGCCGAAAAACACCTTGGATCCGTTCATGGTTGAGGCAGCAGTTGCTCCTTACGATGTGCCAAACACATCGCACGACCTGATCATCCATGACACCGGCATCCGTGTTGGTTACCTGCGCGCTGTGTCGCACACCATGAACTGCTTCGCTAACGAATCGTTCATGGACGAGCTGGCACACGCTGCTGGTAAGGATCCAGTCGAGTACCGTATGGAGCTGCTCAGCAAAGAGCCGCGCTTTGCGAACGTGCTGAAGATCGCTGCTGACAAAGCAGGCTGGGGCAAGAAACTGCCTGCAGGCCGTGCATTGGGCGTCGCGCTGATGGAAGGCTATGGCACTTACATGGCTCAAATCGCCGAAGTCTCGGTCAAGGGTGGCGATATCAAGGTGCACAAGGTCACCGTGGCTTGCGATTGCGGCCGCATGGTGAACCCAGGCATCGTTCGTCAGCAGCTCGAGTCCGGTATCGTCTATGGTCTGTCGCACGCGCTGTACAGCGACATCACCTTGACCAACGGCCGTGTTGACCAAAACAACTTCAATGACTTCCGTATCTTGCGTACTACTGAGACGCCTGAAATGGACATCATTCTGGTTGATAGCAACGAGAAGCCAGGTGGTACGGGTGAGCCGTCCACATCGCTGATCGCACCAGCTGTTGCGAACGCAGTGTTTACTGCAACAGGTAAGCGTATGCGCAGCATGCCATTCGCGAAGGCACTGAAGTCCGCTTAATCGGACTTCTCGCCTGAAGGGCTGAATGCCCTCCCTTGCTTGCAAGGGAGGGCATTTTTTCTCTGGCAAGTAGAATGTGGTTGAGATTGAAGAAGAGCTTGGGCAAAGATGGATAGCATCGACCTCGAAGTACTCAAGACCTGCAGCGACTGGATCGCCGCGGGCAAGCAATGCGAACTAGTCACCGTGATCCGGACTTGGGGATCTAGCCCGCGCCCTGAGGGGGCAACGCTGGGCATCTGTGAGGATGGCCGAGTCGTGGGATCGGTATCGGGTGGTTGCATCGAAGATGACCTGATCGCACGCGCGCATGAGAGCGGCATCACACGAACCAAGCCTGAGATCGTCACCTATGGCATCACTGCCGATGAGGCACACCGTTTTGGGTTGCCGTGTGGCGGCACGATACAACTGGCTATCGAGCCGCTGTCTGCGCAAAGCCGTATCGACGAATTGATAACGAATCTGGGCCAGGGCGAGCTGGTGGCGCGCCGGGTCGATCTTCAAAGTGGTGAGGTCTCGTTAGGTCCGGCCAAGCCGGGCATGAGCCTGCAGGTATCGGAAGCGGCATTGACCACGATTCATGGACCGCGCTGGCGTTTGCTGATTATTGGCGCCGGACAGTTGTCGCGCTTTTTGGCGCAGATCGCAGTCGGTATGGACTACGCCGTTACCGTGTGTGATCCGCGCGAAGAGTACCGCGATGGCTGGTCGGTCGAGGGCGTACAAGTAGTGCATGCAATGCCGGATGACCTTGTGATGGATATGCGCTTGGATAGCCGCTCGGCAGTAGTAGCGCTCACGCATGACCCAAAATTGGATGACTTGGCGCTAATGGAGGCGCTGAAATCCGAGGCTTTTTATGTCGGCGCGATCGGTTCGCGTTCGAACGACCAAAAGCGCCGGGAGCGCTTGGTGGAGTTCGATCTGACGCCTGAGCAACTGGCTAAGCTGCACGGCCCAATTGGGATTTATATCGGCAGCAAGACACCGTCAGAGATTGCGATTTCTATTCTGGCCGAGCTGACCGCTGTGAAAAATAGTGTTGAGTTACCCGACATCATGCAAGTCCGTACCGCCAAAGAGGCAGCAAACACCGAGGCCAGCCCGGATGCTTGTTTGCTAGACCCCTCGCAACGCATCGTCTGACCGAGGCTCATTCCTCGCCCCAGCATTGTCATGTTGGGGTGGGTTCTACGTAGCAGATTGCTATTCTTTTAATGAACACACCCGTCGAGCGACCCGATACCCCATGCGTCGCGATTTGCTCCACCACCTTCGATGACATTTGCCGTGGTTGCGGCCGCACCGTTGGTGAAGTGGCCGACTGGGTGTTCATGACCGCAGAAGAAAAGGAGTTGGTTTGGCAGCGCATCCTGGCCGAAGGCTACCCGCGCCGTTAGTACCTACTACCATGCTTAGGCTTGGCAAGCTGAGCACGAGTTACGCATAGCCTAGCCAAATTCAACAGAGCGCATGAAATCAACGCGCACTGTCGGCGACCGGCGGAACCTCTGTCACAATACTGTCATACAGCAGGGATACAGTCGCAGGGTTCAATCCCCGCCCGTCTGGGCAAACCCACCCTAAAGCGTAGCCAGAGGCCATGTCGACCATGAGCGTACCAATGACGGATGCAGGGCCGACCCCCGTCGCACGACCCGTCGCTCCCCCACCCGCGTCATCTGGCGCCCAGAAATGGCAGGATTTCCTGTTCCACAAGCTGACCATGGCGTTTGCCGCCTTGGTATTGCTGATCCTGGTGGGAATTATTGCGTCACTGGTCGTGGGTGCATGGCCCGCGTTCAAGCACTTCGGACCGGGGTTTATCTCTCGCATCGAGTGGGATCCCGTCAACAATGAGTACGGTGCGCTGATTGCGATTGCCGGTACCGTTATTTCTTCGATGATCGCGCTGCTGATTGCCTTCCCGGTCAGCTTTGGGATCGCCTTGTTTTTGACGGAGATTTGCCCAGTCTGGCTGAAACGTCCCCTCGGCACCGCTGTCGAGCTATTAGCCGGGGTGCCCAGCATTATTTACGGTATGTGGGGCTTGTTTGTGTTCGCGCCATTATTCTCCGAATACGCCCAACCCTTCCTCGCCGCCACGCTCGGCAAGTTGCCAGTGATCGGTGTACTGTTCAATGGCCCGATGATGGGCATTGGCATCTTGACCGCCGGCTTGATCTTGTCGGTGATGATTATTCCGTTCATCGCCTCGGTGATGCGTGATGTGTTTGATACTTGCCCCGGTGTATTGAAAGAATCCGCCTACGCGATTGGTTGTACGCGATGGGAAGTCGTTCGCCATGTTGTTTTGCCTTACACCCGTATTGGTGTGGTTGGTGGCGTGATGCTCGGGCTGGGTCGCGCACTGGGTGAGACGATGGCAGTGACCTTCGTGATCGGCAATGCGCACAAGCTATCCTGGTCCTTGTTCGCGCCGGGTAACAGTATTGCGTCGACTTTGGCGAATGAGTTTGCCGAAGCCGAAACTGGCTTGCATATGTCTTCGCTGTTTGCGCTCGGCCTTATTCTGTTTGCCATTACCTTCATTGTGCTGGCAGTTGCGAAACTGATGCTCCTATCTCTCGAAGGCAAGGAGGGCACGAAATGAGCACCCTCGTAGACCCTTTCAAGTCGGACAATGCGATTTATCGTCGTCGTCTGCTGAGTCACCGTATCGGTATTTCGCTGTCAGTCTGTGCGATGACGTTTGGTATCGGTTTCTTGCTCTGGATTTTGTCGGTACTGCTCATCAATGGATTGGGCGCGATCGACATTGACCTATTTACCAGTAACACGCCAGCACCCGGGAGCGAAGGTGGCGGGTTGTTGAACCCGATTGTGGGCAGCCTGTTGATGGTAGGCACGGCGACGTTGATCAGTACCCCCGTCGGAATTTTTGCAGGTGTCTATCTTGCTGAGTACGGACAAGAGAGTAAGTTTGCGCAAATCACGCGCTTTGTTACCGACATCATGTTGTCGGCGCCATCGATTGTGATTGGCTTGTTCGTTTACGCAGTGATCGTGGCTAATGTCAGGCACTTTTCAGGTTGGGCCGGCAGTATCGCGATTGCCTTGATCGCCATTCCGGTGGTGGTGCGTACGACCGACAATATGCTGCAACTGGTACCGGCGAGTTTGCGCGAGGCTGCCTTTGCATTGGGTGCGCCACGCTGGAAAGTGGCCACCATGATTCGACTACGTGCGGTCAAAGCAGGTGTATTGACGGGTGTTTTGCTGGCCGTCGCGCGTATCTCTGGTGAGACGGCACCCTTGCTGTTCACGGCCTTGTCGAATCAATTTTTTAGTACCGACATGAATCGACCCATGTCCAATCTGCCGGTCGTGATTTTCCAGTTTGCGATGAGTCCGTATGAAAACTGGAAATCGTTGGCCTGGGGTGGAGCGCTGCTGATTACGATGAGCGTACTCGGCTTGAATATCCTGTCGCGATTGTTGATCAGACAGACCAAGACTAACTGAGGCTAAGTATGATTAATATTGCGACGCTGAGCGAGGCAGCGCCCGTCACGGCGACCGATCTCAAGCCCATCATCCATGCGAAGAATTTGGATTTTTACTACGGTAGCTTCCAAGGCCTGAAGCAGATCAATCTCGATATTTTCGAGCGCAAGGTCACCGCCTTCATCGGACCCTCGGGCTGTGGTAAGTCGACGCTATTGCGTACCCTCAACCGCATGTACGACTTGTATCCTGGTCAGCGTGCGGAAGGCGAGATTATTTTCAATGGCCGCAACATTCTCGACAAGGATGTTGACGTCAATGTGCTGCGTGCCAAGGTTGGTATGGTGTTCCAAAAGCCCACCCCATTTCCGATGTCGATTTATGAAAATATCGCTTTTGGCGTTCGGCTCTATGAAAACCTGTCAAAAGGCGAAATGGATGAGCGCGTTGAGTGGGCGCTGAATAAGGCGGCACTGTGGAATGAGGTAAAAGACAAGCTGGGCAAGAGCGGGCTCTCGCTCTCCGGTGGCCAGCAGCAGCGTTTGTGTATTGCCCGCGGCGTCGCGGTCAAACCCGATGTATTGTTGCTGGATGAGCCAACTTCGGCACTTGATCCGATCTCAACCGTAAAAATTGAAGAACTCATCAGCGAGTTGAAAGAGGATTACACCATCACGATCGTCACCCACAATATGCAGCAGGCAGCCCGTTGCTCGGATTTCACGGCGTATATGTATTTGGGTGAACTGGTCGAGTTTGGTGAAACCGACAAAATCTTCTTGAATCCGTCCAAGAAGGAAACTCAGGATTACATTACCGGCCGCTTCGGCTGATCAGGAGACCACCATGCCGAATGAACATTCGTCGCGCCAGTACGAGCAAGATCTAGAAGCAATCCGCTCGCGCGTTTTGCAAATGGGCGGTTTGGTCGAAAAACAGTTTTTCGACGCGCTGGCTTGCTTCCGCTTGCTCGATGCCAGAGAGGCCGAGCGTATTAAAGGTGCTGACGTCGAGGTGAATCAGATGGAGGTCGCGCTCGATGACGCCTGCAGCCATTTGATCGTCAAGCGTCAGCCTGCTGCCAATGATCTTCGTACGGTTATGGCAACCATCAAAGTGATTACGGATCTTGAGCGTATCGGCGACGAAGCAACCAAGATCGCACGTGCTGCCGCACAAATGCACCAGCGCGGATTGGTACCCATTGCCCATGAAGACACGATACGCGTGATGGCAGATCATGCGGGCAAGCTGCTGCATGAATCACTCGATGCATTCGCCCGACTGGATCAAAAGCTGGCTACCCGCCTGATCATCGATGATGAAAAAGTTGACAATGAATTTCGCTTAGTCATGCGGAACGTCATTACATTCATGATGGAAGACCCGCGTACGATTTCGGCGTCGCTTGACACGCTATGGGTTGCTAAGGCGATTGAGCGCATTGGCGATCATGCAAAAAATATTGCCGAGTATGTGGTGTATATCGTCGAAGGTAAGGATATTCGCCATACGGATTACGCCGTGCAGCAAGGCGCCGCCTAAGGCGGGAAGCGATTCATGGCAGCGGTTGAACCTACCATTCTGGTTGTTGAGGACGAGCTGCCCATCGTCGAACTAATCACCTTTACCCTCAAGGGTGCCGGTTGGGCGGTGGATGCGGTCAACGACACCGCCAGTGCCTGGGCTTACCTGCAGCAAAAACGTCCTCAGCTCATGCTGCTGGACTGGATGTTGCCGGACCAATCCGGTATTCGTCTGTTGGCACGTATCCGTGCCGATCGCAACTTCGCCAACTTGCCTGTCATCATGCTGACCGCAAAAAGCATGGAAGAAGACAAAGTGCAGGGGCTGGAGCAGGGTGCTGACGATTACATCACCAAACCCTTTTCGCCACGCGAGCTGAATGCCCGTATCAAGGCACTGATCCGGCGCAAAACCCCAGAGCACTCCGAGCTTGAAATGCGCGCTGGCCCGCTGACCGTAGATCCAGTCAGTTGCCGTGTCAGCGTCGATGGCCAGGCGATCGAGATGGGCCACGCCGAGTTCAAGCTACTACGCTTCCTGATTGCTCACCCCGAGCGCGTGTTTACCCGTGGCCAGTTGCTCGACAAGGTTTGGGGAGACCATGTGGTACTCGAGGAGCGTACCGTGGATGTTCACATCCTCCGCCTCCGCAAGGCCTTGGCGCCCGCCGACAGCCTGATCAAAACCGTACGCAGCGTGGGTTATATGCTGTCGGAGAAGTCGCGGTCTCCAGTACAATCGGGCAAGACAAGATCTGGCCGTGCCCCAAGCACACGCGGCGCGTCAACTGGCAGTGGCAGGTCAGCCAACCGCTCGGCGCAAGCCGGGACTAAGCAGCTCCCCGAGATGACGCATCAAACCCTGTTCTGGATTCCCGTTGGCCTGCGTTTCGCGCTGGTCAGTGTTGCCGGTCTGGCGACTGGTTATCTATGGGGCGCGCTGGTGGGTTTGTTTATCTCGCTGGTAGTGCTCGCGCTAATGTTGCTGCAGCAACTGTTCCACATGTACCGCTTGTCGGCTTGGCTGGAAGACCCTGAGCGGGTCAGGCTTGATGATGGTGGCGGTGCTTGGACGGAAATTTTTGCCAAGCTGTACCGTATGCGGCGTGAGGATCAGAAAAACCGCACTGAATTAGCAGAGTGGTTGTCACGCTTTAGACAAGCCATGAGCCAGTTGCCAGACGGCGTGGTGATCATGGACGACGTACTCTTCCTTGAGTGGTGCAACCCGGTAGCCGAGCAGCACCTTGGCTTATCGCTCGCGACCGACAAAGGCATGCGTGTCACCAACTTAATTCGCAGCCCCGAGTTCATTGATTACATCATCCTAGGCAGATATGAAGAGCCACTCACGCTCGACGTAGATGACCGCAAGCTGATCGTGCGCCTGATTCCGTTCGAGAATCGACGGCATATTTTGGTATCGCATGATGTGACAGATTTTGAGCGGCTCGATCAGATGCGTCGAGATTTCATCGCCAATGCCTCGCATGAGTTGAGAACGCCGCTGACTGTCATTAACGGTTTTCTGGAAATCGCAGCGAACCAACCCGAGTTGGATACGCCGACGCGCACGCGACATATGAAGCTGATGTTCGAGCAAGGCCAGCGCATGCAGCATTTGGTTGAAGATATGCTGGTACTGACTCGTCTTGAATCAATGGATTATCCGCTGCGCGAGGAAGTGATCAATATTCGCGAGTTACTCGAGAAAATTGAAGCTGAGGCAAACGCGCTGTCCGCAGGTCGGCATCAGATTAGTTTGGTCGTGAATGGGCCCGACTTGCGCGGCAATACCGAAGAGTTGCGCAGCGCGATTGGTAATCTGGTGTCGAATGCTGTGCGCTATACGCCAGACGGTGGGCAAGTCGAAATCCAGTGGTCTAACGGTGATGAAGGCCCGCGCTGCATTGTGTCAGACACCGGTATCGGCATTAGTCAGGAGCACATTTCGCGACTGACAGAGCGCTTTTACCGTGTAGATAAGAGCCGCTCACGCGAGACCAAGGGAACAGGCTTAGGCTTGGCGATCGTCAAGCATGTGCTGATGCGGCACGATGCGCAGCTACAGATTCACTCCGAGGCAGGTAAGGGCAGTCGCTTTACGATTCAATTCCCGCGCAGTGCGATGGTGCTGCGCCAGGGCTGAGCGATCAACCGTTTTCAGCGGGCGCGTTCTCATACCAAACGCGACTATTGTTTACGATCTTCACTACCACCAACATCACCGGTACCTCAATAAGCACCCCGACCACGGTCGCTAACGCCGCGCCTGAGTCAAAGCCGAATAGGCTAATCGCTGCAGCCACTGCTAGCTCGAAAAAATTCGACGCACCAATCAGGGCAGAGGGGCAGGCCACTGCGTGAGACTCGCCGAGTTTTCGGTTCAGCCAATACGCCAGCCCGGCATTGAAAAACACCTGAATCAGGATCGGTACGGCGAGTAGCGCAATCACCAATGGCTGCCGCAATATCGCCTCACCTTGAAACGCGAATAGCAGTACCAGCGTGGCTAGCAGTGCACCGATCGACCAATTGCCGATGCGTTGCATAGTGGCTTCGAATACTTCTGGACCACGCGCGAGCAAGCTGCGACGCCAAATTTGCGCAAGGATGACGGGTATCACGATGTACAACGCGACCGATGTCAGCAAAGTCTCCCATGGCACCACAATTGAT